>NZ_JBSFTV010000045.1:0-48976 GCF_053591455.1 Streptomyces sp. NPDC003016
GGTCCGACATCCTCCCCGAATCCGGGGGCGCCGCGGACCGCGTCCAGCGGGTGTGTCCCCGAGCGAGGGCGCTCGGGGACCAACCGGACTCCCGGCACCAGGGGGCGCCGGTCGCAGGGGGAGAAGCAGACCGCCACAGCGACCGCGAGCAGCCGAGCCCGAGCGCGTCCCCCTTCCCCGACCGCAAGCCGCGCCGCCGCAGCCGCAACCCGACCGAGCGCACCCGCAAGACGACCACCCGCCTCTCCGACACAGAGAAAGCCGAGATCGTCGCCGCCGCCGCGCAGCGCAGCGTCACCGTCGCTCGCTTCCTCGCCGCCGCCGGCCTCACCGCCGCCCGCGGTTCCACCACCTTGCACATCAACGAACAACTCGACGCTGCCATCGACGAGCTGGCCGCCCTGCGCACCGCCCTCTCCCGGGTCGGCAACAACATCAACCAGATCGCCTACGTCCACAACGCCGGAGGGCAGCCCCGACCCGGCGAACTCGAACACGCCCTCACAACCCTGACCCGACTCCTGGCCCGCATCGACGACGCGGCCGACACCCTGGTGAAGAAACGACTCTGATGGTCCCCAAGATCCGACGCGGCTCACGCACCCACGGCCTGCTCGTCTACCTGTACGGCCCTGGCAAACGCGACGAACACACCGACGCCCACCTAGTCGGGAGCTGGGACGGCTTCGCCCCTGACCCCGGACGAGACACCAGCCCCGACCCCGATCCCAAGGTCACCCTCGCCCGCCTCTCCGCAGCACTGGACCTGCGGGTCAAGCAGGCCGGCACCACGGCACCTGCCCAGCACGTCTGGCACTGCTCGGTCCGCACCGACCCCGGCGACCGAATGCTGACCGACGCCGAGTGGAACACCGTCGCCCGCCGCCTGGTCCACGCCGTCAACCTCGCCCCCGAAGGCGACCCGGACGGCTGCCGCTGGGTCGCCGTGCGGCACGCGGACGACCACATCCACATTCTGGCCACCATGGTCCGAGGCGACCTGCGCCGCCCCAGGATGAACTACGACTTCAAGAAGGCCCAGGCCGAATGCCGCCGAATCGAGAGGGAGATGGGCCTGCGCCAGCTCAAGCCCGGCGACGGCACCGGAGCCAAGACCCCCACCAGCGCCGAACGCTTCAAGGCCGAGCGCACCGGCCGCACCGAGGCCCCACGCGAGACGCTCCGCGAAGCCGTCCGCCAAGCCCTCGCCGGGGCCGCCACCGAAGAGGAGTTCTTCACCAGGCTGCGCGAGGCGGGCCTGCGCGTGAAGATCCGAAACGCCCCATCTGGCGATGCCATCGGCTACAACGTCGCGCTCCCCGGTGACCGTAACCGCGACCGCGAGCCCATCTGGTTCGCGGGCTCCACCTTGGCTCCCGACCTCTCGCTCCCCAAGATCCGCCGCCGCCTGGCCGACGGCACCGCCGACCAGACGGCGCCCTCGGCCGCCACCAGCGGCCGACCGGACTGGTCGCCGCCCGCCCGGGAACGACGCAGCGCCACCGGCATCGCCGAGCGCGTCGCCATCCTGCTCGACAGCGACGACGACGAAGCCGCCGCTCAACTCGTAGGGGTCGGTGAACTCCTGGACGCGGTCGCACAGACCTCCCCGGCCGCCACCCGCGCCGAGCTGGGTGCAGCCGCTCGCGCCTTTGAGCGTGCCACCCGCAGTCATGTCCGAGCGGAGCGTGCCGATACCCGGGCGATCCGCTCGGCGGCCCGGGGCATCATCCAGGCCGGCAGCGCTCTCGGCCGTGGCGAGGACGGCGGCACCACCACCATGCTCGTCTCCACCCTGGTCCTAGTCGCCCTGGCCGCCGCCCGCTGGCACTCCGCTCGTGGCCATGCCCAGCAGGCGCATGCCTCCCGACAGACCGCCGAGCATCTGCGAGCCGCCTACCGCCAGGCCGCCGCCACGCCCATGCAGGCACTGCGCGACCAAGGCCGCGCCCTGCCCGAAGCCGAACGCCGAACCCACGAAACCACCATCCGTGCAGCCCTGCCGGAAGAGGGGTTGCGAGCAGACAGCTCGTCGACGAAGACCGATGCCCTGGCCGCCACCCTTGCCGAGGCCGAGCAAGCAGGCCATGACCCCAAGACCCTTCTCCAGCAAGCCATCGACATGCGCGAACTCGACACCGCCGAGGACGTGAACGACGTTCTGGTCTGGCGACTGCGCCGTCTCGCCCAGCTCCCCGCTCACCCGGGCGAAGCGACCCGCCGCCCGCAGGCCGGCACCAGCCAGCCGAAAGCCTCGACCAATCGCACCAACAACCGGACGGCGCCCACGGCAGCAGCTCGCCCCGCCGCCTCCGACCCGCGCAACCGCCCACCGCGCCGCTGACGACGGTCCGGCGGGCCGATTCACCGGCCCGCCGGACTTCGAGAAACCCCTGGACAGCCAGTTCCACCGGCTGTTACGGATGGAAACAGAAGCACCTCGACCGGGAGATGACGCTCGTGCTCAGAACCACCGACCGCCCCGCAGAGCCGGCACCCGTGCTGCCCGTCCTCCCCGCCGGTACCGATCCCCTGCTGCAACTCGAGTACGAGACGCAGCCGCCCGGCGGCCCTGGCGCGACGCGTTGCCTCAGCCACCCGCGTGAACTGGCCCTTCGTGGGATCCCGGTGATGTGTACGGCCTGCCGTGCCCGGCGCGACTGGCTGCTCATCAACCACGGCCGAAACGTCTGGGTCTGCTGCCGCTGCAGCAACCAGTGGCTTGAACCCGAGATCAGCCGCGCGGACTTCGACGCCCTGATCGCCGTCCCGGAGGGAACGACCTACCCCAGCGTCGAGCAGGGCCTCACCGCGCTCGGCTTCGACGGGGCCTTCGCCGGCACCTACCTGGACTAGGCGAGCGGAATGCCAAACGCCGAGGGGCGCCACCGACTACACGTCGGTGGCGCCCCTGGGCGTTGCAAGATGGTCAGCCGCGGTTCCCGTTCTTCGGCAGCCCGCCTCGGAAGTCGCAGCCGGGGCACTCGTCCTCGCCCTGGATGTGACCCTCGTACCAGCCGTGGACGGCGGCGTGGAGGATCGCGTCCTCCACAGAGGCTTCGCCGTTGCGGACTGATGCGATGGCGTTGCCCACGACCACCCGGAGCGCAGCGTTGCCAGGCGAAGGGAACGGTGGGGAGGGCATCGGCGAATCGGACGTCATGGCCGCAGCCTACGGGCGGGCGCGAGCGCCGGTCAGCCGGACGGCGTGATCCCCTGTGAGGAGGGGCGGTGTAGGTCGCTACGAAATCCTCGGCCGACCGGGTTCCAGTTCTGGAACGTGGCGGGTCTCCAGCGGGGCCGGTCCGGCACGGTGGTGTCGTCAGGCGCGGGCAGGCTGCCCCGGCTTTTGCGGTTACGGGCAGCCCCAACGCTGATGCCCAGGTGGGCGGCGACCTCGGGGTACCCCCAGAGTTGCTGGTCGTCGGCCATCGTGTCCTCCTCGTTCGTCGGTGATGAGCGTACGCAACACGCGGCTGGGCGTACGGCAAGGCCGCCCCTACCTGATCGGTGCGGGGCGGCCTTCTGCGGTTCGGTCAGACCTGGGCGAGGCGGTTCGAGAGGTCGAGGGCGGCGGTCGCGACCGCGAGGGCGGCGCAAAGGCCAAGCACTTCGTGAAGGGTCGGGCGGACCAGGCGGGGCCAGTCGTCCGGGGCAGCAGGCCACGAGGCGAGATGCACCTCGGTGGTGGCCAGGCCCAGGTGGGCGGTGACGTTCCAGCCTCCGAGGGAGGCGGGCTCCCAGTGAAGGCGAATGCGGCCAAGGGGGAGTCTCGGGGTTTTGACGGCGAGCCAGGTGACGTCGAGCGGCCCGTCGGGCAGGGCGGAGACGCGCTGGACCAGCGCGCCGCGCATGGCGCTCGGCATGGGGCGTACGGCCAGGCTGTGCAGGGGAAGGACCTGCGAAGGGCGGGATCGCGACGAGATAGGAGCCTCCGGGGTTTTCTCGGTGGGACAGGTCAGGCCCAGGCCAGGGCGTTGCTGACCGCCGCTGGGAGGTAGTCCTCCTGGCCATCGTCGGCGATGAACGCCTTGCCGTCCCGGACGATGACCTCCGCCCCGAGATAGTGGGTGAAGGGGAAGTCCGGGTTGATGGCAAGGCGGATCGGCAGGCTGGGGTCAAGGTCCTGGAGCTGGCGGAGCAGGTGGCCGACGGTCAGATAGTGGGGCACGGGATCCTCCGAGAGCGGTGCGGAACGGCGTGGCGGGGTTGATGAGTGAGCGTCAGGACACGTCGAGACGAAGCAGGTCGCGAAGGACCTTCGGCCCCTGGGTGTGGCTCGCGAGGTGCCGCCTGCGGCTCTCGTTGACGTAGCCCTTGCCGGACTGCTTCATGTCCCAGCCGCCGCACGAGCAGATGGCTTGCGTGTACGCGCGGCCGGGGCAGTCGGGGTGGAGCGGCTTGCCGAAACTTGTGTGCTTGTGGTCCGCCGGGCAGAGAGTGCCGTCGGCGTGGTGGTTGGTGAGCGGGGCGCGGTGTGCCAAGGGGTCCCTCCGAGGCAGGGGTCGGTAGCGCGCGGTCAGCGGGTGGGGGTGGCGATGAGCGCGGCGAGGAATCCAGCAACGGCCTCGGAGGGGGTGTAGAGGCCGAACTCCTGCACCCACGGGTCGCCTTCGGTGGGCTGCACTCGGATCTGCCAGACGATGCCGCGCTTCCAGGCGGCGGTGTCCTCGGGGAGCCAGCCGACGTAGACACGGCCGTCCGGGCTCGTCGCGTGGACGTTGGCCTCCGGGGTGACAACGATCGCCCAGCCGAGGGCGTCGAAGAGGTCGAGCACCGGGCTCGCGCAGTGGTCGGAGGAGAGCCAGCGACGGTTTTCCACGGCCGGGCGGATGACGGCGGGCAGGAGGGTGGGGGAGGTGTTCACGGTTGGACGATCCCTTCGTTGACCTGTGGTTTTCCCAACACCCGTACGTTGACATGCAGTGTGTCGAAGTGCGTAGTCCTTTCCCGGGAAGAGGCGTCTGCCGTGGGCGAACTGGTGGCCGTCGGTGGGGGACTCTGACGCCGGGAATGGATCGGTGGACGCGGTTGTCGTACTTGGGTTGCGGCAAGGGGTCGCACAGGACCGAAGGGGGAGCAGGGATGGCGGAGCCGGGCAGACACTGGGACGGGGCCGGGCTGGAACGCAAGATCCGCGCCGCCGGGCGGCCGTGGACGGTGGGCGACATCGCGATGGTCGCTGACGGCCAGTGGGCTGTCGGTGTGCAGTCCGGCGGACGGCGAGACGAGGGCGCCGTGGTGGAGGACCGGATCGCGGATGGGCGTCGCGTCGAGTTGACGTTGGAGGACCTGGCCCGCGCGGTGGGCTCCCGCATCGGGGATGCCCACCGCGACGAGGACCTCGGCTGACCGATCAGCGGTGCGGCCCCAGTGCGGCCACCGACGGGCCGGAAACGGCCGAGGGAGCGGGCTGATCGGGCGACTGGCCCAGGGTGCGTGGAGCGTGTCCGGAGCGGGCGACAGCGGCCTGGGCTAGCCGGGCTGCCGGGGCCCGGTCCGCAGTCGCGGCGGCTTCACGTGCTTCGATCACGTGGCTGATGGCCTGAAGGGACGTCCGGCTCTCGGCTTGAGCGACGCGAAGGTCCGCCGCTGAGCTGGTGATCCGTTCCAGGTCGTAGAAGGCCGGCACACGGCCGGACCGGGTGAGGGCGTGCAGTCGGTCTTGGTGCACAGCCACGGCGTTGTCGGTGACGACCAAGGCCGAGCGGATGTGCATGGCCGAGCGCAGGAGCGGGTCGTCGCACGGGCGGCGGACCGCGAGGGATTCCAGAGCTTCAATCGGGCGGCCCCAGGCTTTCTCAATCATGGACGTGGCCTGATCGAGCGCGGTGGCGTCGGGCATGGTGGAACTCCCGGCATTCGGAGAGGTGCTTCGGGCAGGGGTGCTGTCCCAGAGGGACCGGAGCCGGTGGTCAGCGGCTACGGCGTGGGGGCGTCGGGGTGGCCAACGGCCTGGCCCCGAGAGCGGGCGCAGGATTGCTCGACCGGTTCTGCGCCGAGGCCGCTGTGCGGCTGCGGGCGGCCATGACCCGCAGGTCGGCGGCTGTCCGAGGGAAACGTGCGGCGCGGTGGACGGCCTGCGTGACGGCAGTGCGGCGTACGTCAAGGGGAGTGGGAGCCCGAGGAACCTGGGGGGCAGTCGGGCCGACGGAGGTGAGCGAAACCAGGTGCTCCACCTCGCGGTGGATCTGGTGCCGCTCACGTGCCACCGGGGCTGGATCGGCCATGGCCGCTGCCGTCGCGGCGATTAGGTGGGAGGGAGTACGGACGGAGAAGACCGCCTCCGCGCGAGTGCCCCAGCCCGGTGGACCCGCCCAGAGCGTTACGGCTTCGTCGTCCAGACGGGAGCGACGGTTGTCGATGAGGACGCCTGCCTGTCCGTCCGGGGCGATGATCTCGACGGTGCCCAGCTCGGCTCCGCCGTCGCGGGTCCAGCCGGCATCGGTCAGGGGCCGGACGGCGTCGGCCCAGCGATACGACGGGCTCGCCAGGAAGCGCCCGTTGCCCTCGTAGGCATCGGCTTCGGCGTAGTCGTGAGCGAGAGCCGTGGTGAGACCGGCGACGATTTCGGCCGGGGTGACATGGTTGAAGGTTGCCGTCCAGCGGGGCGCGGAGACGGCCTCCTCGGCTGCGGTGATCTTCCACAGCTCGAAGTCATCGCCGAACCAGCCGATACGGATCCTCTGATCGGGCGAGGTGACAAGAAGCTGGCAGGGGCCCTCGTCGAGGTAGTGATGCGGCCAGTGAGCGACGGGGGTGAAGCCAGCGTCTCCGGTCCCGTTGGAACCGGCCAGGCACATGGGGCTGACCAGTACCTCTTGGTAGGGATCCTGGGGGTAGGGCTGCTGGGTGCTCATAGTCGACGCTCCGGGGGCGATGGAGGGGAACGCGCCCGCGTGCGCAGCGGAACGGGCTGCTCGACTGCACGCGGGCGCCATGGCAACGGGGAAGCGCGGCTGGCTCTCAGCCCCACCCGGATCACCGGCTCCGCGAGTGGGTCGTCTGGGCGGTGACGGCCGCTGGCACCCGCGGTTGCGGCTGCGGTGCGTGGCTGAACAGAGCGCTGGGCGCGGCGGAGCTCCGGCGCAGGGCCGCTGCAGTTCGGATGTTGTCCGATCCCAGCGGGACGCCGGTGTGGGTCCGGGTGGCCGCCGCCACAGGGGTCGGCGGTGCCGAGCGATTCCGTGTAGTGACGGGGTCACTCCAGTGCTCGACGGCTGCGTAGACGGGGCCCAGCGCCCGCCCGGCGTCGGTCAGGACGTAGGGGTCGCCGTGGCGGGGCCCGGTACGGGCGACCAAGCCGTCGACCTGAAGCCGGTTGAGGCGCTGCCGGGTGAAGCCGTTGTCCAGGCCGGCCTCCTCGGCGATGTGGACGAACCGCATGGGGCCGCCCGCGTCGAGAACCTGGATTACGGCGGTCGAATGCCGCAGGTGCAGCCGCCGCACGGCGTCCTCGACGCGTTCGGCACCGGCTACCTGACCGCCGAGCGACAGGTTGGCCTGGGACCAGTCAGAAAGGGCGTGGTGCACCGGAGACAGCGATTCGCCGAATGAGCTGAGCTGGTACGGAGCCCCGTGGCGGTCGTCGGCTCGGGTGACCAGCCCATCAGCGTGCATCTGGGCCAGTCGCTTGCCGACGAGCTGCTCGCTGACGAAGGGGAGCCTGGTAGCGACGTCACGCACACGCATGGGGCGGCCCTGCTGCGCCAGGGTCTGCACCGACCAGGTGGTCCACTTCGGTGCTATCAGGGAAAGTGCGTCCTCGACACGCTGGGCATCGACCGAGCCGATCGAGGCGGCGGAGGGCTGCACGGTGGTGGACATGGTACGAACTCCGTTAGAAGAAAGGGGGTTTGCGGATACGGGTGAGCCCGAGTGGTCAGTGGGAGGCGCTCTCGGCTCGGAGCCTCTGGAGCACTGCGCCGAGGCGGCGGTTGCTGACGTGGATGCCGCGGTCGCGCAGGCCCCGGCGAAGTGCCTCCCGGTTGAGGCGATGCAGGCCGGCGGCGACCTCGCGGGCGATGTCCAGCAGGTCCTGATCGTCAGGAGAAGGGGCGGCTCGATAAGCCGACGGCCGCCGGACAGAGGCGCGGTCCAGGAGGAGGCGGACATCCAGCAGGTCCCAGACCGCTTCCGCCTCGCTCTGTTCCTGGTGTTCGAGGTCGACGACTTCGGTCGCGTACAGCAGCACGAGTTTGTCGAGGGTGTGTTCGCCGGAGCGGTGCCGCTGCCAGGCCGCGTCGAGGTTGCGGCGGGCTGACCGGGCATCGGCGCCGGTCTGGGTGAGTCCGTCGAGCCGTCGCAGCAGGATGGGCAGGACAGGGTCGTCGGAACGGCCGGAGGCGTTGCCGCGCTGCAGCTTCTCCAGCGGGCGGCCGTACCGGTGCTCGACCAGGCGGCGGGTGTAGATCGCGGTGGACATGGGGGCGTCCTTTCTAGGGAATCAGCGGGAACGGAACGGCTTGGTGGCCGTGCTTGTCGCAGGTGCGGCGGACGGGTCGACGCCGGGGCCGGGGATCGCTGCAGCGCCGCTGCGGCTGAGGGCGGCGGATACGCGCGGCGTGGCCGTACGAGCGTCTCGAAGGGCCACTTCGCCCTGCGGTGTGAGCGAGAGGAGCTGTCCAGGCCGGTACAGCCCCTCGCTGGTGTCCTGGGCGAGTAGCCCGTCGGTGACCAGCCGCTGGACGGTTTCAGGCCAGACCTCCGGGTTGGGGCGCTGGCCCTGTCCGTCGGAGAGGTGGATATCGCCGTAGACCGCGCTCTGGTGGAATCGCAGTCCGCCGGCCTCGACGGCTTCGAGGGCCCCGAGGCGGCGATCACCCGAGATGGCCCAGTCATCGTCCCGGCCGGTCGCGTCATGAGGGTTCATTCCGCCGTCTCCATCCGGGTGAGCAGGGAGCGGACCAGAGTGGGCAGGCTCTCGGGACCGTCGCCGATCCAGACGTGGTCGGACGCCTCGCCGAGGACGTACGCGGCGTCTTCGAGGAGGCCGCTGGAGATCTCCATGCAGGCGTCGGTGATACGGGAGGCTGCGAGCAGGGACTCGGAGAGCACCTCGACGTAGTCGACCGGAGCGAGACCGGCGGCCTCGGTCGCAGTACGGATCGCCGCCAACTCCAGGGCGCTGAAGGCAAAGTCGAACTCGCTGTTCTGCTCCACGCTGACCTGTGCGGCGAAGGCCGGGTCCGGCGGCTCCGTGGGGATGCCGACGCGCGTGCAGATCCGGTCGACCGAGGCGGTCAGCTCGGCGAGGGACTCGGTGAGCCATCCCAGCGCCGAGGCGTAGGAGGCCAGGGTGAAGAGACCTGCCGGCGTCGTGGGGAGCGGATCGTCGGCCACGAAGCCTTCCAGCCGGTCGTTCAGCTCGCAGACGACCCGGGGCCCGGCGGACAGTGCACCGAGCACGGGGTGCAGGTAGGAGCGGCTAGCGGCCGTCGGGTACTCGGCAGTGAGGATGCCGGAGACGCTGTGCGCAACCTCGGTGAGGAGGTCAGCCAGTTCGGTACGGGCCAGGGGGGTGCGGTCGGTGGTCATCGCTGGGGAGCCTTTCGAGGAGCGGCAGCAGTGGGTTGGACTGCTGCGGGAGGAGTTGCCGGGACCGCAGTCGGCTGGTCGACAGCGCGGGGAGAGCGGGATCGAGCGGCCTGCACGCGCGCCTCGGAAGCAGAGGCTGTCTCGGTGTCCTGGTGGGGGCCGGTACGCAGGTGTGCCGAGCGGTAGACCGCGTAGTCCTTCCTGCTACCGGCGGCGACGAGATGGAACTCGTGCTTGTGGTTCGAGGTGGGCGGTGCCGGGCGGAACTGGATGACCATCCGGTAGGAGACGGACGGATCGACGTACACCTTGTGAAAGCCCGCGAGGCGACCCTTCAGCGGCAGGCAGTCGTCGCTTCCATGGACCAGGTTCTGCAGTTCCAGTAGAGCCAAGTCACGCATCTCGGCGGGAAGCTCTCGCAGGTCCGCGATGGCGTCGGGGTGTGCGGAGAAGGCGAAGCGGGCGCGGCTCACATCGACCGTCCGGGGCTCGGGTGCTGTGCCGGTCCTGCCGACGGTGCGCTGGGGGCGTCGAGGCCGGCCTTCGGTATCGCGGAAGCACCGGACGAACGCGTGAGGGCAGCGCGGGTGCGGAGGACAGCGGCGTCTCCGCGGTGTTCCGGCGGTTGCGGCAGCGCGGTGCTGCGGTCATCCAGCCAGTGCCGGGCGGCGTCCTCGTCGGCGAAGGCCCCCTCGCGCATTGTGTACGTATGCGCGTCGAAGTCCCCCTCTTCGAGGAAGATGCGAATCGGCGCGTGAGCAGCGATGGAGTCGCGGGTCAACGTCCATGTCTCGCACGGGTCGAAGTCCGAGGTGTAGCTGTCGAGGACCTTGTACCGGTTCCCCGACGTGCGGAGCTTCTGCTCGACTCGCGCGGTGAGATCGTCGGCGGGCTTCATGAAGTCGTCGCCGACCTGGGAAATCCGCTCGGGCGGGCAACCGCGCTCGATCAGCCAGTTCTGAGCGAAGGACACGGTGGAGTGATAGGTCGACTCGAACGTGAAGGTGTTCTGGTTGAGGTCCCGTGCGACCTTGATCGCGCGAATCTGCGGCTCGCCAGGTACTCCCCAGGTGACCGCGCCGTCGTGGGCGAGGACGAAGTTGTGGGAGCCGTTGGGGGTGCTGTGGTGTTCGGCCAGGACGGTGAGATCACCGGCCCAGAAATGCTGCTCCGCGTACTCCGAATCCGCGTCAGCGGGCTCGAAGTCATCCAGGCGGAAGTCGAGTTCGCTGCTCATGCCGCCAGCTCCAACTGCGGCGTGGGGGTGGCCAGCACACGATGGTTGGGCCGGGTCGCGCTCGTCGTGCACGCGGCGAAGGGGCCGTCGGGAGCACGGAGATGGACCAGCGCCTGGTCCAGGTGGTCGCGGTGCCACGTCGAAGGGCCAGACAGGCCGGCCTCGGCGTCGGTGAGCTGCTGCCACGCGAGCCAGAGGGCGTGCAGCCGGGCAACGGCTTCGGGGTGTTCGTGCCACCGCGAACACCATGGGCGGGTCGTGCTGATCTCTCGGCCGTACACCGGGAGAAAGAGGTAGTTCACCCAGTCGCTGAGGGCGGCGATCTCGATGGCGTACGCCTCGCCGCCCAAGGCGAGGATGAACACCGAAGCGGGGCCATCCTCCTGAGCGGAGCTGGCCGCCTCTGCGGCCGGAACGCCGTCCGACGACGGGAGTGCGGCGGAGACGGGAGCGGGCTCGGAGCCCAGGCGGTCGAGGATGATGCCGTGCTGCCTGACCTCGGCCATGGTCTTGGCGAGGGTGCTGGCGAGGTCGTCGAGGTCCCCGTCGGGGACGCGGAACGGCTCCGGGTCGGGGGCGGTCGTGCTGGTGTCGGACATGGGGGCGTGCTCCATCTGTGAGACGGCGACATGAGGATGAGGATCCGGAGGAACCGCGATTTGGTCCGGCCGGGAAAACCCGGTAGTGGGGCGCTACGCCGTCGCGCAGCGAGGGCAGCGCGGGAAGGGCGGCGCCAGCAACTGCACGGCTCGGTTGGCCTGTTGAGGCACGACACCGTTGCCCAGTGCGGTGAGTTGAGCCGGTCGTCCGAGCCCCGGAGTGGCGGTGACCCAGCCGGGCCCCAGGCCCTGCATCCACTCCACGAAGTCGGCACGAAGGCGTCCGGCCGCATCAGTGGGCGGCGGCGCGGGGCGGGTGAGCATCTCCCATCGGGTGATGGCGGCTGCGTATGCCCCCCATCGCTGGTCGGCCCCTCGGTTTCCGGAGCCGATTCCGTCCAGAGCGGCAGAACCACTGCCGACAGGGGAGGGCGCCACCCCTTGCCCGGTCGGCGTCCTGGGGTGCCCGTGTCGCTGGCCCGCGGTGTGGGCAGCAGTGACGCCGCCGCACTCGGCAGGGTCATGTCCCCATTGCCGTGGCGCTGGTTGGGCGAGCCCTTGATTCCGTCCGATGCCTTCGGCGTAGGCAGGAGCCACTCCACCTCGTCGGCTAGGTTCGGGCCGTGTCCTCCGCTCTTCCTCTTGGAGGGGTGTTGCGAGCCGCCGTTCTTCGCGATGTTGCTGGTCGGCGTCTTGAACAGCGTGTTCGGCGGGCCAGGCGGCGAGGAAAGTGCGCTCGCGGCGGTGCGGGGCTCCGATATCGGAGGCGCGAAGCACGAGCCACTTCGCGTCGTACCGGAGGTCGGCCAGGGATCCGAGTACGGCACCGAGTGCCCGCAGAGGAGGCTGACCTGGGGTGTCTCCCAGACACCACGGGCAGAATTCCACGTCGCCAGGGGAACCGGCGGGTGAGGTGAGGAGGCCGCGCACATTCTCGATCACAACCAGGCAAGGTCGGAGGGCTGCGACTGCACGGGCGACGTGCAGCCACAACCCGGAGCGGGTCTGGGCGTTGAGTCCGGCCCGGCGGCCGGCGACCGAGACGTCTTTGACAGGGGAAGCCCGCCGTCAGGACGCAGACCCGGGGGACGGTGGACCAGTCGACAGTCGTGATATCGCCCAGGTTCGGGACGCTGGGCCAGTGGCGGGCCAAGATGCGCGAGGCATTCGGATCGACCTCCGCGTGCCAGGCCAGCGTGCCTCCGAGCGCGGACTGGACGCCGAGGTCCAGCCCGCCGTACCCCGAGCAGAGCGAGCCGATCAGCGGAGGGCGCGCGACGGCGGTCTGCATGTCACCGACCCCGAGCGATCCGGTCCGCAGGAGCTGCTGCTCCCGGGACGGCAGGCGAAGGGGAAGCGAACGCGGGAGCCGCGGTCGTGGACCGGCTGCGGGCTGCCTGGAACCGCGCGGACGGAGGCGAAACCGTCGCCGACGCGGCGTGAAGGGAGTCGGCGGCTTCGCGTAGGGCCGTGTCCGCCATGCTGAGCGCGTCCTCTGTCACCCGCGCCGCAGCTTCCCGAGCGTCCCGGGCGTCGGGCTGGTCGCGGAGGTACTCGGTCTGGTTCAGGAACGAGAGCTGGTGGGCCACTGCCCCGAGAGCGGATGCCGCCTCGCCGGCAGGCCCTACGGCGGCGGCGAAGCTGGTGATGACGCGCGCACTGTGGGCTTCCTGGTCTTGTTCGGCGACACGGAAGAGGACTTCGTCACCCAAACCGCGTATCAGCGTCCCGAGTTCGGAGATCTGCTTGGCTACGGCGACGCTGTTCGGCGAACGGTGGGGGTCTCCGGGGACCGGGAGCTTGCCGCGCTGGGCATCGAAGGCTGAGGCCGTGGCACGCAGAGCCAGGGCGTCGGAAACGGGGGTGTTGTTCACGGGGAATCCCAAGGGAGAGGACGAGCGGCGGACAAGAGGGAGGGTTCAGCCGTGTCCGCGAGAGGGTGGTCGTACGGCGGCCGGGCTGGGGGCAGATCCAGGCCGGGCCGAGGATGGCGAGACTGGGCGCGGTGTGCTGCGGGCGAGCGCCGCGTGCACCTGCGCAGGGGGCGGCCCGGTCGGCGAAGGAGCCGGGGCCGTCGGTGTCGGTACGGGACGGCCGTTCGCGGCCTGCCAGCGTGCACGCACTTCATCGAGTGGACCGAGCGCGTGCAAGGCATGATTGATGAGCCGCCCGGGGGCCAGAGCGTCGTTCTCCGCCAGGGCTCGGATGGCACGCGCAGAGGTTGCCGCTGTGCGGGTGACCGACGAGCGCATCACCAGCTCGCCGAGCCATTCGGCGCTGCCTGGGCCTACGCCGTCGCAGATGACGGTGAGCTGGTCGCTGGTCAGCGTTCCGTCGGCCAGCAGGCCGCGCCGCTGGGCCTCCCAGAGCAGCGTGATCCGATCGATGGGTTCGCCCCGGTGGTGCAGCGCGCCGAGGCAGCGGTAGAGCTGTCCGTGGGCGGGGTCGGCGAAGTCACCGGGCTGCAGCCAGCCGACTACCTCGTCCATGGCCTTCGGCTGCTCAGCGAGGACGGCTAGAAGGAACCGCTCGTCCTCGGCGACCTGGTCGGCCCGAACCGGCGGTGGCGCGACCGGGACGGTGGACGACGGAGCGGCGGGCGCAACCGGGCGCGGTTCGGTACCCCACCGCTGTGCGAGATCGCTGAGTACGCCGGTAAGGACGTCCGCGTGATGCAGGGCTCCCGCAACTTCGCCCTGCAGGGCGCCGGCGCGAGCCGCCTGGTGAAGGCGGATGGCGTGTTCCGTGATGCTGCGATGGATCGCGCTCTCCAGCACCATGCGGCCGTACACCGGAGCGTGCGTGGGACGCGGGCAGGCCGAGATCAGGGTGTGGGCGTACACCGCGGTCAGCCCCCGTACGCGGGTGCTGGCCTCGTCGACCGCATCGGTCACCCATGACAGCGGTACGGACTCTTCGGCCAACGCGGGGTGGCCGTCGTCCCGGAGCTTGCGCAACGCCGCGAACAGCGCCTGGTGGACCGGCCGGTAGAAGTGATCCGGTGCGAGCCAGTCAAGGTGCGAGAGCTGACCCGGGTCGAGCAGCACGGAACCGAGCACCGCCTGCTCCGCCCCCAGCAGCGGGTTCATCACTGCCCCCCTGCATCAGAAGCGGGAGGTTCGCTCTCCCGGGCACGAAGATCGGCGACCGCCTGGTCGGCAGCGACCATCGCCTGGGCGAAGCGGTCCAGCGTGCTGGTGAACGCGGGGTCGGAGGCGAGTATCGAGCCGGCCCCGCTGACCAACCACCACTGCCCGTCGCGCAGAACGACCGACGAGCGTACGAACCGCCCGGAACGCGGCGTGGGCGCGCTCATGCCGACAACCCGAAGTCGTCACGGCCGTGGGTCTTCGCGATGGCCCGTTCGGTGATCGCCTTCGTCGCACGGGCCGAAGCCGGGCCGACCACCTTCGCGGACGGCTCCTTGTACCAAGGCCGGAGATCGAGCATGGCAACCCGGATGCCTGTGGCCAGGAGCAGTGCCTTGCCCTTGGGCAGGGCACGGATCGCATCGGGCGGCAGGATCCGCTCGGTGCGCATGCTCACCGAGGTGGACTTGCCGCCGTCGCTGGTCGACACCGAGGTGGTCTGCACGTCGTGGTCGCCGACCTGCCTGCTGAGCCGGTCGGCGAAGTCCGCGTCGTCGATGCCCGACCCGATGATCTTGACGGTGGCCGCAGACCAGAGCGCGTCCATGCCGGCCTCGCCCCAGCACCGCTGGCCCTGCCGGTAGGACTGCAGGATCGTCATCGGGATGACGCCTCGGCTGCCCAAGTGGCTGTACAAGTCCGGGAGGTCGCTGATCTTGCACACATTCGCGGCCTCGTCGAGGACGCACAGCGCGGGCGGGTCCAGCCGTCCGCCGGAGCGCTCGGCGACGACCACGGCCGCGCGCATCACGGCGTCGGCCGCTGCGGCGATGATCGCGCTCGCGCTGCCTCCGCCGTCCTTGCTGAGGAGGTACAAGGTGTCGCGGGACGTGGCGAAGGCGAAGGGCTTGAACTCGGGGAGGTCTTTGGCGGGCGTGACCCAGGCTGCGACGTCCGGGTCGAGCAGACAGCTCGCGTACTGCCGCGCGGTCTCATAGATGCCGTCGCGGGTCTCGGTCGCGCCGGAGACAGTGCCCTGGAGCTGGGCGGCGACCGCATCGTGGCCGGCATCGGTGAGCAGGTCGACCGGGGTTCGGTCGGCGGGGGAGGCGAGCCAGGCCAGGACATCGGTGATCGGGCGCCGGTGGCTGGCGGCAGCGAGGAACAGCGCGCCGAGCGTGTTACTCGCGGCGGTGGACCAGAAGTCGGAGCCGTTGGACTCGTCCACGCTGGCGGCGACGAAGTGCCCAGCCAAACGTTTCGCCCCGGCCAGGTCGCGGGCGTCGGCCAAGATGTCCCACCACATTTCGCGAGGGTGGTGGGCGATCTGCTGGGGGTCGAGGGTCCAGATCGTGCCGACCTCGGCCCGAGCGTCCACCGTCGCGGTGAAGGCGTCGTTCGCGGCCTTGTTACTGGTGAGCAGGACCGGGCCGGGCGCCGCGAGAATCGCGGGGATCGCGAGTCCGGAGGTCTTACCGCTTCGCGGAGCCATGATCGCGACGATCACATCCTCCCAGGACGCGCGGACATTGGCCCGCCCCGGGGAGAGGGTGCCGAGAAGGATGCCGCGGTCAGCAGGGGCGACCTCTTTTACACTCCTGGCCGCTCAAGGACGGCCGCAGGCTCCTGGCCTTGGCGGTGATCTCCTTGTCCAGCAGCGGCGCGAGGTCGGCCTTCCGGGCGAGGCCGTTCTTCGGGCCGCCGCCCAGGCGCATCCACAGCACCAGGCCGAGGATGGTGAGGCAGACGGACAGCAGGCCGGGGATGATCCGCACGCCGACCAGCAGGGCGGTGGTACTCAGGTGCGGCCACAGCACCTCGGGATGGAGCAGTGCGTCTGTGGCCCTGAACGGAAGCCAAGGCCCATCCCCAAAGAAGGAGTTGGTGAGATTGCCGCTCAGCCAGGCCAGCGAACCGAAGGCGAGCGCGATGCCGAGTATGCCGAAGAGGAGGTAGAGGAGCGCGTCCGACCCGGTGGTGGTCGAGGGCGCGCTGGTACGCGGTGCGGGCATGGTGGGGTCCTGGAAGTGAGCGCAGGCGAGTGGTGGGGGCGGGGCACGCGGCGCTCTTCTGCTGGTCATCGAGGAAGCTCCTGTTCGGGAAGGGAGTCGGCGGTCGGGGCTATCGGGTGCGAGGGGCTCGGGGCGGCGGAGTGCTCGGCGCCGCGTCTGCGGAGCTGGCCGGGGACGTCGTGCGCTGGGCGGCAGCATTCGGCGAGAAGGTACGGGCAGCGCGCTGCCGGTTCGCTTCCGCATTGCCATCGGCGGGCGTCGGGACAGAGCCGACCGCACCAGCACCGAGGACATCGCTGAGCATCTCCCTGGTCCGCAGGACGTTGACCATCTTGTGGTGCCTGGGATCGGTGAGTCCGGCAGAGCACGCAGCGATCCCGTCCTCGGCGATCTCCAACTGCTCCTGGACGTCCCGGAGCATGCCGTGGGCGGCGGCCAGCCGCGTCCAGGTCTCGAATGTGGGGTTGTGGTGCGGGTCGTCGAACGCCAGACGGACGCGGGTCCAGTCGGCGGCAGCGGCGACGAGTTCGGTCAGCTGCGGCAGAGCCCCGACAAGTGCACCGTTGACCTCCTCGATGATTCCGGCGACCTCATCGGGCGTCGCGGTCTCGGTGAGCCGGGCGATCATCCCGGGGACGGAGTACGGGTCGGAGGAAGGATGGGGCAGGTGGCGGACCTGCAGCGGCTTGTCAGAGCCCGACGTCTCGCTGCCATGGACGAGCTGGATGTTGTGCTGCATCGCGGCGCCGACGGCCTCGCCGATGCTCGGGTAGAACTCGGGCACGGTTGCTCCTCGGTCGTTGTGCTGGGTTCTTGGGCTGGGTGGGACGCGGCCGACGTGCCCCGACCCGGATGGACGGACGTAGGCCCGGATGCCGGTCTTGTGTTGGAGGAGAGCAGTGGAAGGTTCACGGGGTGACCGACAGGGTCAGAGCATCGGCGAGACACGAGAGAGAGTCCTGGGCCGATTCGGAGTTGGCGGCGGTGACGATGAGGAAGCCCACCCGGCTGGTGTCGAGGTTGCCCGCCGGCGGCAGTACGATGCGCTCGCCGACGTCTCGCAGCCAGGTCACCCGATACAGCCACGGGTGCTGCGGACCAGGGGCGACGGCCAGACTTTGGGCGGAGAGGACGCCGGTGGCCGGGGGGTTGAAGAGATCATCTGGGTCACCGCGTCCGAGGGCCAGGGGCTTGCGACGGAAGTACGGCCGCGCTGGCGTCCGATGCCCCAGCACCGAAGGTCGAGGAGACCTTGGCCTTAGCCGCTGCGGGCGATGTGGCGAGAGCGGCGCTTCGGGGGTCGGGGAGCCTCGGAGAGTGCGTCCGTGGCCCGGCCTGGGGCTGCTGCGCGCGGCCGAGACGGCTCAACTCGGCCTCTGAGTCCCCTAGTTCCGACTGCGCTGAGCTGACGAACTCCGCAGCGAAGCCGAACCGGTCGGCGAGCTGGTACGCCTCGTCGTCGAGGTCAGTGATCTGCTCGCCTGCCGCTTCCAGCGCTTCCCGGACACGCTCCAGTGCGCCGTGTTCGGGATGAAGGAGGTGGTCGACCGCCCGCCGAAGGCCCTCACCGTTCTCGGCAGACCTGATCTGGTCGGTGAGTCGAAGGAGTTCCGCTCCGGCGATGTAGGGCCCGAGCGGGTTTGTCGGGGTGGCCGTGCGGCCGGAGTCGAGGGAGGGGTCGAGGTCGACTCCGTAGCGTGCGGCACGAAGCATTTCGGCTGCATAGGTGGCGATGGCCGCGCGATCAACGGCCGGGGTCGTGGTGGGCAGGCGATGGCGTCGGCCGTACCAGTCCTCGATCTGCTGGAAGCCGGCGTGCTTGAGGAGCGTGGCGGAAAGGTCGTCGCTGGCGCCCTTCGCCGAAACGCTGCCGCTGGGCTCGGCGGTGATGGTGATGGAGGGGGCAGGCACGTGGGTCTCCTGGGCGCGGGGTGTCGGGTGTGGAGCGATGGGCAGATGGCCCAACTCGGCGGCGAGGCGGTGGCACTCGGTCTGGAGGCGGGAGGCATCGCGGTAGGCGTTGTGGAGGCTGCCGTCCTCACGAGCGAGGGTGGCCACGACGTGCACCTGCCGGGGCTGGTTGCGCAGGGCGATCCACCGGCAGGCGTCCGGATCGCCTTCAGGGGCGATGCCGGTGACGGCCACGAGGCGGCGGGCGACCATGGCCCACTGGGCGTCGGTGAGGTCCGGTCGGCGAGGGTCGGAGCGGACCGAGCAGATCCATAGCGGCCGTTCGGGTGCGCGGGCCCCGAGGCGTTCGACGGGAGCGTCGAGGGCACGGGCCAAGTACGGCAGCGAGCCAGACTCGGCGAGCAGGTCGATCGGGGCTCCGTGGCCGTCGCCCGCGATCAGCCGGGGACTGGTGTGGTTACCGCGTTCGCCCGGCCCGTACAGGTACGAGAGCAGGCCGGCGGTGTTGCTGGCGCGCTGCAGGTGGGCGATCACGGCGTCTACCTCGAAGGGGAGTGGTGAACAGGAGCCCGGTCTTCGGGCTGTCAGGGAGAGAGGATCCGCAGGATCCGCGATTTGGCGCGGCCGGAGATCACTGGTAGACGCCGCCGCTCACCCCGGGGCGTCGAGGCCGTGGTCGTAGGTGAAGTTCGCGCAGGCGGCGCGGGTGAAGTAGGCGTCGTTATGCAAGCGGGCCCAGCGGCCGTCCTGGCGGATGACGGTCGCGACGATGTCGAGCCCGTTGGCCTGGTTGCGCATGGCCGCCCACCGGCAGGCCGCCGGGTCGGCTTCCGGCTCTATGCCCGTGGCGTCGAGGACCTCGCGCGTCAGCTCGAACCAGTCGTCGTCGTCGAGTTCCACGCCGGTGGTGTTGCGGATGGCGCAGTGCCAGGTGAGCCGCCGCGACGCGGTGTGACCGGTCCGTGGCCTCCGTAGCGCGACCGGTTCATCGAGCAGCAGTGCCAGGTGCGGCAGGACGACGGTCTCTTGGGCGGTCAGCTCCGGGGACCAGGCGGTGAGCAGGTAGGGGCGAAGCCTGGCTCGCTGCGGTGGAGGCGGCCGAGGAGGTCTGTGGTGCTCTCGGTGCGCCGCACATCGCAGCGCAGGGAGTACTCGGGCATGGGGTATCCAGGTCCTTGACAGGGGAGTCGGTGCCCCGCCGAGGCGGGGCACCGGGCGGTCAGAAGTGGGGGTTCTCGGTCGGCCGGTCGGCTTCGGTGGCTGCTTGGAGCAACTCGGCGAGGTCGTCGGGTTCGGAGGAGCGCTGGTCGATCCACCACCCGGCACGGGTGATGGTGCGAGCGGCCTCCTCGATCTCCTCCCACTCCGTCTCGCTGGTCTCGCCTTCGAGGACCAGGGCGGTGTAGGCGGCGGCCAGGACCTGGTGGCGACAGCGCACACCCCAGGCGACCGCTCGCCCGGTCCCCTCCAGAGGAGGCATCCGGTACTGCTGAGACCAGGCTTCGGATTCGGCCTGCTCTTCGGCCCGCTTGGCCTCCAGCCAGGCGGCCTTGTCCTGCTCGTCGCCCTCCTTGGCGGCCCGCCAGCAGCTGGTGCTTCTCTGCACTTCACTCGAATGGAGCGGGGGATAGGTTCCTGAGGCGTGAGGAAGGAAGCAGGCTGTGAGCAGTCAGTCAGCAGCAGGCAGATGGTGCCACCAGTGACCACAGCCGCCAGAGCAGAAGCGCTCGCGGCGCCGCTCGTCGGCGACTGTGAGCACCGCGATCAGTAGCCTGAACGCCTTACGGCGTTCGTCGACAGGCGTGAGACCGGCGATCTTTCCCAGTTGCATGTCGATCCGGCCCCGTGAGATCAGCACTGCGGGCGTATGCGTCGGGCGCAGCCCAGCACGGCGGATGCTCTCTGGCGCATCCTCGGCGACAGCGCACGCCTGGACACAGTGATGACGCAGGAACAGCAGCACCTCGGACTGTTCTTCCGAGCCGAGTTCGTCGAACCACTCGATACCTTCGGACATGGGACGTAGCCCCTGCGCGAGTTCGTTGAGCAGGACGTCCCGTTCGTTCATGACTGTCCCCAGGAGATCAGGCGGTAACCGCCGCGGTGTCGGCGCGGATCCATATCCGCCCGCTCAGGGTGCATGCCCACACTCGCTGACCACGCCACTCTGCCGTGCGCAGCAGCTTGAACGCCAACCCGTTACGAGAGCGGTATCGGCGCCGCGCTGGTAAACGACCTCCAGCCAGACGGGAAGCGATCTTCATTGGTCTCTGGAATGCCCTGGTCAGCGGTACTCGTGGCATCCCGGCCTAGACACTCGCGCCATCGAGGCGATCCTCACCTGGGCCGGCAGCTGGGCCAACGACATCAGCCACCGACTCCTCGGCGAAGACGACATGTGCTCCGGCGCGTAGCCCTGGTCCCGCTGCACGAGAGCACCAGCCCGAGTGCGCCACAGTCAGCTCCCCTTGGCGAGGGCGTCGGTGAGTTCGTCGTGGTTCGTGCCGGACCGGCCGCGGATGCCGGCCTTCGTTGCCTTCTCATACAGCTCGGCCAGGGCCGGGCGGCTCACAGCAGGCTCCGAGCGAACGGGCATCGGTGCTCTTCCTCCGCTGGCTGCACGGCTCCGCAGCGTTGGCACTTCTGTAGATTGTCAAAGCTGGTTGCGCAGGCGAAGCAGAAGTCCACCGGGCGGTCCCGGTCAGCCGCCGTGGAGACTCCGCGGATGAGCAGGCCGTGTGGGCACAGCGGGCAGGTGTAGATGCCCTCTGGGCCGTCGTGCTCCTCGGCCTCCGAGTAGCGTCCTAGGATGGTTGCGTTGTACTCGTGAGCCGCCTCGACCGCGTTGAAAGACGCGCTGCAGAACAGGCACTCGACGTTGTACGTGTCGTCGATGCGGTCGGTGTCCGGGCCGTCCTTGAATCCCGGCACGACCAGTGCCCACTGACCGCACAGCGGGCACTGGACGGTCGTACGCCGGACCGGTCCGAGCCGGGGCGCCAGATCCTTCATGCGCTCGCGTACGTACTCCTCGATGTAGTGGAGCCCGTCGCGGACGTGTTCCATCTCCAGCTCGGCCGCGCTGCGCTCGGGCTCCTTCAGCTCGGGGAGCAGGTGGTTGTCCACGAACGAGACGAGGAAGTTCAGCACCGTGGCGGTGGCCGAGGCCACCACGGCCGCGCGTGCCTGGTCGCCGATCAGCCCCCAGTGTTGCAGAGCGTTGCGGCTGCTGGCGAGGTCCTTCAGCGCCTGCTCTTCATGGCTGGCGAAGGTGATCCCGACGATGTTCTTCAGCCGCTTCCGCGTCTGCTCGGGGGTGCAGCTGGACAGCGAGCCGTCCTCCAAGGCCGTACGGGTGGCCGCTCCGGGGTCGGTGAAGACGAGGCTCCAGTGCTCCATGTGCAGCCGGGACTTGAGGAGGACCTCGGCCCCGGCGGCCAAGTGCAGCACCGCGTACTTCAGATCCCGGGCGCTGGCCGCCCCTTCCTCGCGCTGCAGAAGCTCGACGACGCTGACGAGGTAGTCGAGACCGTTGGCGACGGGCGGGAAGTGCGCGTCGCCGGCGAACTCGACCTCGCGGGCCCGGCGGATGAACGACCGCCGCACCGCCCGCGGCATGTCGTTGGCCGACCGCTCGCTGCCGTCCGAGTCGTCGGCCTGTATAGGCGGATGCGTCATCGGACGTCAGCCTCCGAGGGCCTGGCGGATGCTCGCCAGCTGGGGGTTCTGCCAGGCGGGGAGGTAGTCGGCGTGGTCCCGCCACTGCTCGCCGGCACCGGTCAGCAGGTGCCAGGCTCGCGTCACGCCCTCGGTGTCGCCCTGGGCGAGGAGGTACGAGACGGACTCGACAGTGCCCGCGAGGCCGTACTTGCTGGCGTTGGAGACGCGGAAGTACCGGGCCTGCGCCTCTTCCTCCAGGGTCTCGTCGGCGAGGGCGGCCGTGTGCTCCTCGTCGACGCGTCGACTGATGAAGTCGTACAGCTCTCGGGCGTCCGCAGCGGTGGGGGCGATCGTGGTCATTTAGTGCACTCCTAGTCTGAGGGCCGCTCAGGCAAGCAGTCTCGTATAAAAGAATGGCCTGGCGCCCTCGTCGGTGTCCGCGCGGCGCTGCCACTTCGACGGCGTGATCGGGTGGACGGCGAAGTCGCCGGCGATTTGTTCGGTGGGCTGTTCGGATCGCTGGAACAGAGCCGGCTGCGGCCGTGGCAGTGGCCGACTGGATGGATAGGACGTTCGCCTCAGGCAGTCAAGATAAGTCGGCTACCGCGGGGAGCATGCTGCGGTCCTGCCGTTGGTCGTGGCGATGTGGAGGGCGGACGCTCGCTTCCGCAAGCGCTGCCGCTACCCGGATGGTAGCCAGCCTCTCCGAAGGTCGATTACTCACCTAAGGTGGAGCCGTCCTTCGACTTGTCGTGGTGCCAAGAGGGGATGCGCTCGTAGTAAGGCTCTAGGGCGGCGATTTGTCCGTCTGCGGTGAGGTGGCGCGCTCGGGAGCGTAGAAGCCGGCCGGGGTGGCCGTTGTGGAAGCTGCTGCGCAGGAGGTCTTTGCCGAGGAGCTCGAGCCAGATGATGGTCATCTCGTGATCTTCCAGCCACTTCTCCAGCCAGACCCGGTCAATGGTGAGTTCGTTCTGCCCTTCGCCGAAGACATTCCGTACGGCAGCGATTGGGCGGCCTTCCGCGTCGTGCCAGGCGGATTTGCCGTCCCAGCTCAGGTCGCCGGGCGCCGGGCCGAACAGGATCGGTGCGGGAGCGATCAATGAGATGCGGTTGACGGTTGAGTACTCATACTCGCCCAGGATGTCGACCGTGGTTGCGATCGTGGGGACGCCGAAAGGTTCATCGTGCTCATGCTTGTAAAGGTGTGTTTCGGCTCCGTGGTGCTGTCCAAAGGGAAACTCGCCGACGAACCCATCCCCGTACCTTGCTCCGCCCACTCGGCTGACGTCATGTCCTAGGTCCTTGGCCGCCAATTCCGACACAAGGGTGTCCAGGTCGCACTTCTTGACGAAGAGGGATACCAAATGGGCCCACAGGGTGGGGGTGTCCTTGTCCCGCTCGTCCTCTTGCCGCCAGTCGTAGTTGCCGGCCAAGATCACCCGTGGGCCGGTGCCACCGGTAAACTCGACTGGCGGGTCAGGCAGCCTTGTGTCGTCGGCAATCCAGGCTTCGGGGGAGGGTGCCTGGTGGTAGGCATCCCAGGCGTATGCCGGTACGTAGGGCCGGGGTGAGACAACGGCGCCAGGCTCAGCGTCACAGACGGTAGGGTCCATCTGGCGTAGCCGGGTTGACTGGGGGCCGGGCGTGGCGGGCTTCGGTGGGGACCAGCGATCGCGGGCCGGGGAAACATGGTCGTTGATCTGGCCGAGCAGTCGGGCGAAAGCGATCCACTGGTACTTCTTGCCGATGCGCTCAATCCAGCTCGGCTTGCTGCGGCCGCTGCCGTAGGTGTTCAGGATGCGGTGGTCAAAGGGCGCATGGCGGCTGGGCTCGTAGCCGAGGTCAACGGCGTCCAGGAGGATGCGGCGCGCCGCATCCTCGGGGTCGATGCCGAGCCGGTCTCTCAGTGCCGACTCGATGACGTAGGTCGAGAAGTCATCAGCGGTACAGCTGAAGTGGAGCTTGGGGTAGTCGCCCCGGTCTTCCTGATACCTTTCCACGTCAACGGGCGTCGGCCAGGTGAGGGGCCATGCGCTTGAATAGGGCGGTTCCACTCGGGCGAGGTCCACATCGGCGGGGAGAGCACCCCGTTCGGCTGCTGCTTCAACAATGCGCCGGGCTTCATCGCGCAGAGCCGCGTTCAGGGGAGTCTCGTCGGCGAACATCACGTTCCACACGGCCTGTGCAGCTGACTGCCAGTGGACAGCCGTGCCGGAGCGCAGCAAGGCGGTGTAGGCGGCATAGCAGGCCCGCTCACTGATCCAGTCATCGACGACGTTCAGGAATTGCCTGAGCAACTCAGGCACCAGTTCCGGGTGAGCGATTAGCAGTCGTGCTACCCCGAGGGTAGCGTCGTCACGAACGCGTCGGTCTGGGCAGCTGGTGCACCACAGTATGGCCGTCGTCCAAAGCCGGCATGTTTCGGAGCTGGTACGGCTGATGTCACGGTCCCGGGCCCATGCGATCAACCGATGCGCGGCTCCGCCCCTCTCCTTCGTTCCGTGCAGCCAAGGAATAAGGAAAGCGTCGACTGCTGCCATCGAGCGGGCGGACAACAGCGCGTCAAGATAATCGGCGTTGAGAGGATGACCAGAGCGGGGCGCGAGCCGGAACAGCATGTCCATGGCTTCACCGAAGGTTTCGGATCGGCGGAGGGCAGCGTCAACACAGTCGATCGTGGCCTCGGTGATACTCGACTCCGAGCGCCAGGGAAGGCCCGCGACGACCGCCGCGATGGCCTGCTCCTCGCCGACTTGGTCACGGAATTCTGTCAGTTCCATCCCGCGCTGCCCCAGGACCACGGAGAGAGCCTCCAGCAGCCCCGGATCGGGCTCTGTATCTATTCCTAGAAGCTGGCGTAGCGAGCCTCCGGAGAGTGCTTGGCGCACCTGCTTCTGGTCACTGAGCTCGGACATCGCGGCAACGTTGACGAGGTGCTGCCCGAGCCGTTCGAAGGCCATCGCGACGACATTGCGTCGCGGTCCGGTGGCAGCCGAGTCAATGTCTTCGGCCAGTAGACCTTCACCGACGAGGCCTTCGAGGAGGGATCTGTCGGCGGTGCGCTCGGGCCAGATGTCCTGCAGCAGGGTGTGCGCGCTCGTGCGGTCGATCCAGGGCTGCGTTCCGCTGCCAAGTCGTTCGGCGATGGCGTGCATCGCTTGGTGGACGATTTGGTCCGCGACGGGGGCGTTCAACTGGTTACTGATGCGGCGATTGATCTGGTCCAGCAGCAGGTCAGCGAGTTCGTCAAGACCAATGACGGCTTCTTCCAGTGAGAGGCGCCCTTGCTCTTTGAAGGCTTCGCACAGCAGGCGCAGGAAGAGGGGGCTGCTGAACTCTGCCTGAATGGGAGGCGCGGCCGGCGGCTCCAGGCGATAGAAGTCGGCGTACTCTCGGAGCGCTTCGTACTCCACGCCGTCGAAGCCGCGGTGCACGATCTCTGGGAGGACGAGATCGTCGGGCAGTACCTGGGCCCGGTAATGCGAGCGGAAGGTGAGTACGACGCGCAGGTGCTCGAAGCGATTGATCTTGGTGATCAGTGTGTCGAGCTCGTCACGCCAGACTGTCCGTGGTCGAGACTCGTTGAGCGCGTCGATCACCAAGAGCACTGGGCACTCGGCGCTGTGGCCTACTTGGTCTAGGAGGGCCAGTACGTCATTGCCGTTGAGGTCGGCCGGCAGGCCGAGGAGTACCCGCAACTGCTCAAGAATGGGTCCGTCTCGGAAGTGGCGGCCGTGCATAAACACGCTCGGACGCCCGGAGCGCAGGCGTTGAGCGACGTAGTCCAGCGTGACGAACGTCTTGCCCATACCAGCGGGACTTGTCACCACGGCAGTGCGTTCCGTCCGAAGGTGCCCTGTGGGACCCATCACTCGATCGGACAGTTCAGCCAGGAATCTGTTCAGTTCGCGCAGCGCATCCATGGCAGCGGCGGGAAACGTCCCCATGTACTCGGCATTCCACTGTCGCCAGGAAGGAGTGTCCCAACCAGATTGATGCGCAGCATCCAGCCTCGCCCCCTCGGCTGTCTCCGCCCTTGAACTCGCCGCCTGGACTGCAGTGAGCGCTGCTTGCAGCACGGTAGTAGTCGCCTCAGACGGGTGTTCTCGCCACTGCACCAGCGCGTCAACCAGCTTTGCTCCAAGCGCACGTACGGCCGGGAGTTCGGGCTCCGTAACTTCCTTCCGCCCGTCGAAAGCATTGCCTCGAAGCCTGTCGTTAAGCTTCTGCAAGCGAGCGATGTCGGCGCTCACCTGGTGAGCCCATGCCTCGTCGCTGCACAGGGCTGCCAGGGCATGCTGGGTTGCCGGGATGCGCACGCTCAGCTCCGGCACGTACCGGGGACGCGCCGCTTGGACGGCTTCATCTAGACGGTCCTGCCACCACTGAGCAGCGAGGATTTCGGCGTCAAACCAGAAGCGGGTCCGCACACCGGTGGTGTCGATATTCTTGAAGCGAGCGATCAGATTCGTAGCCCACTCGACCTCAAAGGTGACCGTCAAGTCCCGGTCGATGGCCATCTGTTTCCAACTGTCGAGCCAGCCGCCGGTGTCGTACACCTTCTCGTGGAGCGACTTCCTCTCACGTCCGCGAGGCTTGGTGCTGCTGCGGAGCGGCTGGGTCTCCCGTTTGACCGTGGGCCCTGTGGGATCGACCGGGATAGCGATTACATACTTTGTGAGCTGCGGGTGGACATCGAGCGCGGCCGACACCGACTTGTCGAGCTGCTGCTTGGCGACGGCGTCTCCGGTCACCCAGTACTTTGCCTGCCAGCCATGCTCCGAGCCGTCTGGCAGGGTCCAGAAGCATTCGACGCCACCATCTCCGCCTGCACCGTGCAGGCTGACGAAGCGGGCTCCTTCGGCTGGGCAGTCCTCTGCCGCGAGCTCGCAGACGAATTCCTCGAATCCGGATCGTTGCCCCTCAGCCCCCAGCGGCCGGATCCGAGAAAAATCGATCTCCGGGCACTTCACCGATGCCTCCTACGTTGCAGACGATCCCGCGCGCACCATTATCTCCCATGGTCACACTGCGGGTTGGCCGCCGAGCACAACCAACCCGTCAGTACCACGACCTCGGTCGCCCGCTCCCACTCGGTGCCGAGCAGCCACAGCAGGTCGGAACCACGGCAGCATGCCGCAGTCGTAGCTACGGCAGGTCAGCGGGCTGGACTCACCACGCGCCAGGTCGCGCAGAACCGCGGTGACCGGCTCGACCTCGACTCTGACCCTGTCGAGCATCGCGTACGGCGAATGTGCCCGACTCACCTCCACGACTCGTCCCGGGCGAGGGATGGTTGGTCAGCCTTCCAGCAACTCGCATCACGAATGCACCACTTGACACTTCATCCCGATCTGCGCCGTGACCAACGAGGTGAGGATGGTGCAGTTAATAGAGCACTCCTGTTTGGCGAGCCATTCGGCGAAGCCCGCGCGACGGTCGGCTGCCCGGTCGGACAGGTCGCGTTCGGCATGGTGGCCGCAGGAGTGGGTGATCTGCCAGATGGTCTTCACGGCCATGGAAACTTCTCCTTACGGGAGTTGGGTCAGCGATTGCGGGAGAACGCGATGCGCGGGTCGACCGGCCGGGCCGCAGGAGCGGAGGCGGCGGGAGCGGGGTCCGGCGCCTTGCCCGGGAGGCCGGCGCGGGCTGGGCTGGCGGCGAGCGCGGCGGCGCTCATGGGGAATTTGTGGGTGGTGAAGCCCTGACTGTGCTCGTGGCGCGCGGCTGGCGCGGGTGCAGGAGGGCGGCGCGCTGCTACGTCCTGGGTGAGACGGGGCTGCACCGCGACCTGGACACCCGATCGGTGCAGCGACAGCGTGGCGCCGGCGACCTTCCCCAGGGCCTCGTCACGGCTGGTGGTGGCGGGCAACGTGTAGATGTCCAGGCTCGGGTTGTACCGCCAGCCGTGTTCCACCAGGGCGAGTCCGGTGAGCCCGGAGGCACGGTCGTCGATGGCCGCGACGATGCCGAGCTGCGGATGCTCGGCGAAGGCGACATCGGGTTCACCGAGCGGAACCCGGTCGCGGACGGGCACTGCATCGGGTGCCAGCGAGGGATCGAATACGGCGTTTACGTCGACCCGGTAGCCGGACTTGCGCAGCAGCGCGACTACTCGGGTCGTACGGCCTTGTCCGTCACGTTCCTGATCGGCCAGTGCGTACAACGTCGGCTGGTGCGGAACGGGTTGGAAGTCGAGCCTCTCCAGCATCCACGTGCTGGCCGCGAGGTTCTTCGGGTTCGCAGCGACAATGCCGTAGTCGGGGTGGCGGCCGATTGCGATGTCGGGAAGCGAGTCGTAGTGGGTGGGCATGGCTGATCCATCCGGTGAAAGCTCGGGAGCAGAGGCGGTCGAGGGCCGGGATGGTTCTGCTGGTGCGGGACATGGCGCACTCCGAGGCGGGAAGCGGTCAGCGACCGGGTACGGACGGGGGACGGGCGGCCGGCAGCGCGGGGCGCACGGCCGAAGCCACTGGCAGTTGTCCTGGGCTCGTGCGCTGAGCGGTCGGCGAGAGCGCGAGAGCAGCAGTCACGCGCGGCGAGGCAGAGCCCGGCCGTGGAGGCACGTCGAGCTGATCAAGACGCGCGTCGACGGCGGCGAGCAGCTTCGGGACACTGCCGCCGTACCGGGCGTGGGGACCGTCTGGCTCCGAGTCGTAGATCACTTCGTGGACTGTGGAGTCGTCGGGATGCCCGCGGGTCACCAGCCAGCTCTCGGGATGACCGGGTGGATGATCGGTCGACGGCTCCTGGGGTGGCGAGATGATCAACGAACTACCGTCAGGGAGCGCAACGTGGACGATGTAGTCGCTGAGGCCGTACTCGACGGTGCACTCCAGGTCACGCTGCCGAAGGGGAACGGTGAGGTGTCCGTACCCGTGCTCCCGTTCCGGGGCGCTGGCAGTGGAGTGCACAGGGAGAGGAACGCTGGTGCGTGCGGTGACGGCTGTGACCTCCCGGCGGAGGGAGACCAAGGACTGGTCAGGGTGCATGGGGCTTCTTCATGGCGGGGTGCCCCAGCAGCCGACGACGCGAGCCGCAGGCGCTGGGGCGGGGTAGCGGCGTTCCATGAGGATCCGGTGATTGGCCGGTTTGGTACCGCCGAGGTTCGGTGCTAGAGGCGTCAGCGGGAACGGCGCGGGGCCGCCGGATTCGATGCGGGCGGTGCAGGAGGCGAAGCGGGTGGGGCTCCGCGGTTGCCTGATGTGGACCGAGCGAGGGCCATATGGGCACGTTCGGCCTGTGAAGGTTGGTCTGGGTCCACCCGGCTGGCCAAGTACTCGCCGGCCCTAGCGAGCGCCGGGCCTTGGGAGGACAACTCGTCCGCGTAGTGCCAGCCTTCGGAGTTGCGGATCTCCTCCGCCCGGCTCGCGTACATCTCTCGCGAACCGGGTTGTGAGGCGTCCATGAGCGCGATGACCTGGTCCCACTCGTTATGGATCTGGCCTGCGCGTTCCAGGGTGGTGTCGATTCCGCGTATCCGCCGGAGGTCCTCGCTGATCGGCCCCTCGACGTAGTCGGCGCCGCTGGCGGCGGCGCGGACACCGGCCAGTACCTCGGGGCCGTGAGCGAGGAAGACCTCGACGTGTTTCCACGCTTCGGCGTCACGTTTCACTTTGCCGTCGGCATAGCCCTTCTCGTCGATGGGCCAGCCGTCGTGGTTGCAGAAGGAGTCCGAGATTGCGTCCCAGGCGTCGGACGCCTGCCTGATGCCGGCGGCGGCAGAAGAAAGCGCCGGGACATGCTGCCGCCACGCGAGGTGATTGGTGGCCGACGCTGGCTGGTCTTCATGGGGAGCGGGAGATTCGGGCACGATGGATCCTGTTCTTGTGCCTCTGCTCACCGTGAACGCGGCAGTGAGCGGACGGCGGAAGGTGGAATGGGAGCAGCAGCATGGTTCTGCTGGCCGACGGAAGGCCCACTGACTGACACGACCGGGGAGACACGAGCCGCTGCTGCCGCTCGGTGCGAGCGGGAGTGGATTTCGTGACCCAGGCCCTCCCCCACGCGGTGCAGCTCGTCGCCGAGATCGGTCAGGCGGTCGGTCAGGGCGTTCAACTCGGAGGCGCTGCCACGGGCTCCGTGGGTGCGGCACCATTTCGAGGCGGTGTCGAGCATCTGGTGCAGCTGGGCCACCGCGCCGAAGTCGTTCGTGAGCGCCTCGTGGAACAGCTCGGCGAACTCCTCGGGACGGGCGGCAGCAAGGCGGTCGACCAGCCACCAGTCGGTGCGATGGTGCGCGGACTCAGGCCCGAGGCGGCACCTCCCCCGTGGACTCGGTGGTCTGGTCGCGGTACGGTTGACGGCACGGTTCAACTCCGGGTAAGCGTCGGCTAGTTGAGCTAAGCCGACATTCGGGCGTCGGTGTCGAACAGCTCTCGCTCGGCGGGGTGCAGGATGTGCTGGGTGATGAAGCTCCGACCCGCGACCTTCCACAGGCCCCGGCCCTTGGTCAGGGCGGACACGGCCTGGGTCTCGACGCCGGTCAGGCCGAGCAGGGAAGCGGCAGCAGCGAGCTGGTCGGGTTCCTGCCGGTAGATGATGCGGGTAGAGCAGTCGGCCAGCAGGCCCTCGGCCAGCACTCGGCCGCGCGAGCCGGCATCGCCTGCGCTGAGCAGGTCGCTGAGGCGGTGGATGACCATCAGGTTCGCGATGCCAAGCCCGCGAGAGAGCTTCCACTGCGACTGCATGCGCTCCAGCAGGCCGACGTGCCGCATCACCCGCCACGCCTCGTCGTAGATCACCCAGCGCCTGCCGCCGTCCGGGTCGGCGAGGGCGGACTCCATCCACGCGGAAGCGCAGGTCATCGCGAGCACCAAGGCGGTGTCGTCACCGGATCCGCCGAGGCGGGAGAGGTCGATGGACAGCATTGGGGTGGTCGGGTCGAAGGCCACCGTCGAGGGGGCGTCGAACATGCCGCTCAGGTCGCCGTGCACCAGTCGGCGAAGGGCGTGCGCGAGGTCCTGTGCGGCGGGCCCCATGTGTCCGGCCTGGTCGCCGAGGGCGCGGTCGAGGCGCTCGGGCGAACCGAGGGCGTGCGCGATCTCGCCGAGCAGCGGCACTGTGCCGCTGGCGTCGGCCTCGGCGACGACCAGGTCGAGAGCGAGGTCCAGAGCGGTGTGCTCCATCGGCAGGAGATCGCGCTTCAGCACAGTGCGAGCCAGGCCCGCCAGGAGCAGGAGGCGGCGCTTTCGAACCTCGGTCGACCAGTCGCCCACGCTCATCGAAGCGGGCCGGGCCGGAGCATCCAGCGGGTTCAGCCGACCCGGAAGCCCTGGTCCTAGAGCGATGCTGTAGCCGCCGAGGGCCTGCGCGACGGCCGTCCACTCTCCCTTGGGATCGCAGGGAACGTAGACCCGGTAGCCATGGGCAATCGCCCGGGTGGCTATCGACTTGGCCAGCGCGGACTTGCCCATGCCGATGATCCCGGCCAGGACGGCGTTCGGATTCGTGAAGCCCTCGATCCGCCCGCTGCTGTACAGCGAGAACGGGTCGTAGCAGAACGCCGCCTCCGCGTGCACGTCTCGTCCGATGAAGATGCCTTCGGCGCCCAGGCCGCCCTCCGCGAGAAACGGATAGGCGCCGCTGACGGTGGCGGTGGTCATGCGGTGGGCGGGGAGGCTGAGCTTGCCGCCCCGAGCCGAGGAGGAACCGGGGCGTCCGGAGGGCGGGTAGGTCGGCCGCAATTCCGGGTCGAGGTGCTTCTCGGCGCGGTGCTTCGGCGGGGCTCCGGCGCGGCGGGCCTGGCGGCGGGCCTCGGCGAAACCTGCGCGGGCGGCACGCTGCTCGGCGCGTGACGCCTTGCGGGGGACGAACAGGTGGGAAGCGCTGGCACGGGTGCGGGGCATGAACGTTTCTCCAGACGGAAGACGGGGTCAGCGACGGACGAGACCGGTGAACGGCGAGTGCAGATCGGCCGGGGTAGTGCGGCGGCGCACCAGATGCGCGGTGCGCTGGTGGCGCTGGCAGATGGTCAGCTCTGGCGCCCCCTCGGGCAGGCCCGCCTGGCACGCCTCGCGTTCGGACACCTCGCCTGAGTCCGGACGGGGTGCCGCGTGATACGCGGCGTGGACGTGGTCGGCGGCCTGCCACATCCGCGTGCGGGTGGCGCGGAGCTGGTCGCCTTCGACCGGCACGAGCTGGCCGGTGCGGGCGGCATGGGCGTCGAGCAGGCCGTGCAGTGAGACGAGGTGGGCGTGCAGGGTGTCCAGCTCGGCGCGGGTGGTGACGAGGGGACCGCCCGGAATGTTGAGCGCGCGGTGGAAGTCGAGCGCGGCGGTGGCGAAGGGCACGAAGTCCTGCGCGGGCGGGCTGGCGGTGCGGGACATGGGGGTGCTCTTTCAGGGGGAAGGAGGGCCGGCATCAGACGGCGAGGGCGAGCGGCATGGCGGCCACGGTGAACGCTTCGGCCTGCTGCCAGGTGAGCGGCCGGAGGTCGAGCTGGGCGCCGACGGCCGCGGTCTCCACGACGGCGCAGGCGGAGCGGAGTTCCTCCTCGGAATCGGCCGAGACGGTCAGCAGGCCGGTCAGGGCGACATCCGCGTGGCCCGCGATGAGCTGGCGCTCCCGGGACTTGATGTCCTGGTACTCGATCGAGTCCGCCTCGGAGTCGACCTGACCCCGTCGGGCTCGCTCGGCGGCGTCGGCGATCACGCTGGACTTCTTGCGCTGGACGTCGCGCAGGGCGGCGTCCAGTCCCTTGGGCTCGTACGTCAGCGACAGCGTGCGCCGGACCCCGGCGGTGAACAGGAGCTGGTGCAGGAAGCCCGCCGACGTTTCGGTGCGGGGCCAGTTCTCCACCCAGTACGTGGCGTGGACGGCCGAGTCAGTCATGATGTGGTCCGACTTCTCGACGACCACGACCGGACCGGCAGCAGCGGGCTCAGCCTCGGGACGGCCTGCGGTGGACCAACGGTCCAGCGGTGCAAGGGCCTTGGGGTCGTACGCGGTTCGCACGACGGCCGCGATCTCGCGGGCGGTGAGCCAGCCGGTGGGGTTGAGCCCGGCGGTTCGCGCGGCCTGATCGAAGGTCGAGGTCAGTTGCGCCAGCACGCTGAAGGACCCGGTGAGGCCGCCACCGGCCTGGTTGATCAGCCGCCGTGCGGCTTTGGCGTCCAGGGACACCGCGACGTACGCCTCGTGCGGTGCCGCCGCAGGACCGGCGCTCTGGATCAGCTCGCTGTAGATCGCACCGGCCACGGGGGCATGGGGCTGGCCGTGCTCCTCCCAGTACCGGCGCAGCGCGTCACCGGAGTCAGGGACGGTGCGCTCGATCACCTGGATCCGGGCGACCTGGCCCGTGCGGGCGAGCGCGGCCAGCGCGCGTCCCCATCCGTTGACGTTGGCGTTCTGGGTGCTCGGGTCGAGCAGTGCGTAGGCGTGGGAGGAGACCTTGACGACGGCGGTCAGGGTGCCGGTGTGGGGGTTGTGGACCGCGCCGTATCGGCGGTCGGGCGCGGTGACCACACGCAGGCTCGCCGCTGTGCCGGGCAGGTGGAGCAGCCCTTCGCGGACCGGGCGGCGGGACGGCCGGGTGAGCCAGATCAACTGGCCTCGCATGCGGCGCAGGACGTACCGGGTGACGATCGGAGCCCAGTCGGCCAGGGCGCGGCCTCGGTAGCGGACGAAGACGAGGAGGGCGATGGCCGCCCAGACCGGAATGAGTTCGAGGCCGCCGACCACGCCGCGGGTGAGGATCACGGCGAGCAGGAGAAGGCCGGCGAGGCTGACGACGATCAGTTGCGAGGCGGTCAGGCCGAGCAGGATGCCGCGCCGCGAACGGTGCGGAAATTTCACGCTGGCCGTGGTGGCTTCGGCCTGGGGCTTGTTGGACATGGTGGTTCCAGACGGTGGGAGCGGGCGGGGGCGGGGCGCGCGGCGCTCTTCTGGAGGTCATGGCGGGGCTCCGTTTCTGGTGATCGGTGGTGCGGGATGCGGGGGCGGGCTGCGGATTCAGCCCACCCCCGGATGTGATTGGTCAGGAACCCGAAGGCGGCTGGCTGGGATACACCCAGTTCGTCGGAGTCGGGGAACCGGTTGCCGACGGCCCCGTGGAGGACGGCGGCGGCGGTGCAGGAGCCGCCGGCGGCGCGGCACCAGCGCGGGTCAGGCTGCTGCCCCCAGCCGAAGTGGCAGCGAACTGGCCGCCCGCGGAGTCCCCTTCGGAGCCTCCCGGTTCGCCCTCGCCGGGTCGGGTGATGAGCGGCGGGATACCGGGGCGCTGGATCAGGGCCCGACCCTTGTCGCCGGTGGCGTTCGGGTCTTCGCCGTACCGGAAGCGGGTCTGCGGCTTGGGCGGACCGGCGTCGATGCCCTCCTCGCTGAGGTTGCCGCCGGAGGGGTTGATACCGGAGGCGACGCCGTCAGCACCCGCGCCGGGAACCTGGCTCGGACCCTGCGGGGCGGGGGTTCCGGTGCTGGCCTGCATTGCCAGGGTGCCTGCGGTCTTGGCTGCTCCTGCGGCGACTGCCATGCCGGCGACGCTGGTGCGGTGCAGGTCGTCGTGGCCGCCGCCGTCGCTGGCCCAGTGGATGAACTTGTACGTCGCGTACGGGCACAGGAGGACCAGGACCATTACGACGATGCCGGCCATCGCGTCGGACAGGGCCGACATGCCGTCGTTGGTGTCGGTCTTGCCCATGGCGGAGACACCGATCAGGAAGACCACGGTCATCAACAGCTTGGAGACGACCAGGGTGGCGGTGGCTTCGATCCAGCCGCGCCGCCACCGCTTGGCGACCTCCCAGCCGCCGCCTGCTCCGGCGAACACGGCGAGCGCGACCATGATCAGGACGCCGACCTTACGGGCGACCATCACGCCCCAGTACAGGAAGGCTCCGATCGCGCAGCCCAGGGCGACCAGGGCTGGGACGCCCCAGCCCAGGCCGTACATCGCCCCCAACTCATTGACCTTCACCACGCGCCGGATCGCGTCGTCGACCGAGGTGTTCGCCGCTTGGAACAGACCGTCGGACAGGGCGTCGACCACGGTGATGGCGACGGTGGTGAAGGCGATGGCACAGAAGCTGAACAGGATGCCGGTCATGGTGCCGATCGCGGCCTGGGCCAGGGCGCGATCGTCCCGCCGCCAGGCCGCGAACATGAGCTGGATGCAGAACGTGCCGACGGTCAGCGCGAGCCCGATGGGCAGCAGCAGCTCGTAGTTGTCCCGGAACCATCCGGCGTTGAGATCGATGGCGGTCGTCTCGTTGACGGCCTTGGCGGCGAGATCCGCCGCGCTGGCGGCCAGCTCGCCCGCCGACTTCGCGATCCACGCGCCGATGCCGTCGGTGACGGCTCCGGCAGGGTTGGTGGCGAAGTCGACGGCGCCGCACACCTTGTCCATCAGCGGGAAGTCGCAGACTTCCATGGTCGTACCTCCTTTCTCGAAGGGGGGTCAGGGCGCGACGGACGGCATGACGCCGACCAGGGTGCAGAACTGGTTGGGCCGGCACTGGACCGCGAGGGTGGTGCTACGGCTCTCCGCACCGCCGGCGGGCGAGCCCTTCCAGGCGATCGACTGCTTGCCGGAGACCGTGACGGCGTAGACGTACGCCTGGGTGATCGCGCCGGGATCCTCCTGAAGGGCCCGGGTGAAGGCGTTCGGGAAGTGCCCCTCGTACACCTTGGCGGTGGCGAACTGGCCGTTGGCGGCCATCTCCTTCCACAGCACGGGGGAGGGGACGACCTTGTCGACCGAGGCCGGGTCGGCGTACTTCGCCTCCGTGGTCAGCCACCCGCGCAGAGCCTTCCGCAACTCGGGCTGCGAGTACGCGCGGGTGTCGTAGGACCACAGCGCTGCTGCGGCTGCTTTTCCGAACGCGATCGGGTCGCCGGTCTTCGGCGGGACCGGGAGGGCACGAGGACGGGTGGGCGGCGTGAGCGGCCCGGACGGCGACGAGGGCGGGGAGGATGTTGTGGGCGAAATCGACGGTGGAGCAGGGGTTTCGGACGGGCTCCTGCCGTCGCGGGTGAGGTACGCGGCCAGGCCGGCGAGGGCGACGAGCACCACCAGGCCGACGGTGCCGAGCAGCGCCCGGCGGCGCACGCGAGATGCGCCGCCGGGGTTCGAGGAGTGGGAAGGCATCAGCGGACCTGCGTCCCCAGCGTGCTGAAGAACGCGACGACACCATTCGCGGCGCCAAGCAGGAGAGCCGCGCCGGCGCTCACCAGGACGCCCTTCTTCCCGTTTGCCTCCGCCTGATGACCGCCGGAGTGGTGGCCCCAGGCCCACACGCCCGCGCTGACGGCGAGGGCGCCGACCACGGCGATGAGGCCGAAGAGGTTGATCGAGCCCATCACCTGCTTGAGGACGGACAGGCCCGGCAGGCCGCCCTCGTTCGGCTTGATCCCGGGATCGTAGGCGAGTTGGATGACCTGGTCGGCGAGATACATAGGGGAACTCCAGTTCGATTTACTGCACGCCAAAGCCGACTGGGGCGAAGCGGCGGTGCGAGGAAGGGGGAGAGAGGGGAGCGCCGGTCAGACGACTCGGCGGGCCGCGAGAATCTGCGGCTTCCAGGGCGCGAGGGTCGTGATGCGGACCACGTCGCCGGTGTGCGGGGCGTGGATAATCAGGCCCTGCCCGATGGCCATGCCGACGTGCTCGGGCACGGCCGCCGTCCCCTCGGTGAAGAGGAGGTCACCCGGCTGAAGGGCGTCGACCGATACCGACTTGCCGTCCCTGACCTGCGTGTAGGTCGTGCCCGTCAGGGTGATCCCGGCAGCCTTGTACGCCTGCTCCATCAGGGAGGAGCAGTCGCACCGACCCATGGCGTCCTTGCCGTGGGAGTTCTTGCAGCTCCCGCCCCACTGGTACGGCGTACCGAGCTGGCCGAGCGCCCACCGGATCGCCGTCTGGACCTCTCGTGGAGCGTTGGCCGGGATCTTGTACTCGGTCGGCACCGCGCCGGGCGGGATGGTGCCGAAGTCGGTCCCGTCCCCGTCCGCCGAACAGCCACCCTCGGTGCTGGGCGAAGGGCCGTCGGTGCCGGCCGAGCCGGACGGCGACGGACTCGGCGACGCGTCACCGGCCTTCGGCAGCAGGGGCTCGATGGCCTTCTGCAGGGCAGTGGCCAGGGGCTCCCACTTGGCGTACGCCTCCGGGAAACCCGACCGCTGCACCGCCTGGGCGGCCTGAGTGACCGAAAGGGACTGCCAGCCCGAGACCTTCCGCAGCCCCTCGTAGAACTTGGTCGAGGCATGCACCGGGTCGAGGATCTCGTTGGCCGTGCCCCAGCCCTGCGAGGGACGCTGCTGGAACAGACCCAGCGAGTCACGGTCGCCGTAGGTCAGGTTCCGCAGGCCGCTCTCCTGCAGGGCGGTCGCCAGGGCCACGACCTGCCCCCGGGCCGGGATGTTCATCGCGACGCCGGTGGCCTGGATCGTCTTGGCATTGGGCACCTGCTCGGCCGGGTCGTCCAGGCCCGGCACGGAGACCGAGCCCTTGTCGCCGCCGTCCAGGATGGCCTTCACCTGAGTGGCGACGGCGGCGGTATCCACAGTCTGTGCGCCGTCGGTTGAGCAGGAGGCCGAGGCGGTCCCGGCCCCGAAGGCAAGAACCGGAACGGCCAGCAACAGCGGACCGGACGCGCACAGCCCGAGGACGGCTCCGGTGGTCTTCTTCATCGCCGCCGCCGTTCACCGAGGCGGCGGTGCCGGCCGGGTGACGGCGGAGAACCGGGGCGCGGATGTATCAGGGCATGCTGCATCGCAGCGGCTCCTCGGTGTTCGTAGGAGACGCGGTGCCGACTTCTCGTGCAAAGCCGTCGGCACCGCGCCGATGTGCATCCGCCGCTCGGGCGGGCCCGGGTCAGGGGAGTTGGTAGCTCCCGGACGCCGGTTTCAGGTCACGCGCGGCAGCCGGCCGCGCTCGTAATCTCAGGCAGTACACCGGGGCTCCTGACGGCGTGCGGAACGAGGGACGATGCCCTTACCCGCTGCCCGTTCGGACGAGGCGGCACGGATAAGCACAGGTCAGCAGGGGTGAAGTGAAGCTCTGCCCCGGTGACACGGCGAGACAGTAGACCGGGATTCCGGCCGTACCAAACGACTCCCGCACCCGGGCTCGCAGTGCGGTCCACCTCGTTAGGCCCGGCCGGAGACCGCCGCTAACCTCCGGCACAACCCCGCCCCAGTCGACGACCGTTGAGCGGTGTCCGGAGCGGGACCGGACCGGCTATGCCCTGAAAGAGGCCCTCCACATGAGCTACACGCTGCACCGAGGCGACGCCCTGACCGTGCTGAAGTCCCTCCCGGACGAGAGCGTCAACGCCGTGATCACCGACCCGCCGTACAACTCCGGCGGACGCGCCAGCGCGGACCGCACCGGCCGCACCGCACGAGCCAAGTACGTCACCAGCAACTCGGCCCACGACCTCGCCAACTTCCCCGGCGAGAACCGCGACCAGCGCTCCTACCGCTCCTGGCTGACCGAACTGCTCACCGAGGCGTACCGGGCCTCCACCGAGCACACGGTGGCCATGGTCTTCTCCGACTGGCGCCAGGAGCCGACCACGACCGACGCCCTGCAGATGGCCGGGTGGACCTGGAGCGGCACCATTCCGTGGATCAAGCCCGCCAGCCGGCCCCGCAAGGGCGGGCCGAAGCAGGACTCCGAGTTCATCATCTGGGGCGTCAAGGGATCCCTCGACAACACCCGCGACCTCTATCTGCCCGGCCACTACATCGCCTCCCAGCCCCGCAAGGACCGGGTGCACATCACCCAGAAGCCCGTCGAGGTCATGCAGCAGCTCGTACAGATCTGCCCCGAGGGCGGCGTCGTCCTCGACCCGTTCACCGGCAGCGGCTCCACGGGCGTCGCGGCCCTGCGCGAGGGACGCCGTTTCGTGGGCGTCGAGCTGTCCTCGCACTACGCCGACGTGGCCGAGCAGCGGCTCCGCGCCGAGCTGACGAAGGACGACTTCGACCTGGCCGGACCGGAGGCATGATCATGAGATCGGAGAATCCGGGGCCGGCGGGCCGCAGACGCCGAAGGGCGGCTGGTGCATCGAGTAACCGATGCACCAGCCGCTCTTCTCGTTGCGTCAGGCCGCCTCGAACGCCCGCCGGATCAACGGCGCCGCCTTCTCCAGGTCGGCCGCCGTGACGAGGCGCACCTCCAGGTCCCCGGTCCCCAGGTGCCCGATGTTGCGCATGTCCCGGGTGAAGCCCTCCTTCAGTGCGACCGTGTCCGGGTCGAGTCTGAGATACATCAGGATCGCCTCGTGCTTCGGACGGAAGATCACCGACGCCACGTTCACCAGCCGCCGGTAGGCGATGTAGTGCCGCAGCGGCGCCACCTCGACCTCACCCCATGCCGTGAGCGCGTCGTCCACCTCCGCGTACAGGTCCCGCAGACACTCCGGCACGAGGCCGGCACCCGCTGGCGAAGGAGTCGCCGGGGCCATCGGCGCGCTGTCGACCACCGCGTCCCGCTCCCGATTCCGCCGAGACGAAGCTGCGGTCGGCGAACCGGGCGAGGAGTCCACGAGCAGCAGGCTCAGCAGACCGCCCTCGAAGACCCGGTAGCGCACCAGGTCGATCCGCTCGGGCAGCCACTGCACGGCCACTCGATCGTGGTGGGAGAAGCCGGCCGCGATGCAGACCATCCGCGGACGCCGCCAGTCGATCGACTTGGCGGCCTCCCCGCCCAGCACCTTCCGCACGAGCGCCTCGAACTCGTGCTGCGCCGACTTCAGCCAGGAGAGGTAGGAGACGGCCTGCGACAGCACCCCGCTGTCGGAGCCCTTCTTGAACTCGATCGCCACCGGGCTGCCGTTCTCATCCAGACCCAGGGTGTCGATCCGCCCCCGGTGCCATGGACCGGTCGCGTACTCCGATGCCAGGAACCGGATACCGAGCATCTGCTCCAGCCCGGCCTCGACCCGCCGCTGCAGCTCCACCTCCAGCGCCACCGTCGAACTGGAAAGCTCGACGTCCCGCCCCTCCGCGTCCTGCCGGAACAACAAGAGCTCGGCCACCAGCGCCCCCTCCCGCGATCTCTGCAAGAAGACCAATCGACGGCGGACTCGGGATATTCCGCCTAAGCTGGGGAGCCGGTTTCCGCAGGGTCAACGCACTCGTCAAGTAGGAGATGAGCACCCCAACGAGCGGTCTCGCTTCCCCGCGACGCTTCGGACAATCGTCGAAGAGATCCTGCGCTGCCACCTGACCGCCACGGCGTCCCGCGCGGGTTCACCGGCGGGAGGAGCGGGGGAGAAAAGTCGGAAAGCATGCAGCGGGTGTCCGAGCCACCGCGTAGCGTGCGTTCATGCTCACGTACGAGCCGCCGGTCCCGGCGGACCAGCTGCGGCAACTACCCACCCGCGACGCCGCGCTCCTCCTACTGCAGAACCTTGCTCGGGGCGGCGGCTTTCTGCAGTACGCAGGAACGATGGGCGGCGCCCGTCAGGCGTTCCGGGAAGAGCCGGACACCGACAGGCTGGTGAACCGGTTGTCCGACGCCTGGAGCTGGCTGGAGGCCCACGCTCTGCTGTCCCGTGTCCCCAGCCAGTCGGAGAACTTCCGGCAGCTCTCCCGCGACGGGCGGGACCTGGCCGCAGATCCGAAGGGCATGGCACGGTTCGAAGCCCGCATACGGCTCGCCGGCCCGCTCCATCCGGACCTGGAGAAGGCGGTACGCACCAACTTCGACCTCGGGGACTACGAGACCGCGTGCTTCGCCGCCATGAAGGCGATCGAGGTTGCCGTCCGTGACGCCTCCGGGCTCGACAACTCTCTCGTCGGCGTCCCGCTGATGCGCAAGGCGTTCCAGCCGCACCAGAACGGCAAGCCCGGCGGTCCGCTGGCCGACGCTGGTGCCGAGGGCGGTGAGCAGGAGGCCGATTCCGCGTTGTTCGCCGGAGCCATGGGCCGCTATAAGAACCCCTCCAGCCACCGCACCGTCGACTTCGACCACCCGATCGAGGCGGCCCAGATCATCCAGTTCGCCGACCTGCTGCTGCGCCAGGTCGACCGGGCCAGGGCCAGGCACAGCTAACGAGGGCCCCGGCCCCGGAGGTCTCGGGGCGTCCGGTGTCTCCTCGCAGTTTCCGTTACGGGACGGGCAGGCAGCGGGCAAGGTTGTCCCCGCGCTACGCCGCCAGGGTCTCGCCGAGCGCTGCCCGTGCCGCCTCACTGGTCTACTCGTCAGCGTGAGGCTGGGCACCAGCGCGGGAGGATCGTGCCTCGTTCCGGCATCTGACCTCCGCCCGGTAATCCCGGCAGCCCGTGGCCACTTCCCGAACGAGATCGCCGCCTTGAAGTGGGTCTACTCGGGGTCGTGTCCCTCCGCCCCGTCAGCAGGGTCAGCCATGGAGGCGGTTGCGGATCAGTGACCAGCTGTGACCGAGGGGCCAGGCGGCGCTCTCACTCTGAGCCTGCTCGATATACCGGAAGTCGCTTTTCCGGAAAAAGCTGGTCCTGGTGCTCGCCGTGTCGGCGCGGAAGTCTGTCTGCGGGGCCAGCGGTTCTGCCTCTATTGACGGATGCACCGGTTTCCATGGGCTTCGCCGGCCGCACCGCAGGTCAGCACACACAGGAACTCCTGGCTCCTGTTAGAGGAAGAGGGTCTTCCTGGTTTTCTGCTTGAGCCCCGGGAAAGCTGGTCGTCAGTACCGGCCCGGCATCTGCGGGCTGTTGTCGTCCTGCTGTGTTCGCCGAATTGGAGGGTGCCGGATGCTCGTTCGAGGTGGTGGCGCGCAGGGACGGCTTCCGGCCGAAGGAGGCTGCTTCGGCTCACCGGGCGGGAGACCTCTGCGACGTGCGGTGTTTTTCGGCCAACCGTTCAGGGTGTCATCCCACCCTCTTGACTGAGGAGGCAACGAAAGATCGCCAGGTCATTGACCTGCAGATATTCGCTAATTTACCCACGCGGCCTTGGTGCGCTAACCCTTTAGCATCATGACGGGGGCCGGTTTTCAATGGCCCGTTCTGTCCGGACCATACGGTCCTGTTGTGCGCACGACTGGGTGGATGCTGCCGCCCGGCCCGACTGTGAGTTGCTGCTCGCTGCCTTGGTAACCCCTCAATCACCAGAAAGGAGGCTCCGCGTTGAGCGGAGCCGAGCGCTGTGGATCGATTCCTGGCCGTGCCTTCGAGTCCGACTTCCTGAACACGCTGGAGCACTTCACGGCTACTCCGCCCGCCACAACACCAGCCGGACCGTCCCCACCAGGGGCATAAAGGCCAACTTCGGCCGACTGGCCGATCAACACACCGACGACGGTCTGGTATGCCACCCCGGTGCCCGCCTGGCCGACCGTATCCACGAACTCGCCGGCCGCCCCTGAATACACAACAGGTCCGGCGTGGGGCCGAAGGTTCCTACGCCGCCCAGCCCCCGCCGGACCACCAACAGCACCCCGAAGAACGGAGCACACACCATGCACAGTAGTAGTCGCCGCCCCCACCTGGCGGACCGGACCTCCCGGATCCGCCGCCTTCGGCCGTGGATTGTCCGCCGCCGCGCCGCCCTGCTCTCCAGCGCCCTGCGCGGCGCCGCCTACGCCACCGGCGCCGGACTCGTTGGACTCGCCTTCTACCTAATCCAGCAGCAGCTCTGACCAACTGGCCTCCCGGGAGAAGCGGAGGAGAGCTGACGAAGTGGGCGGTTGTCGAGTCTAGACAAGCCTGTGAGCCAGGACGGTTGATCGAGTCATCGTGCTGCCAACATGCCATCGGGTGGTCACTACGTGCTGAACGATGAGGTCTTCCGGTGGACAGCCGGTGGACAGACGCCTTTGGACGGGGCAGCACGAGGAAAGCCAGCGCACATGCACTGATCAGGGGAAACGCCACGAGGCGGCACCACGAGGCACCATACGGCATGAACGCTTTCGGTTTCGTAATGCGTAGGTCTCGGGTTCGAATCCCGAAGGCGGCTCTGTGGAAGCCTCAGGACTCACTCGCCGTGACCTGGGGCTTTTGCTATTACTGGATACGATGTCGCCGCCGGGCGCGGGTCTCCTTACTGCTTGCGGTCTAAGTTCTGGTCTCAGATGTGGCCCTGGGTGCGGGAAAGAACGCGTCTCCCATACGCTGCATGGCGTCTTTCGAGAGGGTGGAACTTCCCTTCACGTACCGTCGGGTCTGGCTGATCTGGGTGTGCCGCAGGATTTCCATGATGGTGACCATGTCCACGCCCAGCTCGTTCAGGATCGTGCCCGCTGTGTGACGGCTCCCGTCGTAGAGACGTCGTTCACTGATGCCCGCCTCTTCGAGGAGCTCTTTGAACTCCTCCCAGTCGGCGCGAGGGTCGATGGGCCGCCCGTCCGGCCGGGTGAACACCGCGCCGCACTCCTCCCAGCTCTCGCTGGCTGCGACACGTGCTCTACGACGCGGGATATGAGATCGACCACATGGAGGAAGAGGTCCATGCCCGCCTACCCGCCCCGGACGAAGCGAAGTTGCTGCAGCTCCCAGCCAGCGAATCCGTGGTCGAGCTGCACCGGACGACATACACCGCGGACGGGACCGTCGTGGAGTTCGCCATCGGCGTGCACGCCGCATCCCGCTTCGCCTGGGCATACGACTTTCAGGTGCCCGATTCGGCGCGAACAGAGGAGAGCGAACGGTGATCTCGGTACAGGCATGGGCCGACGCTCAGCGACTGTGGGACTTCCAGCAGATGCACCACGAGCCGCACCCGTGCTCCGTTGCCATCGGCCTCGGCAGTCACGACCTCGGAGTCGCCGACGTGACGGTCAACCTGTACCGGCGCGGCATGGCACCCCTCATCGTGTTCACGGGAGCCACTAGCCGCACCACGCGCGAGCGGATGCCGCAGGGCGAAGCCGAGCACTACCGCCTGCGGGCGCTCGAACTCGGAGTGCCGGCCGCAGCCGTGCTGGTCGAACCGCACGCGAGGAACACAGGGGAGGACATCCGCTTCTCGCGCGCACTCCTCGAAGAGCACGGCGTCGATGTGCAGTCCGTGCTGCTCGTCAGCAAGCCGTACGAAGAGCGCCGGGCCCACGCCACGGCACGCAAGCTCTGGCCCGGCATCGAGTTCGTGTGCGCATCAACGCCGCTGACTTTCACGGAGTACATCGATACGATCACGGATGCCCGGCTCGTCATCGACGTGCTCGTCGGCGCACAACAACGGCTGCTCATCTACCCACAACAGGGATTCATGATTGAGCAGGAGACGCCAGCGAATGTTCTGAAGGCGTATGAACGGCTTTGCGCGGATGGCTTCACGAGCCGCTTGGCCCCCGGTTCGGTAGAGATCTCCTGACCATCAGAGTCAAAATATTAGGTCTCATCCGATTGTCGTGTCTCACTGGCTGGCCCGCGCAAGGAATATTCTCCGAGCGGAGCGTTCTTCAGGAGTAGAGCACGCTGCAACAAGTCGTCTAGGCTCGACTGCAACCCGCCGTCATCATGGAAGACTTCCTCAGATATCTGCTCGAATGCCTTTGCCACGATCGGGGACAAGGAGGAAACGGCTCTAATCGACTCTATCATCACGAGAGCAGCGAGGGCCTCCAATGCGTGCCCCCTGGCCGTGTACTGCGCATCTTGATGTTCGCCATTTCGCTGGATCTTTTGTAGAATTTCGCGCGCACCTTCCAAGCGGATCTTTGCGTGAAAATGCGCAAACTCCCCCAGAGCCCTATTAAGGGCTTGTAGCCGACGTAGGCCTGCCGTGTTTACCCAGTCCTTAGGGGTAGTGGCTGATGAATTCTCTAGTTTATTAGCTTTCTCGGGTTTGGTAGTCCACACCCTTAGCCGTGCGCATTGTTCTAGAACGACACGCAAGGCAGACATGGCCCGGTCGTCATCCTCAAGCCACATCCAGTACGCAGAACGCAAGGCGGAGGAACAAGTGGCCGCTGCGTTTCCTTGAGGGGTCGGCCCGAGCCAGATGGACAGGACGCCAGCCATCTCCGCCGCCATGACGTACAGGGTGCTTCGGTCGCTCAGATTGTCCAGATCGAATGCGTCCTTCAGCTTCTCCTTTTCTGCCTCGAATGCTTTCATGGCCCACCTGCCCGCACGGGCGCGACGCTCATAGAAATAGAGACGGGTCATTTCGTCGTCGCGGTAAAGTCGACCCGCCGGACGCTTGCCCTCCATTACCTGTTTATAGATGTGTTCGGCTGCCCTCATCTGATCTATCAACTCTGGAGAAAGCCCTGTCTGGGGAAGCAGGGGGAAGAGGCTTGAGGGCACCGGCCCGACATCTCCCGCATAAGTCCGTTCGGGGAGAGAAAAAAGCCCTTTGGCGACCTGCGGGTTCCCTTGTTCCTCGGCCAGGGATGCTAGGCACAATCGAACCTGCCGCAGGTTTAGCATCAGCACATCCGAGAGCCATTGCGATACTTCTGTGAGTGCAGGAGGTTCGCTCTCCAAAAGCTCAGAAGCTTCCCATCGGGTCGCGTCGACAAACGATCCACGTCCATGCAAGAGCTCAGACATGCAATTCATCATCGCTGCGGGGTAAACGCGATAGTTTTTACCAATAGTGACTCCAGGTCCTTGAAATGCTTTGGAGGCTCTTTCGTCTTCCCAGAAATCGAGGTCCGCCACATCTGGCCCGTATTTCGCTCCGCTTATTTCTTCTCGAACCCGGAGGGCGGAGGGATATCCGTGATGGCAGGCCGACCAGGACCGCGCAGCGAAACTGGCTCCGCTCTCACCCCTTTCGTGACGGACGCCAGCATTGAACGCCGCATTTTCAGTCCAGCGCTCAAATTGTGAGCGCAGAACCGCAGCCGCCCCAGTGTACTGACCGCTAAAAAGTAGACGGGCTGCAATGAAAGCACTATCGGCACCCCATCCAAGGTGGTCCACCCATGAACTGCCGTAGTGCGCTGGATGCCTGTCCCTCGTCGCGCCCAGCTTACGTAGAGCCATATCGACGAATCCGAAGGACAGCAATGCCGACATGACAGGTGCAATCGCTCCAGATGGCAAGTGTTGCATATTGCCCATGCGCCTGTTGTGGCGAGCGATAAGCGACTCTGCGACATGCCTATGTGACTGCGCTGCTATTTGCTCATACTCCGCGAGGGACGCGCCACGACGGCCAGCGCGACGCTCAGCTCTATTGGCACGGCGCACCTCTCTACGATGCGCTTCCTCTTCTGACCTAGGGGCTTTTTGAAGATCAGCCCTACGCCTGCTCGCTCGTCCCACGCGCCCTCCAGAGGTCTGGTTTTTGATTATCACGCCTGAGTTCGCACGTGACTACTAATTTTCAGATTTCCTGAAGCAACCCGAAAGGGTGTTCGGCTCCAAGCGAGAACCGACTGAAGCGACCCGGTAGCTCTGCGGGGCAGACGGCGCTGCCGGAGACTGGGGGACGCTCCGCACAAGGCACCTCGAATGGATACGCGCGCGGTCCGTCACCCGTCGGGGCTAATATCCACTTTGCGTCGCGCGTGCTGACGGCCGAGTTGATAGGACGTAGCGGTGCACACTCTCTTCTCGATCGACCAGTCTCAGGCCGTAGCGCCAGACCTTGATGCGCGCCAACGTGTCGCCATCGGTGACGAACTCCTTCGCCAGTTCCCCGATGGGGCGAGTAGGCGATCGCCGGCCTTCAAGCGGGCTGCCCTCCGTCTAGGAGTAGCCGCTCCTGTGGGACGAGATTGTGTGACCCTGGCGGACTGGCTCAGTGCTCCGATGCGTGACCACGCGTTTGGTCACATCAGCGTCTCGTACTCAGTGTTGCGGGAGGCTGCGTTCGACTACTCGCGTTCCGGGATGCCCGACCACCAGCGGTGGGACATGCTGCGCACGATGATCGACAGGGCTGCAGTTGAGGGGCGTCCGAAGATCACAGCAACTGAGTACCGCAAGGCGATCGGCGCTAGGCCAATCCCAAATCAGGCTGACGCCATGCCTCCGGAGGCGATCGCTCGGCAAATTGAACGTCCCGACGTCTGGCCTGTTGTGCTTGAGCGTATTGCAGCCAACCCTGTCAGCAGGCGGGATGTCCTGATGCGGTTGTCTCAGTGAGGAAGGTCGGTCCCGGCAGGGGGGCGCCCGGCGCCCCAACCTGTCTGTGGCGTTGCGGGACGATCCGCAACGCCATCACGACCAGGCCGGGGTTCGCGTTTAGTAGCGCATGATCAAGATGAGGACGGTCACCAGACTCGCTCCGACCAGTAGTGCCGTCCCAAGTTCCGCATCGCGCATGGCTGCGTAGGTGCCAAGCGCGCCCACCAAGAGCAACACCAGGGCCCGCAAGCTCATTTCCTCGTTCACCGAACCTCCTCGTTGGCTGCGCTGTTTCGGTGATCTCAGCAGGCGCCCGTGGGTTCATGTGGTCTTCTGAACGGCAGCTTCGAAGTTGTAGCGGAGTCGATAGAAACGCCTGGTGGCAGCGGGGGTTCACCTTAGGATGGTGAAACTTTGAACCGGTGAAGAGGGGTGCAGTGCACGGAGTGAAGCAGGGGTCGCTGCCGGATCCAGCCGTGGTGTCGTCCGTAGTCGAACTTGCTACCGCAGCCAAGGCACTCGTGGCAGCACTCGGGCTGAAGCAGAAGCAGGTAGCCCAGCGCAGCGGGCTGTCGGAGGGCACCATCTCGGGTCTGTTCAACGGAAGGTCCTGGCCGCGTGAGGAGACCTTCGAGAGTTTCATCACCAAGGGATGCGACCTACCGTGGAGGCCATGGCATGAGGCATGGGCCCGCGCAGGCTCGGAGCGACGACGAGTTTCCTCGAGTGATCTCTCTGCGGAAGTCGAGGAGCTCCGAGTGAGAGTCGAGAGCCTGGAAACGGCTATCGAGGACCTGAGTGCGTCGGTCGGCGCACTGGTGCGCCCGGAGGCCACACCGATGGCTCCCACTGAGTGGGGGCAGCAGGCCCGCCGTCGAAAAGGGGCCGAGTTTCTAGCGGCGGTCGGGCCCGCAGAGCTATCCATCAAGTCTGGGCTTAGTGCGCACGTAGTCCATGTCCACGAAGTTGACGCCTTCTTGGAGAAGGTCCGGGAGCTGGCTCTGCAGGACATGAGTGAGCTATCTAGCTTCGTGCTGACTCATACCGGATCCTTCTCGCCGGTAGTTGCGGACGAACACTGGGACACCGGCTACTACGAGGCAGATGTCGCCCACTACGTGAGTCGACTCCGGCGAGAGGTCATCCGATACCTCGGGGTGGCGTCGGTGGCGCGTACACCCGCGCCGAACCCCACGCCTCCGGACGATCCGTGGGCAACCGAAGCCACCGAGTCAGCCCTCCCGCCGCAGGCCGAGAGCCAGTCCCCAGGCGGGTGGAGCCCGACCAACGGAGCTAGGGGTGGGTACAGCGACGAGCCCCCATTCTGAGAGATGTCAATACGCGGGCTCGTCACTGGTGGGCTCATTTGTGGTCTCGATTGTCATCCGGTCCCACGGTGCCCGCTTTCGTTCGCCGACGTCCGAAAGCCCTCATGACCAGGCATGGAGCCTGCTTCGCGGACGCATATGGACGCGCCTGGGCCAAGATCGGGCAACTCGTAATGCGTAGGTCTCGGGTTCGAATCCCGAAGGCGGCTCGAAACCTCAGGACCGACTCGCCGGGGCCTGGGGTTCTCACTCTTCCGGGTTTGCTTCCCGGAGGGTGGAGCCTCCCGTTCTGTCTGATCCGTCCTGAGGGAGCAACTGTGCCGCGGGGAGTGCAGAGGGTGCCGCGAAATTGTGTCAAAGCGGCTTAGTGGTGCCCGCCGACGAGTAGATCGATTTCATGGGAATGCTCCAATGCCGACTCGTAGAGTGAAGCCGTGGCGGAGGTCGTGCAGTCGGATGGGCGGCCGGCCTCGGCAACATGGCGGTCGAAAGGGCCCGGGATTTTGCCGACCTTGAGGCGCCGCCGGCACCGGGTAACTGAGCTTCCGTATGTCAGGTCTTACTGAGGTTGAACTCGGGATGTCGTGCTGCTGGTCAGGCGGGTCGGATGGTCAGGCCGGTCTCGGTGAGGCAGCCGTCGATGAGGTGGCTG
>NZ_JBSFTV010000046.1:0-48687 GCF_053591455.1 Streptomyces sp. NPDC003016
GGTGCGTTCTCCGGCAAGGACCCGTCCAAGGTCGACCGCTCGGCCGCGTACGCGATGCGCTGGGTCGCCAAGAACGTGGTGGCCGCGGGTCTCGCCGCGCGCTGCGAGGTCCAGGTCGCGTACGCGATCGGCAAGGCGGAGCCGGTCGGTCTCTTCGTCGAGACCTTCGGCACCGCCACGGTCGACACCGAGAAGATCGAGAACGCCATCGGCGAGGTCTTCGACCTCCGCCCGGCCGCGGTCATCCGCGACCTCGACCTGCTGCGTCCGGTCTACGCCCAGACCGCGGCGTACGGCCACTTCGGCCGCGAGCTTCCCGACTTCACCTGGGAGCGCACCGACCGCGTCGACGCCCTGCGCAAGGCCGCCGGCCTGTAGGCAACCGGCACTGCTCGGCCGCGACGGCCCCGGACCGCATCGGTCCGGGGCCGTCGCGCGTCCCGCGCTGCCGTGCCGCACTGTCAGTGGGGTCTGGTAGGAATTTGGCTGTGAGCAGGAACGATGCGGGGTCCGAAGAGCCCGGGGGCGGGGCGCCGGAGCAGCTTGCGCTCATTCGGGAGAGCGTGCGGAAGGCGAAGGTCCCGAAGGCCAAGCCGCGGACGTGGCGGGGGGCGCCGCTGGCGAAGGAGCTGCCCGTCGCCCGGGTCCTGGTCAACAAGGGGGTGCTGCACCTCGACCAGTTCTTCGACTACGCCGTGACCGAGGAGCTGGACGCCGTCGCGCAGCCGGGGGTGCGGGTCCGGGTGCGCTTCGGGGCCGGGGCGCACAACGTCAGGGGCGGCCGCCGTGAGGGCGGGGGGATGATCGACGGGTACCTCGTCGAACGGCGGGCCGAGTCGGACTACGCCGGGCCGCTGGCGGCGCTCGCCTATGTGGTGTCCCCGGAGCCGGTGCTCAGTCCCGAGCTGCTCGCGCTGTCGCGGGCGATCGCCGACCGTTACGCGGGGAGCCTCGCCGACGTACTGCAGCTGGCCGTCCCGCCCCGGAACGGGCCGGCCGAGGCCAAGCCGTCGCCCGAGCCGTTGCCGCCGCCGGGTGCGCCCGCGGCGGAGACTTGGGAGCGGTATGCCCACGGGCCCGCGTTTTTGCGGGAGTTGGCGGGCGGCGGGGCGCCGCGGGCCGTGTGGAACGCGCTGCCGGGACCGCACTGGCCGGACGAGCTGGCCCGTGCGGTGGTCGCGACGCTCGCCTCCGGGCGGGGCGCGCTGGTCGTGCTGCCGGACGGGCGGAGCGTGGCCCGGCTGGACGCGGCGCTCACCGCGCTGGTGGGGAAGGGGCACCACACGCTGCTGACCGCCGATGCCGGGCCCCGGAAGCGGTACCGGCAGTGGCTGGCCGCGCGGCGGGGGTCGGTGCGGGCCGTGATCGGGACGCGGGCCGCGATGTTCGCCCCCGTGACGGACCTGGGACTCGTCGCCGTGTGGGACGACGGGGATTCGAGTCACAGCGACGACCACGCGCCGTTTCCGCACGTGCGGGAAGTGCTGGAGCTGCGGGCACAGCACAGCAAGTGCGCGTTTCTGCTGGGAGCCGTCGGCTGCACGGTGGAGGCGGCCCAGCTGGTGGAGAGCAAGTGGGCGGCGCCGCTGCGTGCCGGGCGCGAGCAGGTGCGGGCCGCGGCGCCGCTGGTCCGTACCGTCGGCGACGGGGAACTGGCGCGGGACGGGGCGGCGCGGGCCGCGCGGCTGCCCAGTCTGGCGTGGCAGACCGTGCGGGACGGGCTCAGGACGGGCCCGGTGCTGGTGCAGGTGCCCCGACGCGGATACGTACCGAGCCTGGCCTGCGAGCGGTGCCGTACGCCCGCCAGGTGCGGGCACTGTGCCGGGCCGCTCGAAGCGGCCGACCAGCAGGAGCTGCACTGCGGATGGTGCGGCCGGGACGCGGCCGGACGGCGGTGCGGCGAGTGCGGGAGCATGCGGCTGCGGGCCCAGGTCGTCGGGGCGCGGCGTACGGCGGAGGAGCTGGGGAGGGCGTTTCCGGCGGTGCCGGTGCGTACGTCCGGGCGCGACCACGTGCTGGAGACCGTGCCGGGGGCGCCCGCCCTCGTCGTCAGTACGCCGGGGGCCGAGCCGGTCGCCGAGGGCGGTTACGCCGCGGCGCTGCTGCTCGACGGCTGGGCGATGCTCGGGCGGCCGGACCTGCGCGCCGGGGAGGAGGCCCTGCGGCGCTGGACCAGTGCCGCGGCGCTGGTCAGGGGGCAGGGCGAGGGCGGCACGGTGGTCGTCGTCGCCGAGCCGACACTGCGGCCCGTGCAGGCGCTGGTGCGGTGGGATCCGGTGGGGCACGCGCAGCGCGAGCTCGCGGAGCGGGCCGAGCTGGGCTTCCCGCCGGTGTCGCGGATGGCCGCGGTGAGTGGCCGTCCCGAGGCGATCGCCGCGTTTCTGGCGGCTGCCGAACTGCCGCGCGATGCCGAGGTGCTGGGGCCTGTGCCGCTGCCCGTCCAGGAGCCCGGGCGGCCCCGCAGGCCCGGTGACCCGCCGGTGGGCGAGGTGTGGGAGCGGGCGCTGCTCAGGGTGCCGCCGGGCAGTGGGGCGGCGCTTGCCGCGGCGCTGAAGGCGGCGCAGGCGGCGCGACTGGCCCGGGGGAGTGGCGATCCGGTGCGGATCAGGATCGATCCGCTGGATATCGGGTGACAGGGCAGGCGTGGCTGTTCCCCGGCGCGGAATCCGCCCCGGTCCCCGGTCCTCAATCGCCGGACGGGCCGAAGTTTCCGGCTCGGACCGGAAAGTCAAGCCCGTCCGGCGATTGAGGACACGCCTGTGGGGCGTCCGGGGGCGTGGGCGCTTGCGCCCCGCCGGGAAGGGGAGGGGTCAGCCGTTGCGGGGGCCGGGGAGGGCGCTCGGACGGATCTCCTCGCGCAGCGAATGGCCGGCTGCCGTCGGCTGGGGCGGCATGGAGCGGGCGGCCGGTACGGACGGCAGGGGCGGTGGCGCGGCGAGGGTGCGCGTAGCGGTCGCGGTCGCCGTCTCGACGGCGAGCTCGCCCTCGGTGGGCGCAGCGGTCTGCGTCGCGGCCCGCCGCGCGCCGTAACGACGGTGCACCGCCTGCTTGGTCACTCCGAGCGCCGAGCCGACCGCGTCCCAGGAGAAGCCGAGCGAACGGTCGAAGTCCACGGCGGCGGTCACCAGCGTCTCGACGCTGTCCCGCAGTTCCTGCGCGAGGCGGACGGTCGGTGCCGGGGCCCTGCCGTAGACGACGAAGCCCGTGGAAGGGCCGGAGCGGCGCGGGCGGTAGACGTTGCCGAGCTGGGCGGTGAGGGTGCGCAGCGCGTCCACCTGCCGCCGCACCCGCTCGATGTCCCGTACCAACAGATGCAGGCTGGCCCGTGCTTGGGCGTCGTGGGTTGCGTGGTCGGCCATGAACAAGCCTCTCGAACCGGCGTGAAGGAAGGGGTGGAAGAAGGGGTGGAAGAAGGAGAAGGCAGAAGAGTCGGAAGGGTGGGCAGGGACCGCAGGTGCGAGCCCTTCGGGTCAATCTCTCTTGACCAACGCGTCACCCGGCGCCGGGGTCACGCTCCTGGGGCGTATGCGCATGTGACCGGGGCGCGCGGATGTGCGTACGCCCCCTGGCGCCAGGGCCCATAGACTGGTGCGCCTCTTGACGCCGCACCCTGTTCCGCCTTCCTGCCCGAGAGGCCCGCGCCACCGATGAAGCTCGTCTTCGCAGGCACCCCCGAGGTCGCCGTACCCGCCCTGGACGCCCTGATCGCCTCCGGCCGGCACGAGGTTGCCGCCGTCGTCACCCGGCCCGACGCCCCTGCCGGACGCGGCCGCAAGCTCGTCGCCAGTCCCGTCGCCGCGCGCGCGGAGGAGGCCGGGATCGAGGTGCTCAAGCCGGTCAAACCGCGCGACGAGGACTTCCTCGCGCGGCTGCGCGAGATCGCGCCGGACTGCTGCCCCGTTGTCGCGTACGGCGCGCTGCTGCCCAGGGCCGCCCTCGACATCCCCGCCCGCGGCTGGGTCAACCTGCACTTCTCGCTGCTGCCGGCCTGGCGCGGCGCCGCCCCCGTGCAGCACGCGATCCTCGCGGGCGACGAGGTCACGGGCGCCTCGACGTTCCTGATCGAGGAGGGTCTCGACTCCGGGCCGGTGTACGGCGTGCTCACCGAGCAGGTACGGCCCACCGACACCAGCGGCGATTTGCTCACCCGGCTCGCCTTCGCCGGTTCGGGACTGCTGGTCGCCACCATGGACGGCATCGAGGACGGCACGCTCCACGCCGTGCCGCAGCCCGCCGAGGGCGTCACGCTCGCACCCAAGATCACCGTCGAGGACGCACAGGTCGACTGGGCGGCGCCCGCACTGCGCGTCGACCGCGTCGTGCGCGGCTGCACGCCCGCACCCGGTGCCTGGACGCTGCTGCGCGGCGAGCGGCTCAAACTGGTCTCCGTGAAGCCGCTGCCGGACCGCACGGACCTGGGCCTGGCCCCCGGCGAGCTGTCCGTGACGAAGAAGAACGTGTACGCCGGGACCGGATCGCACCCCGTCGAACTCCTCTGGGTGCAGCCGCAGGGCAAGAAGCCGATGCTCGCCGCCGACTGGGCGCGCGGCGTGCGGATCGCCCCGGGCGAACACCTGGGCGCGTCGGACGTACGCTGAGGGGGATCGTCCCCCTCTCCAGCGGAGCACCTTTTTCGTGAGTGACCAGCCAAGCAGCAGTCCCGCCAAGCGACCCGCCAAGCGTCCGGCCAAACCGCACCGGCGCCCCCAGAAGGACCCGGTCCGCTTCCTCGCCTTCGAGGCGCTGCGCGCCGTCGACGAGCGCGACGCGTACGCGAACCTCGTCCTGCCGCCGCTGCTCAAGAAGGCCCGCGCCAAGGGCAGCTTCGACGAGCGCGACGCGGCGCTCGCGACCGAGCTGGTGTACGGGACGCTGCGCCGCCAGGGCACGTACGACGCCGTCATCGCGGCGTGCATCGACCGGCCGCTGCGCGAGGTGGACCCGCCGGTCCTCGACGTGCTGGCGCTCGGCGCGCACCAGTTGCTCGGCACCCGCATCCCGACGCACGCCGCGGTCTCCGCGAGCGTGGAGCTGGCGCGCGTGGTGCTCGGCGAGGGGCGCGCGAAGTTCGTCAACGCGGTCCTGCGGAAGATCTCCCAGCAGGATCTCGACGCCTGGGTGGAGCAGGTCGCCCCGCCGTACGACGACGACGCCGAGGCGCACCTGTCCGTCGTCCACTCCCATCCGCGCTGGATCGTCTCCGCGCTCTGGGACGCCCTGGGCGGCGGCCGGGCCGGCATCGAGGACCTCCTCGAAGCCGACAACGAGCGGCCCGAGGTGACGCTCGTCGCCCGCCCGGGACGCTCCACCGCCGGCGAGCTGCTGGACGTACTGGGCGAGGAGTCCGGGCTGCCGGGCCGCTGGTCGCCGTACGCCGTGCGGCTGGCCGAGGGCGGCGAGCCGGGCGCCATCACGGCCGTCCACGAGGGCCGCGCCGGAGTCCAGGACGAGGGCAGCCAGCTGGTCGCCCTCGCGCTCGCCGACGCGCCCGTCGAGGGGCGCGACCAGCGCTGGCTCGACGGCTGCGCCGGGCCCGGCGGCAAGGCCGCCATGCTGGCCGGACTCGCCGCCCGGCGCGGGGCCGCGCTGCTGGCCGCCGAGAAGCAGCCGCACCGCGCCCGCCTCGTCGCGCGGGCCCTGGAGGGCAATCCCGGCCCGTACCAGGTCGTCGCCGCCGACGGTCTGAACCCGCCGTGGCTCCCGGGCTCCTTCGACCGCGTCCTGGTGGACGTCCCGTGCTCCGGGCTCGGCGCGCTGCGGCGCCGCCCGGAAGCGCGCTGGCGGCGCCGCGCCGAGGACCTGGAGGGCTTCGCCCCGCTCCAGCGCGGGCTGCTGCGCGGGGCGCTGAACGCGGTGCGCGTGGGCGGCGTCGTGGGGTACGCGACCTGCTCGCCGCACCTCGCCGAGACCCGGGTCGTCGTCGACGACGTGATCAAGGGGCGCGGCGGACACCGGCCGGTCGAGGTCGAGTGGATCGACGCCAGGCCGCTGATGCCGGGCGTACCGGCGCTGGGCGACGGGCCCGACGTACAGCTGTGGCCGCACCTGCACGGTACGGACGCGATGTACCTGGCACTGCTGCGCCGGACCGCGTAGCCGTCCGCCGGCGGCAGGGCCGGCCGGTGGACTCCACCGCGCTGTCCGGGACTTGGGCGGTTCTGTCCGTCCCGGACGGCCGGCAGGCCGCGCCCCGGGGCGTGCCACCGCCACCGGGAGCCGAGATCCCGGAAGCTTTGGTCCGTACCGGGGAGGGGAACGGCCCCGGGACATGGCAGGCTTGGGGCATGGCCGCGCAGATCAACCCCAGCATCCTGTCCGCAGACTTCTCCCGGCTCGCCGAGGAGGCCAGGGCCGTCGAGGGCGCGGACTGGCTCCATGTCGACGTGATGGACAACCACTTCGTGCCCAACCTGACGCTGGGCGTCCCGGTCGTGGAAGCCCTCAGCCGGGCGACGGACATCCCGCTCGACTGCCATCTGATGATCGAGGACGCCGACCGCTGGGCTCCGCAGTACGTCGAGGCGGGCGCCGGATCGGTCACCTTCCACGCCGAGGCCGCCGCCGCGCCCGTACGGACGGCGCGCGAGATCCGCGCCAAGGGCGCCCGCGCCTCGATGGCGCTGAAGCCGGCCACGCCCATCGAGCCGTACGAGGACCTGCTCCCCGAACTCGACATGCTGCTGATCATGACCGTGGAGCCGGGCTTCGGCGGCCAGGCGTTCCTCGACATCATGCTGCCGAAGATCCGCCGTACCCGTGAGCTGATCTCCAAGCACGGCCTGGAGATGTGGCTCCAGGTCGACGGCGGCGTATCGGCGTCGACGATCGAGCGGTGCGCCGAGGCGGGCGCGGACGTCTTCGTCGCCGGTTCCGCCGTGTACGGGACGGACGACCCGGCCGCCGCGGTGCGCATGCTGCGCAGCCAGGCGACCGAAGCCACGGCCACCGCGGCCTGGGCATGCAACCACTGAGCCACAGCTCGGTGAACGCCGCCCTTCGGGGCTGATCAAGGTCTCGGTCATCTGACAGGATGAACAGCGAGCCCCGTGTGTGAACAGCAGTGAGGAGAACGCGGTGTCTGCAATGTCGGCGGGCCGGTCAGCCCTGCGGATGGGACCCGCAGAGCTGGTCCAGGCGGCGGCCATGGCCCGCCGCTTCTACCTGGAGGGCAAGTCCAAGATCCAGATCGCCGAGGAGTTCGGCGTCAGCCGCTTCAAGGTGGCCAGGGTCCTGGAGACCGCCCTCGAACGCGACCTCGTACGCATCGAGATCAGGGTGCCCGCCGAGCTGGACGCGGAGCGCTCCGACGCGCTGCGGGCCCGCTACGGCCTGCGGCACGCGGTCGTCGTCGAGTCCCCGGCGGACGCCACCGAGGACGCCCTCCCGGGATCTCCTGGTTTCGCGGGGAGCGCGCCCACCGACCCGGAGAACCTGGGAGAGGTCGCGGCCGACCTGCTCGGCGAACTGGTGAACGAGGGCGATGTGCTCGGCCTGGCCTGGGGCCGGTCCACCATCCACATGGCGGCGGCCCTGCACCAGCTGCCGCCGTGCACGGTCGTCCAGCTGACCGGTGTGTACGACGCCGGCACGGCGGAGCGCGGCTCCGTCGAAGCCGTGCGCCGCGCCGCCCAGGTGTCCGGCGGAGAGGCGCACCCCATCTACGCGCCGATGCTGCTGCCCGACCCGGCGACCGCGGCGGCGCTGCGCGGCCAGACCGGCATCGCCCGCGCCTTCGAGTACTTCGACAAGGTGACCGTCGCGGCCGTCTCCATCGGCTCCTGGGAGCCGGGCATCTCCACCGTCCACGACATGCTCTCCGACGAGGAGCGCGCGCACTACGCCTCGCTGGGCGTCGCGGCCGAGATGTCCGCGCACCTCTTCGACGCCGAGGGCCGCAGGGTCGGGCGCGACCTGGGCGAGCGGTGCATCACCGTCGAGGCCGACCGGCTGCGGCGGGTCCCCGAGGTGGTGGCCATCGCGGGCGGGCTGCGCAAGGCGGCCGCCATCGACGCCGTACTGCGCTCGGGCCTGGTCACCAGCCTCGTCACGGACACCGCCGCGGCGGACTACCTGCTGAACGAGACGGGCACGGCGCCGCGGCCCGCGCTGGACCGGGCAGACCCTGACAGCTGAGCCGACTGAGCCGGGGACGGCTCCGTTCGGAGGATCCGACGAGTGCGCCCTCCGCGGCCTGGAGGTTCAGCCCGGAGGGTGTGCAGGCGTGCTCATGGGACACTGAAGTACGTGCGTTTTTCCCCGGCTGAAATGCCCGGGGGCCAACTCCGAACGACTGGGATGTTCAGCACGTGCGTTTCCTCAACGATCTGAAGCCGCCGTACGACCTCACGTACGACGACGTATTCATGGTGCCGAGCCGTTCGGCCGTCGGCTCCCGCCAGGGCGTGGACCTCACGTCGCCCGACGGCACCGGCACCACCATCCCGCTGGTCGTGGCCAACATGACCGCGATCGCCGGCCGCCGGATGGCCGAGACCGTGGCCCGCCGCGGCGGACTCGTCGTCATCCCGCAGGACATTCCGATCGAGGTCGTCACCGAGGTCGTCTCCTGGGTGAAGACGCGCCACCTGGTGCTCGACACCCCGATCGTCCTGGCCCCCTCGCAGACCGTCGCCGACGCGCTGTCGCTGCTCCCCAAGCGGGCGCACGGCGCGGGCGTCGTGGTGGACGCGGAGCGCCGCCCCGTCGGCGTCGTCACCGACCACGACCTGACCGGCGTCGACCGCTTCACGCAGCTGTCCGAGGTCATGTCCCGCGACCTGGTCCTGCTGGACGCCGGAATCGACCCGCGCGAGGCCTTCAACCGGCTCGACCACGCCAACCGCAAGTACGCGCCCGCCGTGGACGAGGACGGCCGTCTCGTCGGTGTCCTGACCCGCAAGGGCGCTCTGCGCGCGACCCTCTACACGCCCGCCACGGACGCGGCCGGCAAGCTGCGCATCGCGGCCGCCGTCGGCATCAACGGCGACGTCGCGGGCAAGGCCAAGCAGCTCCTCGACGCGGGCGTGGACACGCTCGTCGTGGACACCGCGCACGGCCACCAGGAGTCGATGATCGCCGCGGTCAAGGCCGTGCGCGGGCTCGACCCGCAGGTCCCGATCGTCGCGGGCAACATCGTCGCCGCCGAGGGCGTGCGCGACCTCATCGAGGCCGGCGCGGACATCATCAAGGTCGGTGTGGGCCCCGGCGCCATGTGCACCACCCGCATGATGACCGGCGTGGGCCGGCCGCAGTTCTCCGCCGTCATGGAGTGCGCCGCCGAGGCGAAGAAGTTCGGCAAGCACGTCTGGGCCGACGGCGGCATCCGCCACCCGCGCGACGTCGCGATGGCGCTCGCCGCGGGCGCGTCCAACGTCATGGTCGGTTCCTGGTTCGCCGGTACGTACGAGTCGCCCGGCGACCTCCAGCACTCGGCCGACGGCCGGGCGTACAAGGAGTCGTTCGGCATGGCCTCCGCCCGCGCCGTGCGCAACCGTACGAGCGAGGAGTCGGCGTACGACCGCGCGCGCAAGGCGCTGTTCGAGGAGGGCATCTCCACCTCGCGCATGTTCCTCGATCCGACCCGTCCGGGCGTCGAGGACCTGATCGACTCGATCATCGCGGGTGTCCGCTCCTCGTGCACGTACGCCGGTGCCGCCTCGCTGGAGGAGTTCGCCGAGAAGGCGATCGTCGGTGTGCAGAGCGCCGCCGGTTACGCCGAGGGCAAGCCGCTGCACGCCAGCTGGAGCTGACGCTCCGCGCTCGCACCCGCTCCCGGCCGGTTCCCGCTTCCGCGGGGACCGGCCGCGGTGCCGGAGGGGCTGAACCGGGCCATGGAGCACATCGGACCGCTTCGGCGGCACCGAGGCTCTGTGCAGGAACGGACACCGACATCTCCCGGCCGGGTCCGCATCCGGATCAGGGCGGCCGGCGTCGTGTCCACCGCGCACTCGCCCCACTCGGCCTCGCCCCCCCCGCGCATCCTCCAGGCGGGCGACGACCGTCCGGCTCACCGGCCAGGGCCGCGCCAGGAAGGAACCCGTCGCGGCCATGGGCAGACCTGGAGGAGGTCTGCGCGCAGAGCCTGTCGGCGGACGAGACCGGCACGCTCACCGGCATCGCCCGCAGGACCGGGAGGGCGGTCGGCAACCGCGACCGCCCGGCGAGCGAGGGGAAGCGGGTCCCCGGCCGCCACCCCGGACACCGGAAAGGCCGGCCAGGCGCCGTTGGCGCCTGGCCGGCCTTTCCGGTGGGGCGCCCCCCTCGGGACGCCGGGCCTTCCGTTCGACGGGGACTGGTCAGTCCGTACCGAACTCCATCGCGGCGCGGTCCAGCATCTCCTCGTCACCGGAGACCTCGCCGCGGGAGGCGATGGCCTCGGCGCCGCCCTCCGGCATGGTGCCGATCAGCCCGGTCGCGGCCGCCTGGGCGGCGCCGATGGCGGGATTGGCGGTGCCGATCAGGCCGAGTCCGGCGTACTGCTCCAGCTTGGCCCGCGAGTCGGCGATGTCGAGGTTGCGCATGGTGAGCTGGCCGATCCGGTCCACCGGGCCGAACGCCGAGTCCTCGGTGCGCTCCATGGACAGCTTGTCCGGGTGGTAGCTGAACGCCGGGCCCGTGGTGTCGAGGATCGAGTAGTCCTCACCGCGCCGCAGCCGCAGCGTCACCTCGCCGGTGACGGCCGTGCCGACCCAGCGCTGCAGCGACTCGCGCACCATCAGCGCCTGCGGGTCCAGCCAGCGGCCCTCGTACATCAGCCGGCCGAGACGCCGTCCCTCGTTGTAGTACTGGGCGAGGGTGTCCTCGTTGTGGATCGCGTTGACCAGGCGCTCGTACGCCGCGTGCAGCAGGGCCATGCCGGGCGCCTCGTAGATGCCGCGGCTCTTGGCCTCGATGATCCGGTTCTCGATCTGGTCGGACATGCCCATGCCGTGACGGCCGCCGATGGCGTTCGCCTCCATCACCAGGTCGACCGGCGAGGTGAACTCCTTGCCGTTGATCGACACCGGGCGGCCCTGGTCGAAGCCGATGGTCACGTCCTCGGCGGCGATCTCGACCGACGGGTCCCAGAACCGCACGCCCATGATGGGCTCCACGGTCTCCACGCCGGTGTCCAGGTGCTCCAGGGTCTTGGCCTCGTGGGTGGCGCCCCAGATGTTGGCGTCGGTGGAGTACGCCTTCTCCGTGCTGTCCCGGTAGGGCAGGTCGTGGGCGAGCAGCCACTCCGACATTTCCTTGCGGCCGCCGAGCTCGGTCACGAAGTCCGCGTCCAGCCAGGGCTTGTAGATCCGCAGGTGCGGGTTGGCGAGCAGGCCGTACCGGTAGAACCGCTCGATGTCGTTGCCCTTGAAGGTCGAGCCGTCGCCCCAGATCTGTACGTCGTCCTCGAGCATCGCCCGGACCAGGAGGGTGCCCGTGACGGCGCGGCCGAGCGGCGTGGTGTTGAAGTAGGCGCGCCCGCCCGAGCGGATGTGGAACGCCCCGCAGGTGAGCGCGGCCAGGCCCTCCTCGACCAGCGCCGCGCGGCAGTCGACCAGGCGGGCGATCTCGGCACCGTAGGTCTTCGCGCGGCCGGGCACCGAGGCGATGTCGGGCTCGTCGTACTGGCCGATGTCGGCGGTGTAGGTGCACGGGACGGCGCCCTTGTCGCGCATCCACGCGACCGCGACCGAGGTATCGAGGCCGCCCGAGAAGGCGATGCCGACGCGCTCGCCGGCGGGAAGGGAGGTGAGGACCTTAGACATAGGAAGAGTATGCATAAATCCGCATGGTCATGCAACGGCGGCTCGGGTTCTGTGTCGTCGGGACGCAGAAACCCACCGTGGCGCCGGACCGTGCGGGGTGGTTCGTCGGCCGCGCGCCGCCACCGTGCACGGCACCCTCCAGTCGCTGAAGAACCGGCCCGCCAGTCGGCGACGAACGTGCCGACCGGGTGCTCGTCCGCGGTTCCCGACGCCTGACGCGAGCCGAGCCGGTCGAGGGAAACCACGAACTCGTCGAGGCCCCGCGGGGCCTCGACGAGTTCGTGGAGAGGGGTGCTGATCCCACCGGAGGGCAGGTCCGGCCGCCGGTTCGACCCCCACGCCCGGGCCGCGGTGGCCGGAGCCCGCGGCCCGCGGCCGGAACCTACGGCCGCGGCGGATCGAGCGGCCGGGCGTCCCGGCGGAACAGGGCCGTCCAGAGGAAGGGTTCGCCGAAGGACGGGGACTGGGGCGGCTCGTCGCGCATGCGGCGCAGTTCGATCTCCGTCAGGCCGGAGAAGACCCAGCGCAGGGACTCCGGCGTGTAGGCGAGGCCGCCTTGGAGGCCGGACCGGCGGTAGAAGTCGGAGTCGGGGAGCTCGGACCCCATCGCGCCGGCCGCGAAGCCGGTGAGGGCGAAATGCCCGCCGGGCGCGAGGGCCCGGTCGAGAAGAGCGAGGTAGCTGACGCGGCGGTGCGGTGGCAGGTGGTGGAAGCAGCCGGAATCGTAGATCAGGTCGTACGGGCCGCCCAGTTCGGTGCCGGTGCCGGTGTCGGTGTCGGTGAGAGCGAAGGCGTCGCCGCAGTGGAACCGTACGTCGGCCCCCGCCTCGCGGGCGCGGTCCTCGGCCCAGGCGACGGCTGTCGGGGAGAGGTCGACCGCGTCCACCTCGAAGCCCAGCGAGGCGAGGTGGAGCGCGTTGCGGCCCGGGCCGCAGCCCAGGTCGAGGGCGCGGCCCGCGGTGATCAGGCCGCGGTCGACGTACGAGACCAGGTTCTCGTCCGGCTTCGCGACGAAGAACGGCACCGGCTTCGAGCGGTCCGCGTAGAAACGGTCCCACCACGAAGCCCCGTCGGCCGTCCAGCGGTCCGCCTCCGGCGTGAACAGGCCGTCCAGAAGCCTCAGGACGTCGTCCACCGTGCGGATGTTCCGGTCCATCCGGTCCCCTTTCCTCATCGGGAAACTTTAGGCCCGGATGAAGGAAAATCACAGGTCAGGCAGTGTGTGGGGAGTGCGTGACCGGCTGTGTGAGGGGCCCGGGAGACGGCGGGGGCAGCCGGGTCCGCAGGTGACGCCCCATCACGCCCCCGACCTCGCCGAAGGCCGTCACGGCGGCAATCCCGGCCGGGCCGGTCCGGGTTTTCCGGGCAGTCCGCCGGGCGTGCCGCCCTCTCGGGGCATGCGCCGCCCTCCTGGGGCCGTACGCCTAGTACACCCGCGCCGGCCGTACGCCTAGTACGCCCGCGCCGGGCGTGGCCAGACCGCCCGTACCCGCTTGCCTTCGGGGAGCGGCCTGACCTCCACCCGCCCCGCGAGCTTGTGCACCATGTGCCAGCCGAACCCGCCGCCGCCGGAGAAGTCCGGTTCGCGGGCCACGGGAGGCTGGTCGCTGGAGTCGTCCATCTCGACCACCAGCTCCTCCGGGCCCGCGAGGAGGGTGAGGCGCCACCAGCCGGAGGTGTGCCGGACGGCGTTGGTCACCAGTTCGCTGACCACGAGCAGCACGGCGTCGAGGTCGGCCCAGGGGCAGTGCTGGGTCAGGTAATCGGCGGCGGCCTCCCGGGCTGTCGCGCTGTTCTCCTGCGGCGAATCCAGGACAACCATGGGCGGCTCCTCAGTCATCACGGGCTCACTTACCCGGTCTTCGCGATCCCATGACCCTCTGGCCTCCCTCATTCTCGCGCCGTGGGCAAACAGGGTGCGGACCCTCAGGGGGCCGACGGCTCGACGAAACGCGCCTCGCGCAGGGCGGAGGCGACCGCGTCGGCCATGAGGGCGTGGCCGGCGTCGTTCGGATGCAGGCCGTCCGCGAGGTGTCCGGGGCCGAGGACGCCGAGGCCGGGGAGCAGGGCCAGCCGGTCGTCGCCCGCGGCGATGCCGGCCAGGACGGCCTCCTCCAGGGCGGTGCGCAGGTCGGCGAGGGTGGCACCCAGGGCGTTGGGGGCCCGTTCCGCCTCGGGGCGCAGGACGGGGGAGAGGACCAGGAGCGGGGTGTCCGGGTGCCCCTGGCGTACGAGGCCGACGAAGGCCCGCACCGTCTCGTGCAGCAGGGGCGCCGAGAAGGGGGTGCGGGACCAGCAGTTGGTGCCGAAGGCGAGGGTCAGGAGATCGGCGGGCAGACCCGCGAGCTGCTGGGCGACGGCGAGTTCGCCGCGGCCCGCGCCGGCGTGGCCGAGGTTCACGGCGTCCAGGCCGAGCGTACGGCCGGCCGCGGCGGGCCAGGCGTGGGCGGGGCGTGTGGACCACCAGCCCTCGGTGATGGAGTCGCCGTGCACCAGCCAGCGGGGCTGGGGCGGGGCAGGGGCGATGGAGCCGCCGGCCGGACGCAGGCCGAGGATCTCCGGGCACTGGCTCTCCGGCGGGTGGACCGTGAACCGGCCCGCGCGGTCCGGCAGCCCGATCCGTACGACGGTCTCCCGCGCCGGAGCCTCGGTGACCTCCGCCACGAGGGCGCCGTCGTGCCACAGCGCGAAGGTGTGCGCGAGGTCGCGCAGGGCGCTGCCGGGACCGGGCAGGGCCGCGCGGTAGCGGATGTCGACGGCGGTGGCGCCGTGCGCCGTGAACTCCAGCCGTACGCCGACGGGGACGGCGGAGCGCTCCACGGTGTCCCACGGCAGCCGGCCCAGGTCCGCGGGGTCGGCGCGTACGGCGCGCAGACCGTCGCGCCAGGCGACGCCGCGCAGGAAGGGGGTGGGGTCCAGCCACCCCGCCGCGTCTGCCCGGGCCACAGGGTTGGTCCGGTCCGCCTGGTCTGTCCGGTCCGTTGTCGTCATCGTTCGCCTCCGGTCGTCGTGTGCGGGGGTGCGGGGGTCCGGGGGTGCGGTGTGCGGAAGAGGGTGTGCAGGAGGTGGGTGCGGGGTGCGCGCCGTACCGGACAAAACGGAAATCGAAAGGTGATGCGCAACAAAGAGCCATCTGTCGCGGTTGTGCGCAATAATCGTCCGCCGATACGCAAGGTTGCTGCATTACGGACGGGAACACACTCCTCGTAGGCTTCGCGCTGTACGTGGAGTGGCGGGGACCGCCTGCTCGGCGGTCCCCGAGCTCCGGGCTGTTCTTACGCCCCGAGCGGACCGCCGCGGTCGCCGCCTTCCCGATCGGCAGCGATAAGGAGCCACCCCAGTGTTGGACGCAGCGCCACCCGTCACTCCCCAACCGGAATCCAAGCGTCCGCAGCTTGGCAGCCGGCTGATGCGGCGCAAGCCCGTCGAGCAGCTCGTCGCCGAGGGCGGCCAGGGCGAAGGCGGCTCACTCCGCCGCTCGCTCACCATGTGGCAGCTGACGATGATCAGCATCGGTGCCACGCTCGGCACCGGAATCTTCGTCGTCCTCGGCGAGGCCACCCCCCTGGCCGGACCCGCCGTCGCGATCTCGTTCGTCATCGCCGGACTCACCGCCCTCTTCTCGGCGCTCTCCTACGCGGAGCTGGCCGGCTCCATACCGGTGTCCGGTTCCTCGTACTCCTATTCGTACGCGACCATGGGCGAAGTCGTCGCGTGGATCTGCGGCTGGTGCCTGGTGCTCGAGTACGGCGTCTCCGTCGCGGCCGTCGCCGTCGGCTGGGGCGAGTACCTCAACGAGCTGCTCGACGGCACGATCGGCGTCACCATCCCCGAGAGCGTGTCCGCCCCGCTCGGCGAGGGCGGCTTCATCAACCTGCCGGCGCTCGTCGTCATCCTGCTCGCCATGGTCTTCCTGATGGGCGGCGCCAAGGAGAGCGCCCGCGTCAACACGATCATGGTTCTCATCAAGATCGCCACGCTGGTGCTCTTCTGCGTGATCGGCTTCATGGGCATCAAGGCGGGCAACTACGCCCCCCTGGCCCCGCTCGGCGTGACCGGGATCAGCGCCGCCGCGGCCACCCTGTTCTTCTCGTACATCGGCTTCGACGCCGCCTCCACCGCCGGTGAGGAAGCCAAGAACCCCAAGAAGGACCTGCCGCGCGCGATCATGCTGTCGCTGCTGATCGTCACCGTCCTCTACTGCCTGGTCGCCCTGGTCGCCGTCGGCGCCATGCCGTGGCAGGACTTCGAGGGCACCGAGGCGGCGCTCGCGCAGATCATGAAGGACGTCACGGGTCACAGCTTCTGGGGCGTCGTCCTCGCCGCCGGCGCGGTCGTGGCCATCGCGAGCGTCGTCTTCGCCGTGCTGTACGGCCAGACCCGCATCCTCTTCGCGATGTCGCGCGACGGCCTGGTCCCCAAGGTGTTCGCCAAGATCGACGCGCGCACCGGCACGCCGAAGGCCAACGTGGTCATCGTGTCGCTCTTCTGCGGCGTCCTCGCGGCGTTCATCCCGCTCGGCGAACTGGCCAACGCCACCAGCATCGGCACCCTCTTCGCCTTCGCACTGGTGAATGTCGCCGTGGTCATCCTGCGGTACAAGCGGCCGGAGATGCCGCGCACCTTCCGGGTGGCGCTGTTCCCGGTGACGCCGATCCTGGGCTTCGCCTTCTGCGCGTACATGATGTACAGCCTGCCTGGCAAGACCTGGGCCTACTTCGGTGGCTGGATGGTCGCCGGGCTCGTGTTCTACTTCTTCTACGGCCTTCGCCGCTCCAGTCTGGCCACCGCAGAGAAGTGATCCACCCGTAGTGCGACTGAACGATCTCGACGAACGCATCGTCCACGCCCTCGCCGAGGACGCCCGCCGCAGTTACGCGGACATCGGCTCCGAGGTCGGTCTCTCCGCTCCCGCCGTCAAACGGCGGGTGGACCGGCTGCGCGCCGAGGGAGCGATCACCGGGTTCACCGTACGGGTGGACCCGGCCGCCCTCGGCTGGGAAACCGAAGGCTTCATCGAGATGTACTGCCGCCACAACACCTCCCCCGAGGACATCCGTCGTGGCCTGTCGCGCTACCCGGAGGTGGTGTCCGCGTCGACCGTCACCGGCGACGCGGACGCCGTCGTCCAGATCTTCGCCTCCGACATGCGCCACTTCGAGCGCGTGCTGGAGCGGATCGCGGGGGAGCCGTTCGTGGAGCGCACCAAGTCGGTGCTCGTGCTGTCCCCGCTGCTCAGGCGCTTCTCTTCGGGCTCTCCCGCCTAGCCCTTCGCGGGGGCCTGCTCGTACTGCGGCTGCCAGGGCAGCACCTTGAAGTCGCCCGAGCCCGCCCTGGTCCTCTCGAACGGGGCGGAGCTCACGCACTTGGGCAGTTCCTGCTTCTCCACGTCACGGCCGATCCAGCTGTAACCCAGACGGTCGGTCTTCCCCTGGTCGTGGACCGAGATCCCGACCCGCTTGCCCTTGTCCGGCCGGTCGGTGTCGGTGATGACGCCGGTGACCACGGCGACCTTGCCGCCCGTCACGAGGCAGTCGACCTTTCCCCTGGCCCAGCCCGAGGTGCCGTCCGGGAAGACGTGCTCGAAGCGGAAGGTGCCGTACGCCTTCTCCGGGTCCATGGTGTCCTCCGCCGCCAGATGCGCGTCGAAGGTGAACGTGATGTCGTCCCCGGCCGGCCGGTAGAGCTTCGCCGTGCCGGTCAGTGCCGCCGCCTCGCGCCCCTTGCCGCGCGGGACCCCGTCCCCGGACGCGAGGGCGGTGCCGGCGGCCCCGGCGGTGATCAGCAGTGCGGCGCCGAGCGCGGCGATCTTCGTACGGCGGCGGATCGGACGGTTCATGACAGCTCCTCGGTCGGGTGGTCCGGCTGTTGTCCGGACGTCCCTCACTCTTCCGTCGGCCCGTCCCGCGCACATCGTGCCGGAGCACGCACCGCCGTCCGCCGGGCGGCGGGAGCCCGGCCCGGACGGTCCGCCCCGAGGCGTACGGACCGTACGACCCCAGTCCCACCGGCAGGCACGCAACGAATCGCCGCCGCGCGCCGTGATTGCGCAACGGATCGACGGTCGGTCCGCAACGGTCGCGCCTTGTCCGGGGACGATCCCGGCCCGTACCGTCTTAACGTCTCCCGCACGCCCCCCATCTGCCCGAGGTCTGCCATGCCGCCGCTGCGCACCGCCCTGCTCCAGAGCTCCGGCCGTCCCGGCTCCGTCGAAGCGAACCTCAAGGTCCTCGACGAGGCCGCGGGCCGTGCGGCAGCGGCCGGCGCCGGACTGCTGGTCTGCCCGGAGATGTTCCTGACCGGCTACGCCATCGGCGCGGACGTGCACCGGCTGGCCGAGCCCGCCGACGGGGAGTCGGCCGACGCCGTCGCCGACATCGCCGTGCGCCACGGGCTCGCCGTCCACTACGGCTACCCGGAGCGCGACGGCGAGCACGTCTACAACTCCGCCCAGCTGATCGGCCCCGACGGCGCCCGTCTCGCGAACTACCGCAAGACCCACCTCTTCGGCTGCTTCGAGCAGGAGTGGTTCACCCCCGGCGACGACACGGTCGTCCAGGCGGAGCTCGGCGGCCTGCGCATCGGCCTCATGATCTGTTACGACGTGGAATTCCCGGAGAACGTCCGGGCGCACGCGCTCGCGGGCACCGACCTGCTGCTGGTGCCGACCGCCCAGATGCACCCGTTCCAGTTCGTCGCGGAGTCCGTCGTCCCCGTGCGGGCCTTCGAGAACCAGATGTACGTCGCCTACGTGAACCGGACCGGCCCCGAGGGCGAGTTCGAGTTCGTCGGGCTCAGCTGCCTGGCCGGCCCCGACGGCGCCTCCCGCGCCCGCGCCGGCCGCGGCGAGGAGCTGGTGTTCGGCGACGCCGACCCCGAGTTCCTGCGGGCCTCGCGCGAGAACAACCCGTACCTGCGCGACCGCCGGCCCGGTCTGTACGCGTCCCTGGCCTGACGCTCCCGCCCCGCCTCGCCACCTTCTTTCCCGCTTTTCGCAAGGAGTCCGTACCCCATGACGTCCACGGTGCCCAACGCCGTCCAGCACACCGACGCGCAGCCGCCGATCACCATGTTCGGTCCGGACTTCCCCTACGCGTACGACGACTTCCTCGCGCACCCGGCGGGCCTCGGCCAGATACCGGCGGCCGAGCACGGCACCGAGGTCGCGGTCATCGGCGGCGGCCTGTCCGGCATCATCGCCGCGTACGAGCTGATGAAGATGGGCCTCAAGCCCGTCGTCTACGAGGCCGACCAGATCGGCGGCCGGCTGCGCACCGTCGGCTTCGAGGGCTGCGACGAGTCGCTGACCGCCGAGATGGGCGCGATGCGCTTCCCGCCGTCCTCCACGGCGCTCCAGCACTACATCGACCTGGTGGGACTGGAGACCAGGGCGTTCCCGAACCCGCTGGCGCCCGAGACCCCGTCGACCGTCGTCGACCTCAAGGGCGAGTCGCACTACGCCGTGACCGTCGACGACCTGCCGCAGGTCTACCGCGACGTCATGAACGCCTGGAACGCCTGCCTCGAAGAGGGCGCCGACTTCTCCGACATGAACCAGGCCATGCGGGAGCGCGACGTACCGCGCATCCGTGAGATCTGGGCCAAGCTCGTCGAGAAGCTCGACAACCAGACCTTCTACGGCTTCCTCTGCGACTCCGAGGCGTTCAAGTCCTTCCGGCACCGCGAGATCTTCGGCCAGGTCGGCTTCGGCACCGGCGGCTGGGACACCGACTTCCCCAACTCCATCCTGGAGATCCTGCGCGTCGTCTACACCGAGGCGGACGACCACCACCGCGGCATCGTCGGCGGCAGCCAGCAGCTCCCCGTCCGGCTGTGGGAGCGCGAGCCGGCCAAGCTCGTGCACTGGCCGCTCGGTACGTCGCTGAAGTCGCTCCACGAGGGCGAGCCGAAGCCCGCCGTGACGCGCCTGCACCGCACGGCCGGCAACCGGATCACCGTCACCGACGCCTCCGGCGACATCCGCACGTACCAGGCGGCGATCTTCACCGCGCAGTCCTGGATGCTGCTCTCCAAGATCACCTGTGACGACTCGCTGTTCCCCATCGACCACTGGACGGCGATGGAGCGCACCCACTACATGGAGTCGTCCAAGCTGTTCGTGCCCGTCGACCGGCCGTTCTGGCTGGACAAGGACGAGGAGACCGGCCGTGACGTCATGTCGATGACGCTCACCGACCGGATGACGCGCGGTACGTACCTGCTGGACGACGGCCCGGACAAGCCGGCCACCATCTGCCTCTCGTACACCTGGTGCGACGACAGCCTCAAGTGGCTGCCGCTGTCCGCCCACGAGCGGATGGAGGTCATGCTGAAGTCCCTCGGCGAGATCTACCCGAAGGTCGACATCCGCCGTCACATCATCGGCAACCCGGTGACGGTGTCGTGGGAGAACGAGCCGTACTTCATGGGCGCCTTCAAGGCGAACCTGCCGGGCCACTACCGCTACCAGCGCCGCCTGTTCACCCACTTCATGCAGGACCGCCTCCCCGAGGACAAGCGCGGCATCTTCCTCGCGGGCGACGACATCTCCTGGACGGCCGGGTGGGCCGAGGGCGCCGTGCAGACCGCGCTGAACGCGGTGTGGGGCGTCATGCACCACTTCGGCGGTACGACCGACCCGACGAACCCGGGTCCCGGCGACGTCTACGACGAGATCGCCCCGGTCGAGCTGCCGGAGGACTGAGCCGGAGGACCGGGCCGGGCCGCCGGGCCCGGCGGCCGAGAACGTGCCCCCGGGGCCGGCCGTGATCCGGTCGGCCCCGGGCGGCCACCAGCCGGGCGGCCACCAGCCGGGCGGCCCCCGGTGACGCATCCCATGGGGAAGTGGGGGCTGGGGGCAGGACGGGGAGTCAGTCGCAGCCGGGCAGCGGCGTCAGCAGCATCCGCCCGACCAGACCCACCCCCGCGTCCAGCCGTTCCCTGAAGTCCTCCGCCAGGTCCGGCAGTCCCCGCAGGCCCCACAGCAGCCGGGCGGCCGACCAGGCGGCGTCGCGGGCCCGTTCCAGGCTCCACGAGCCGAGCAGGTGCGTCAGCGGATCGGCGATTTCCAGCAGGTCGGGGCCCGGCATCAGCTCCTCGCGGATACGCTCCTCCAGCGCCACGAGTGTGTCGCCCACCCGGTCGAAGTCCCCCTCCAGGTCGATCGGCCGGCAGCCGAGCGCATGGCAGGTGTCGACCACGGCCAGCGCCAGATCGTGTCCGATGTGCGCGTTGATCCCCGCGAGTGCGAACTGCAGCGGCCGTACGCCCGGGTGGCGCCGGTACTGCAGCAGCGGCCGCCAGCAGGCGGGCGCCCGCCGTCCCGCCGCCGAGGCGTCGACGGCGGTCAGGTAGCGCTCGGCGAAGACCACGTCGAGGGTGGCGGCGGTGCGGGCGTCGGGGAACAGGCCGGTGTCGATACGCCGGTCGATCTCCTCGGTGACCGCCAGATAGACCTGGTTGAAGACCGCGAGACCGTCCGACGGCGGCCAGTCGCAGCGGAAGGAACGCATCCGCGCCACGACAGTGTCGACCGAGGTCCGGGTGCGGTCCGTCTGAGCGGGGAAGTGCTCGATCTGCGCCATACGGGCAGCGTCCCAGCCCTGGGCTTTTCCCCGGGCGCCGTCGGCCGGGTCTTCCCCAGAACGGGGGAACGGACCGCCCGCAGGTGCCCGGGGGATCGGCCGTGCGGAGGCAGTACAGGGGGGGCGGGGACGTGCGTTCGCACCGGACTGCGCCTGTCAGCCGGCACGGGGCGGCCGACAGCACCACTGGCCCGGTGCGCGGTCGCTGTGTGCCGTGACTTCCCTGAGCGCGGTTTCCGAGGACCTTCTGGGGCCCGCCGCCCGGCTTCCCCGCCCGGCGGCTGTCGGCGAATCGGCGCATGGCCGTGGAATGGCCCCCGGCCCCCGGCCCCCGGCCCCTGGCCTCAGTGGCCGGACGGGTCGGTTCTCCCGGTCTCCGTGTCGTACGTCGACGTACCCGCGTCCAGCAGCGGCTCCTGCTCCTTCAGATGGGCGGGGGCCAGGGCGCGCAGGACGTGGTAGCCGGTGATGACGACGATCGTGCCGAGCGCGATGCCGCTCAGTTCGAAGTTGTCGGTGATCTTCAGGCTGACACCGCCGACGCCGATGATGATGCCCGCCGCGGCCGGCACCAGGTTCAGCGGATTGCGCAGGTCCACCCGGGCATTGGTCCAGATCTGCGCTCCGAGCAGGCCGATCATGCCGTACAGGATGACGGTGATGCCGCCGAGGACACCGCCGGGGATGGCCGCCACGACCGCGCCGAACTTGGGGCAGAGGCCGAAGAGCAGCGCGAAACCGGCGGCGGCCCAGTACGCGGCGGTCGAGTAGACGCGGGTGGCCGCCATGACACCGATGTTCTCGGAGTACGTCGTGTTGGGCGGCCCGCCGACGGCGGTGGACAGCATGGACGCGGCGCCGTCGGCCGCGATGGCGGTGCCGAGCTTGTCGTCGAGGGAGTCCCCGGTCATCTCGCCGACGGCCTTGACGTGCCCGGCGTTCTCCGCGATCAGCGCGATGACGACGGGCAGCGCGACGAGGATCGCCGACCACTCGAAGCTCGGCGCGTGGAAGGAGGGGAGGCCGATCCAGTCGGCCTGGCCGACCGCGGAGAGGTCCAGCCGCCAGTGGTCCACCGCCTCGGCGCCGCCCGCGGGCGAGTGGATCCTGCCGAAGAGCCGGTCGAAGAGCCAGGAGATCCCGTACCCGAAGAGCAGGCCGAGGAAGATCGCGATGCGGGAGAAGAAGCCGCGCAGGCAGACCACGGCCAGTCCGGTGAAGAGCATCACCAGCAGGGCCGTCCACTGGTCCTGCGGCCAGTACGTCGACGCCGTGACCGGGGCCAGGTTGAAGCCGATCAGCATGACGACGGCGCCGGTGACGACCGGAGGCATCGCCGCGTGGATGATGCGGGCGCCGAACTTCTGCACGGCGAGCCCGGCGAGGAAGAGTGCCAGCCCGACGACGAGGACCGCGCCGGTGACGGTGGCGCTGTCGCCGCCGGAGGCGCGGATGGCGGCGGCCACGCCGACGAAGGAGAGCGAGCAGCCGAGGTAGCTGGGCACCCTCCCGCGGGTGGCCAGCAGGAAGACGACCGTCGCGACACCGGACATCATGATGGCCAGATTGGGGTCCAGGCCCATGAGGACCGGAGCGACGAACGACGCCCCGAACATGGCCACCACGTGCTGGGCGCCGAGCCCGGCCGTACGGGGCCACGACAGGCGCTCGTCGGGGCGTACGACGGCTCCGGGAGCGGGGGTCCGCCCGTCGCCGTGCAGGGTCCAGCGCACCCCGAGCTTCATCGTGGCTCCTGTACAGACAGATTCGGTCAGAAATGGACCAAGCCATGCTAAGGCCGGAAACAACCTGCACTCGCCCTGCGGAGCGGCACCCATCCAGCCCGTCCGGCGTGTGAGGTCCGGGGCCCGGGGAGGAGCCCCGGTGACCAGTGGGGGAGGGGCCCCGGTGAGGGGGCCCAGGGAGGGAAGGGGCCCCGTACGACACGTACCGCCTAGTCCTTCGTGACGGTGGTGGCCGGGGCGGCGGGATCGCTTCGGGTGCCCGCCGGGACGCGGCCCGCGCCGCGCAGTACCCCCGCCCCCACCACCAGGCCGAACGCCAGTACCGTGACCAGCCCGAAGGACACCACCAGCGACGTCGCGTCGGCGACCGCGCCGATCGCCGACGGGGCGATCAGCCCCGACGTGTACGTGATGGTCGCGACGCCCGCGATCGCCTGGCTCGGATTCGGCCCGCTGCGCCCCGCCGCGGCGAAGGCCAGCGGTACGACCACCGCGACGCCCAGACCCAACAGCCCGAACCCGGCCATCGCGAGCGCCGGGTGGGGCGCCACGACGACCAGTGCGCCACCGGCCGTCGCCGCGACGCCGCCCACCCGGACCGTACGTACCGGACCGAAGCGGTCGACCACCCGGTCCCCGGCCAGCCGCGCCACCGCCATCGTCAGCGCGAACGCGGTCGTCGACGCGGCCGCCAGGCCCGGTGAGGTGTCCAGCACGTCCCGCAGGTAGACCGCCGACCAGTCCAGGCTCGCGCCCTCGGCGAAGACCGCGCAGAACCCGACCGCGCCGATCACCAGCGCCGACCTCGGCGGCAGCGCGAAGCGTGGCGGAGCCTCCTCGTCCGGTGCGCTGCGCAGGTCGAGCACCCCCTGGCAGGCGACGAGGCCGAGGGCGGTCAGCGCGGCGGCGGCGAGCGCGTGGTGCAGCCTCGCGTCACTGCCGAGGTGCGCGGCGAGTGTTCCCGCGGCCGAGCCGATCAGCGCGCCCGTGCTCCACATGCCGTGCAGCCCCGACATGATCGACTTGTCGAGCCGGTTCTCGATCTCGACCCCGAGGGCGTTCATCGCCACGTCCGACATGCCCGCCGTCGCGCCGTACGCGAAGAGCGCGGCGCACAGCGCGAGCAGGTTCGGCGCCAGCGCGGGCAGCGTCAGCGAGAGCGTCCACAGCACGAGCAGGCCGCGCAGCGCGCCGCGCGCTCCGAACCGGTGGCTGATCGCGCCGGCCAGCGGCATCGCCACCGAGGCGCCGATCGCCGGGAAGGCCAGCGCGAGACCGAGCTGGCCCGCGCTGACACCGGTGTGGTCCACGATCCAGGGGATGCGGGTGGCGAAACTTCCGGTGACCGCGCCGTGCACACAGAAGACGGCGGCCACGGCGTACCGCGCCCGCCTCAACCGCTCCTGACTGAAGACCATGTCGTCCGGCATCCGTCGTGCCCTCCCCGGTGCGTCCCTCGCGTCCAGCGTGCCGAAGTAAACTATCAGGGAGCCTGCCTGATCAATAGATCTGAGAGGATCCCCGGCATGCCCGCATCACCGAGTACCGCCCGGGCCATCAACGACCGCTTCGCCCTCAAGCTGCTCCAGGACGAGGGCCCGTTGACGGCGGCACAGCTCAAAACGCTGACCGGGCTCTCCCGCCCCTCCGTCGCCGACCTGGTCGAACGGCTCCAGGGCGCGGGCCTGATCACCGTGGTGGGGGAGGCGGGTGCCCAGCGCCGGGGCCCCAATGCCAGGCTGTACGGGATCATCGCGGACCGCGCGCACCTGGCCGCGCTCGACGTGCGCACCGAGGGCCTCTCCGTCGTCGTCGCCGACCTGCTCGGCGCCACCCTCGCCGAGGCGACCCTGCCGATCGACGCCGACCTCACCGGCACGGAACCCGCCGTCGAACAGGCGGTGGCGCTGCTGGAACGCACCGCCCGAGAGGCGGGGGTGCGGCGTCTGCACAGCGTCGGGATCGGCGCGCCGGGCCTGATCGACCCGGCCACCGGCGAACTCCGCGCGACCACGGGCCTTCCCGCCTGGCACCGCCGGCTGGTGACCGCCCTCCAGGAGCGCCTGCCGGCCACGGTGCTGGTGGAGAACGAGACCAACCTCGCCGCCGTCGCGGAACACCGGCTCGGCGCGGCCCGCGACCGCGACACCTTCGTGCTGCTCTGGCTGGGCCGCGGCGTGGGCGCGGCGCTCATGCTCGACGGCAGGATTCGCCGCGGGGTCTCCGGCGGCGCGGGCGAGATCGGTTTCCTGCCGGTGCCCGGCACCGTGGGCCTGCCGTCGGCGACGGACTGCGGCGGCGGGTTCCACTCCCTGGCCGGCGGCGCCGCGATCGGCGCACTCGCCGCGCGGCACGGCCTCGGGACGGCCGGGGCCGCTTCCGCCGCGGCCGGCGTACGGGCGGCCCTGGCCGCGGGCCCTCGCGGCGAGGCGTTCCTCGACGCCCTCGCCGGGCACCTGGCCGTCGGGGCGGCCGCCGTCTCCGCGGTCCTCGACCCGGGCTGCGTCCTCCTGGGCGGCGAGACCGGCCACGCCGGCGGCGCGGCCCTCGCCGAGCGCGTGGCCGGCCGGCTGGCCGCGATGTCGCCGCTGCGCACGGAAGTACGGGCCGGGGAACTGGGCGACGGCGCGGTGCTCCGGGGCGCGCTGCTCGCGGCGAGGGACGCGGTCCAGGACGACGTGTTCGCGCCCCGGGGCTGACCGGGGCGCGAACACGGAGGCGGGGAGGGGGACCCGGCGGCGGGAAGGGCCGGTCTCCGCCGCCGGGCGTTCAGCCGGAGCTCAAACCGGAGCTCAGCAGGCTCAGCAGGCGCCGAGGTCCTGCCAGACTCCCCACTCACCGCTGGTACCCGGCTCTTCGCCCTTGGTCCACCACTTGGACTTCCACTGGTGCGACTTGTGGGACACGGTCGTACCGCTGCCGTACTCCGACGAAGCGCTCCACGCGGGCGCGGCGCACGGCCCGCCCGGGCTGGGCGTCGGGCTGGGGTCGGGCCCCGGCCCCGGCCCGGGATCCGTCCCCGGGTCCACCACCGTCGTACCGCGTGCCAAGTCCCCTGCCAGGGCGTAGGACCGGCCGCCGAAGGTCACCGTCCAGTTCGACGGGGTCGACGTCGGCAGGTAGTAGACGAAGTCCAGCTCGACCGAGGCGCCCGGCGCCAGCGTCTGCCAGGCCGGCAGCTTCAGCGAGACGCGGTTGTAGTCGCCCTTGAGGCCGCCGATGTTGTTGGCGGCGGTGTGGTCGCTGCGCACGATCCTCGTGTTGAAGCCGGACTGGTCCTTGGCGTTGGCCGGGGCGGAGGTCGCGTAGTCGAACTGGAACTCCGTACCGCCCGGCAGCGCCGTCTTCGAGTTGTTCGTGATCTTCAGCTTGGGGCTGATGGGATAGTTCGAGTCCCCGAGCGGGAACTGCCCGAAGTCCACGCCGATGTCGAGCGCCTTCGCCGGCAGGTCGATCGTGGACCGCTTCGCGCCGTACGGTGAGGCCGACTTGAACTTCTCGTACATCGCCGTCGTCAGCGAGTCACCGATCTCGTACTGGCCCTTGGCCGCGTTCCAGTCGTAGTCGCCCGCGAGCTCCCAGACCATCGTGCCGCCGATGCCCTTGTCGACCACGTAGTCGGCCTTCGCCCGGACCGACTGCTCGTCCTCCGTCGACAGGAAGACCTTCTTCTGCGCGTTCCACAGCCAGGGCGCGACGAGTGTCGAGTCGTACTTGCGGACGTACGTGCCCGTCAGCTCGGTGCCGGCGGGGAAGCCGTACTGGGTGACGTAGTCCCCGACGACGCCCTTCTCCAGGTTCTTCGCGTGCCACATCGGGTTGGAACCGGCCGGGGACTCCTTGCCCGCCGTGTCCTTGTCGTGCCACAGGTTGTCGATGCCGACCGCGCCGTCGCCGCACTTGGTCAGCCCCGCGCCGGCCGGACAGCTCGTCGCGGGCGCCCTGCCCCACAGCCCGTCCGTACCGCCCTGCACGTTCTTGTGCCCGCGGGTGTAGTAGGGCAGACCGATGTTGATGCGGCCGGCCGGCATCGAGCCGCGGAAGTAGTGGTACGCCCAGTCGGTGTTCAGATAACCGACGCCGCCGTACTGCGCGGTGGAATACACGCCCGCGGAGGCCAGTTCGGCGTCCTTGCCGTCGTCGAAGAGCGAGGCGTTGGGACCGACGTACTCGTTCCAGGCGCCGTGCAGGTCGTACGACATGATGTTGACGTAATCCAGGTACTTCTGGACCTGGAACGTCTCCATCCCGCGCAGCAGATAGCCCGACGAAGGCGCGGCCACGGTCAGCAGGTAGTGCTTGCCGTCGGCGGCGCCGGCCCGGTCGAGCTTCTCGCGCAGCGACTTCATCAGCGCGGCGTAGCCCTTGACCAGCCCGGCGCGGCGCGCGTTCGAGAACGAGAAGTCCAGCGGATTGCCCGCGTCCTTCATCGTCGTCGGGTACTCGTAGTCGATGTCGACGCCGTTGAAGCCGTACTTCTTGATGAACGCGACCGTCGAGTCGGCGAACGTGTCGATGCCCGCCTGGTTGACCGACCCGTCCGCGTTGGTCGCCGTCGAGTAGAAGCCGCCGGAGTTCACCCGGTCGCCGTTGTCGGCGAAGTATCCACCGGTCTCGGCCCAACCGCCCACCGAGACAAGCGTCTTGACGTCGGGGTGCTTCTTCTTGAATTTGCTCAGCAGGTTGAAGTGACCCTTGTAGCCGTACGCCGGGTCCATTTCCGCACCGGCCACGCCCGGCCAGGTCATCCCGGTCGCGGCGTTCTTCTCGCCGTCGGAGCCGACCGAGATCCTGTGGTCGCTCCCGATGTGCGCGAAGGCGTAGTTGAGGTGGGTGACCTTGTCCCAGGGGATGTCGGAGGCGAGATAGGCGGGTTCGCCGTTCTTGCCCGTACGCCAGCCGGTGAAGTAGCCGATGACGCGGCGCTGGTGGTCGGCGCCCATCTTCTCGCGGCCCTCGGTGTCGTAGACCGAGCAGTACGGGACGTCGACGCCCGGGGTCTTGTACAGCCCGTCCGGACGGCAGGACTCGTTGTCGGCGGCGTGCGAGACGCCTGCGGTGAGCGAACTGAGCAGGAGCCCGGCGACGGCGGCGCCGGCGGCGAGCAGGGAGGTTCTCGCTCGGGTGGGGGACAGCACGATCTGTTCCTCCTGGGGAGGGTCGGCCTGGCGCAACGAACGATGGGTGATCGTCTTGTGGCGCAGACGTTAAAAGGACTAGACCAGACCGTCAATAGGTACGGACCAATCTCCTGTGAGCCGGGCCACAAGAGATCGTGTGCATGGCATCAGGCCGGGCGTGGCACACTGACCGTGTACCAGCAGCAGCGCACTCCGGGGTCGGTGTAATTCCGAACCGGCGGTTACAGTCCGCGACCCGGTCACCTCCAGTGACCGGTTGAACAGGTGAAATTCCTGTACCGACGGTGAAAGTCCGGATGGGAGGCAGTGCGCGGCGGGCCGTCACAGGTCATCGGTACGCCGCTGTCGGCGGTGCTCGGCTCGCCCTTCCCGGGGCGATCCCTCTTTTCCGGCTACGGCGTCCCGTGCGCACCCGTCGGCGTTTCCCGCTCCCTGTCGTCATCGACAGCCCCGGAGTCCGTGCCCCAAGAGGCAGGAGACCCGGTGGCCACCGCAGCCGAAGCAGCCACGACCGACGCGAACGCCATGCGCCGGGCCATCGCGCTGGCCGCCCGCGGACTCGGCTCCACCAGCCCCAACCCGGTCGTCGGGTGCGTCGTCCTCGACGCCGGCGGACAGCTCGCGGGCGCCGGATTCCACCGGCGCGCCGGCGGCCCGCACGCCGAGGTGCACGCCCTGCGGGAAGCGGGGGAGCGGGCGCGCGGCGGTACGGCGTACGTCACCCTCGAACCCTGCAACCACACCGGTCGCACCGGCCCCTGCGCCCAGGCCCTGATCGCAGCCGGGATCACCCGCGTCGTGTACGCCGTCGCCGACCCGAACCCGCAGGCCACCGGCGGTGCCGACACCCTGCGCGCGGCCGGCGTCCAGGTCGAGCAGGGCCTGCTCGCGGACGAGGCGGAGGCGGGCAACGCCGCCTGGCTGACCTCCGTACGCCTCGGCCGCCCCCACGTCCGGTGGAAGTACGCCGCGACGCTCGACGGCCGTATCGCGGCGGCCGACTCCACCAGCCGCTGGATCAGCTCGGCCGAGTCCCGCGCCGACGTCCACCGGCTGCGTGCCGAGGCGGACGCCGTGATCGTCGGCTCCGGCACGGTGCGCGCCGACGACCCGCACCTCGCCGTACGCGGCGCAGCGGGCGCCGAGGGCGTCACCCAGCCCCTGCGCGTAGTCGTCGACACCGACGCCACCGCCGTCCAGCCCGGCGCCCGCGTCCTCGACGACGCCGCGCCCACCCTGATCGCGGTCGCCCAGGACGCCGACGCCGCGCACCTGGCCGGAACGGAAGCGGAGGTCGTACGGCTGCCGCGCGCCGCCACCGGCCTCGACATCCACGCGCTGCTCGCCGCCCTGCACGCCCGCGGCGTGCGCTCCGTACTCCTCGAAGGCGGTCCGACGCTCGCCGGGGCCTTCGTCGCGGCCGGCGCGGTCGACACGGTCACCGGCTACCTCGCCCCCGTCCTGCTCGGTGCGGGCCCCGCGGCCCTCGCCGACGCCGGAATCACCACCATCGCCGAAGCGTTGCGGCTCGACGTGACCGAGACCGCCCGCATCGGCCCCGATCTGCGCATCACCGCCGTACCCGCCACTCCCGCCGTCCCCGCCGCCCCCGCATCGAAGGAGCACTGAGTGTTCACCGGAATCGTCGAAGAGCTGGGTGAGGTCACCGCCGTCGAGAACCTCGGTGACGCCTCCCGTTTCCGCCTGCGCGGGCCGCTCGTCACCGAGGACGCCAAGCACGGTGACTCCATCGCCGTCAACGGGGTCTGCCTCACCGTCGTGGACTGCGGGGACGGTGAGTTCACCGCCGACGTGATGGCCGAGACGCTGACCCGCTCCGGCCTCGGCGCCCTCGCCGTCGGCTCCCGCGTCAACCTGGAGCGCCCCATGGCGCTCGGCGGCCGCCTCGGCGGCCACCTCGTCCAGGGCCACGTGGACGGCACCGGCACGATCACCGGCCGCGAGCCGTCCGAGCACTGGGAGATCGTCAGGGTCTCGCTCCCCGAGGACCTCGCGCGGTACGTCGTCGAGAAGGGCTCCATCACCGTCGACGGCGTCAGCCTCACCGTCGTCGAGGCCGGAGACGACTACTTCACCATCAGCCTCATCCCCACCACCCTCGCCCTCACCACCCTCGGCATCAAGCAGGCCGGGGACCAGGTCAACCTGGAGGTGGACGTACTCGCCAAGTACGTCGAGCGGCTGCTCGGCGCGGGCCGGTCCGGCCAGAAGGAGACCGTGAAGTGAGCACCGTGTCCTGGCTCAACAGCGAGGCGTTCACCGCCTTCGACCAGCACATCATGTGGTCCGACATGATCGGCAACACCATCGGCCTGATCGCCCTCGCGCTCGGCTGGCGCCGCTCCATAGGGACCTGGCCCGCCCAGTTCCTCTCCGGCGTCGTCCTCGTCGCCGCGTACTCCTCCGCGAACCTCAGCGGCGGCGTCGGCAAGCAGCTGCTCGTCATCGGCGTCGCCCTGTGGGGCTGGCGCCAGTGGCAGCGCGGCAGGCAGCAGGCCCAGGACGGCTCGATCGCCGTCCGCTTCGCCACCTGGCGCGAGCGCGCACTGCTGCTCGGCGGCGCGGTCGTCGGCACGCTGGCCGTCGGCGGCCTCTTCACCCTGTACCCGTCGCTGTCCTGGAGCCCCTGGGCCGACGCGTACATCTTCGTCGGCACGCTCGTCGCGATGGTCGCCCAGGCCCGCGGTCTGGTCGAGTTCTGGTTCGCCTGGCTGCTGGTCGACCTGGTGGGCGTACCGCTCGCCTTCAGCAGCGGGCTGGCCTTCTCCGGCCTCGTGTACGTCGTCTACCTCGCCCTCGTCCTCTGGGGTGCCTACGACTGGTGGCAGCGCTCGCGCACGAGCGTGCGGCCCGCCATGGAAGGAGCAGCAGCATGAGTGCCCGCCCGTCACCCGCCACCGCCCTGCCTGAGGCGCTTCGCGCCGCCCAGTCCCCCCGCGCCTGGTACAGTACCGACAACACCGGGGACCTGGCCCTCGACCCCGTCGAGCAGGCCGTCCGCGACATCGCCGCGGGCCGCCCCGTGGTCGTCGTCGACGACGAGAACCGCGAGAACGAGGGCGACCTCGTCATCGCCGCCGAGATGGCGACCCCCGAGATCGTCGCCTTCATGATGAGCGAGTGCCGCGGCCTGATCTGCGCGCCCATGGAGGGCGACGAGCTGGAACGCCTCGAACTCCCGCAGATGGTCGAGAACAACACCGAGTCGATGAGCACGGCCTTCACCGTCTCCGTCGACGCCTCCGCCGCGCACGGCGTCACCACCGGAATCTCGGCCGCCGACCGTGCCGCGACCCTGCGCCTCCTGGCGAGCGGCCGCTCCACCGCCGGCGACTTCGTCCGCCCCGGCCACATCTTCCCGCTGCGCGCCAAGCCCGGCGGCGTACTCGCCCGCAACGGCCACACCGAGGCCGCCGTGGACCTCGCCCGGCTCGCGGGCCTGCGCCCGGCCGGCGCGATCGTCGAGATCGCCGGCGAGGACGGCGTGATGCTGCGGCTGCCCGAGCTGATCCCGTTCGCCCGCAAGCACGGTCTGACGATCATCTCCATCGAGGACCTGATCGCCTACCGCCGCACCTCGGACCCCAAGGTCCGCCGCGAGGCCACCGTCCAGCTCCCCACGTCCTTCGGGGAGTTCACGGCGTACGGCTACCGCTCGACCGTCGACGGCGTCGAGCACGTCGCGCTCGTCCACGGCGAGATCGGCGACGGCGACGACGTCCTGGTGCGGATCCACTCCGAGTGCCTGACCGGCGACATCTTCCACTCGCAGCGCTGCGACTGCGGCCCCCAGCTGGAAGCGTCCATGCAGCGCATCACCGACACCGGCCGCGGCGTCGTCGTCTACCTGCGCGGCCACGAGGGGCGCGGCATCGGGCTGCTGTCCAAGCTGCGCGCGTACGAACTCCAGGAGCTCGGCCGCGACACCCTCGACGCCAACCTGGAACTGGGCCTGCCCGCCGACGCCCGCGACTACGCGGCCGGCGCGCAGATCCTCGAGGACCTCGGCGTGCACAGCCTGAGGCTGATGACGAACAACCCCGAGAAGACCGACGCGCTCGTCCGGCACGGCCTGACCGTCCTCGAACGCGAGCCGATGCCCGTCAAGGCGGGCGAGCACAACCTCCGCTACCTGCGGACCAAGCGGGACCGGATGGGACACGACCTCCCGTGGCTGGACGGCGCCTCCGCCTCCACCTGCGGCAACCAGTAACCACGTCAGTCAAGAAGGAGAGACGAGTGAGCGGCAAGGGCGCACCCGAACTGAGTGTCAGGAACTGCGGCGACCTCCGGGTGGCGGTGATCGCGGCCCAGTGGCACGAGAAGGTCATGGACGGCCTCGTCGACGGCGCCCTGCGCGCCCTCCACGAGCTGGGCATCGACGAGCCGACCCTCCTGCGGGTCCCCGGCAGCTTCGAGCTCCCCGTCGTCGCGAAGGTCCTCGCCGGCCGCGGTTACGACGCGATCGTCGCGCTGGGCGTCGTCATCCGCGGCGGAACACCGCACTTCGAGTACGTGTGCCAGGGCGTCACCAACGGCCTGACCCAGGTCTCCGTCGACACCGGTGTCCCCGTCGGCTTCGGCGTACTGACCTGCGACACCGAGGAGCAGGCGCTGGACCGGGCCGGAATCGAAGGCTCCACCGAGGACAAGGGCCACGAGGCGGTCACCGCCGCCGTCGCCACCGCGACCACACTGCGCACGGTCGCCGAACCCTGGCGCTGAGTGTCCGCAGGCCACCCCGTACTCTTAGGACCATCATGGCGAACAAACCCCCCAAGAGCTTCGAAGAGCTCTTCACCGAGCTCCAGCTCAAGGCCGCCACCGGCGACCCCTCCACCTCCCGCACCGCCGAGCTGGTGGGCAAGGGCGTGCATGCCATCGGCAAGAAGGTCGTCGAGGAGGCCGCCGAGGTCTGGATGGCCGCCGAGTACGAGGGCAAGGAAGCCGCCGCCGAGGAGATCTCGCAGCTGCTGTACCACGTCCAGGTGATGATGGTCGCCCGCGGGATCTCGCTCGACGACGTCTACGCCCACCTCTGAGCTCCGCCCCCTTCACTTCCGTACGCACGTACAACTCCCACCGCACAGAAGGAACCAGACCTCATGCTGCGCATCGCCATCCCCAACAAGGGCTCCCTCTCCGGACCTGCGTCGGAGATGCTCCATGAGGCCGGTTACCAGCAGCGCAAGGAGTCGAAAGAGCTCCGCCTCGTCGACCCCGAGAACGAGGTCGAGTTCTTCTACCTCCGCCCCCGCGACATCGCGATCTACGTCAGCTCGGGCCGCCTCGACATCGGCATCACCGGGCGCGACCTGCTCCTGGACTCCGGCGCCGAAGCCGAGGAGATCCTCCAGCTCGGCTTCGCCCGCTCCACCTTCCGTTACGCCACCAAGCCCGGCACCGCGACGAGCGTCAAGGACTTCGGCGGCATGACGGTGGCCACCTCCTACGAGGGCATCGTCGCCCAGCACCTCGCCGAGGAGGGCATCGACGCCGCCGTCGTCCACCTGGACGGCGCCGTGGAGACGGCCATCGAACTGGGCGTCGCGCAGGTCATCGCCGACGTCGTCGAGACCGGCACCAGCCTGCGCAACGCGGGCCTCGAAGTGATCGGCGAGCCGATCATGAAGTCCGAAGCGGTCGTCATCCGCCGCACCGGCGTCTCCGCCGACGAGGCCGTCGACCCGAAGGTGTCGCAGTTCCTGCGCCGCCTCCAGGGCGTCCTGGTCGCCCGCAGCTACGTGATGATGGACTACGACTGCCGCGCCGAGCACCTCGAAGCGGCCGTCGCCCTCACCCCGGGCCTGGAGTCGCCGACCATCTCGCCGCTGCACAACGAGGGCTGGGTCGCGGTCCGTTCGATGGTCCCGGCCAAGGAATCCCAGCGCGTCATGGACGACCTGTACGAGCTCGGCGCCCGCGCCATCCTCACCACGGCCATCCACGCCTGCCGTCTCTGACCCGCTCCCTCACTCCGCGCCCCTCCGCGCCTTCCGAAGGAACACGACCGCCGTGTCACAGCCCGAGCTCCCCGCCCTGCCGGTCACCTTCCGGCCGACCCGCACCCGGGCCGTCCTCCTGACCGTCGGGGCGGCGATGTTCGCCGTCATCACCGCTGTCGCCCTGCTCCTCGACACGCTCAGCGGCGGGGAGCGGGCCGCCTTCGTCCTCACCGCGCTGCTGCTCTTCGGCGTGCTGCTGCTGCTGAGCCGCCCCAAGATCGTCGCCGACGAGGCCGGTGTCACGGTGGTCAACCTGACCACCAGGCGCCGGCTGGAGTGGGCCGAGATCCTGCGGGTCAACCTGCGCCCCGGTGACGCCTGGGTCTTCCTCGACCTCAGCGACGGCACCAGCCTGCCCGCCCTCGGCATCCAGCCCGGCGTCGCCAAGCAGCAGGCCATCCACGACGCCCGCGCGCTGCGCGACCTGGTGGAATCCCGCGGTACGGGCCCGCACACCGGCTGAGCCCCTGCCCGCCCCGGCCCGGTCCCGTTTACCCTGTGGAAGGCGGCGCCGAGTGCGCCCCGCTCCGCACGCCAGGGCCTCCACCGGCCCGCGGGGCACCTGCGACCCGAGGAGTGACTCCCTCCAGCAATGGACGGATCGTCCGGCAGTATCCGCGTCGCCCCTTCTTCCGAGGCGGCGGCATGACCATCCCCCTCCTGCTGCTCGCCGCAGCATTCCTCCTGATCCTCGCCAACGGCTTCTTCGTGGCCGCCGAATTCGGCCTGGTCACCGTCGAGAAACAGGACGCCGAACGGGCCGCCGCCGAAGGCGACCGGCGCGCCCGTACCGTCGTCGCGGCGCTGCGCGAGCTGTCCTTCCAGCTCTCGGGCACCCAGCTCGGCATCACCCTCACCTCCCTGGTGGTCGGCATGCTGGCCCAGCCCGCGCTCGCCCAGCTCCTGTCCGGCCCCTTCACCGCGGCCGGCCTGCCCGAAGGAGTCGTCCCCGGCGTCGCCGTCGTGGTCGGCATGCTGCTCGCCTCCGCCGTACAGATGGTGATCGGCGAGCTCGTCCCGAAGAACTGGGCGGTCTCCAGGCCGTTGCAGGTCGCACGGTTCGTCGCCGGACCGCAGTACCTGTTCTCGACCGCCTTCCGGCCCGTGATCGCCCTCCTGAACGCGGTCGCCAACCGGCTCGTGCGCACGCTGGGCGTCGAGCCCACCGACGAGCTCGCGTCCGCCCGTACCCCGGGCGAGCTCGTCTCGCTCGCCCGCCACTCGGCGCGGGCCGGCGCCCTCGAACAGGGCACCGCCGATCTGTTCGTACGGACCCTCTCGCTCGGCGGACTCACCGCGCAGCACGTCATGACGCCGCGCGTGAAGGTCAGCGCCCTGCAGTCCTCCGCGACCGCCGCGGACGTGCTCAACCTCACCCGTGCCACCGGCCTCTCGCGCTTCCCCGTCTACCGGGAGCGCATCGACGAGGTCGTGGGCATGGTCCATCTGAAGGACGCGCTCGCCGTGCCCGTGCACGAAAGACGGCGGACCCCGGTGGCCAAGGTCGCCGTACCGCCGCTGATGGTCCCGGAGACCCTCCCCGTGCAGCAGCTGCTGGAACGGCTGCGCAGCGAGCAGCCGATCGCCGTCGTCGTCGACGAGTACGGCGGTACGGCCGGGGTCGTCACCCTGGAGGACATCGTCGAGGAGCTCGTCGGAGAGGTCCGGGACGAACACGACGACGAGGGCACCGAGTGGCCGGAACTGGCCGCGGCGCCCGCCGAGGACGGCTGTCCGGCCTGGGAGGCGGACGGCAGCTGCCGGGTCCTCACCCTGCGGCGCATAGGACTCGAAGTGCCCGAGGGGCCGTACGAGACCGTGGCCGGCCTGGTCGCGGACCTGCTGGGGCGCATTCCGGCGCCCGGTGACCGCGCCGAACTGCCCGGCTGGCGGCTCTCCGTGCGCCGGGTGGGCCGCTACCGCGCCGAGCGGGTGCGCTTCGTCCGTACCGCTGCCGCTGCCGCGCAGGTCCCGGAGGCCGTGCGATGACCGCTGTCCAACTGCTGTTCGCACTGCTCCTGGTGGGGGCGAACGGCTTCTTCGTCGGCGCCGAGTTCGCGCTCGTCTCCGTACGCCGCAGCCAGATCGAACCGCTCGCGGCCGGCGGCTCGGCGCGCGCCCGGCGGGTGATGCACGGGCTGGAGAACCTTCCGCAGATGATGGCGGCGGCGCAGTTCGGGATCACCGTCTGCTCGCTGACGCTCGGCGCGGTCGCGGAGCCGACGGTCGCGCACCTGCTGGAGCCGGTCTTCCACGCCGTCCACCTGCCCGAAGGGATGATCCATCCGCTGGGGTACGTGATCGCGCTCGCCGTGGTGGTCTTCCTGCACCTGGTCGTCGGCGAGATGGTCCCCAAGAACCTCGCCATGGCGGCGCCCGAGAAGACCGCGCTGTGGCTGAGCCCCGGCCTGGTCGGTTTCGCACGGCTGTGCCGTCCGGTGACCGCGGGGCTCGGCGCGTGCGCGCGGCTGGTGCTGCGGCTGTTCGGGGTCGAGGCCAGGGACGAGGTCGAGGCGGTGTTCACCAGCGAGCAGCTCAACCGGCTCGTCGAGGACTCGGGTCAGGCGGGGCTGCTGGAGCCGGGGGAGCAGGAGCGCCTGGAGGACGCGCTGGAACTGGGCAGCCTCCGGGTCGCCGACGTCCTGCTCGACCGGGCGTCCCTGGTCACCGTCGACCCCTCGGTCACGCCGCGCGAGATCGAGGAGCTGACGGTGCGGACCGGCTACTCGCGTTTCCCGGTGTGCGCCGACGGCGGGGCCTTCATGGGGTACGTGCACGTCAAGGACGTACTCGACCTGGAGGAGCGGGAGCGGGCCGTGCCGCAGCAGGTCTGGCGACCGATGGCGACGCTCGGCGCCGAACTCCCCCTGGACGACGCCCTGACCGTGATGCGCCGCGCCGCGACGCATCTGGCGCAGGTCGCGGACGGGGCGGGGCGGGTGCTCGGTCTTGTCGCGCTGGAGGACGTACTGGAGATGCTGGTCGGCGAGGTGCGCGACCCGGCCCACCGGGTGGTGGTCTCCCAGCTGGCCCGGGGCACGGCGGCGGACGAACCGGCGGCCCTGGTGGTGGGGTGAGGGGCGGACCGTCCGCGCGCGTTCAGAGCGCGGGCGGTTCCTGCCGCCCCCGGTCCGCCGGGCCGCGCCCCGACAGGACCTCCCCGTAGGCCTGCATCAGGTCCGGCAGCCGCAGCGTCGCCAGGTCGTCGCGGGTGGGGGTGGCGGCGTAACCGGAGAGCCTCAGGTCGCGGTACGCACAGCTCTTCTCGTACAGCGTGCGCAGGAAGCGGCCGTTGCCCAGCTCGTCGATCCAGCCCTGGTCGACGACGTGCCCGCTGATGCTGCGCAGCTCCTCCAGCGCCTCCTCGTCCCACGCGTCGCCGTTCTCGGCGGCCAGCACCTCACCGATGGACGCCAGCTCCGGCGGCCGGTAGCTGGGGAAGTCCACCCGGGTCGTGAAGCGGGAGGAGAGCCCGGGATTGACGGCGAGCAGGCGGTCCATGCCCTCCGGATAGCCCGCCAGGATCACGACGAGGTGGTCCCGGTTGTCCTCGGCGCGCTTCAGCAGCACCTGGAGGGCTTCGTCGCCGTACGCGTCGCCCTTGCTGTAACCGGAGTTGGAGAGGGAGTACGCCTCGTCGACGAAGAGCACCCCGCCGATCGCCGAGTCGATCAGCTCGTTCGCCTTGACGGCGGTCTGGCCGAGGAACTCGCCCACCAGGTCGGCCCGTTGAGCCTCCACCAGATGGTCGCCGCCGAGCAGCCCGAGTGCGTAGAAGACCCGCCCCAGGATCCGCGCGACCGTGGTCTTGCCGGTGCCGGAGGGGCCGGAGAAGACGAAGTGGCGCTTCGGCGGCTGGACGGGAAGGCCCTGTCCGGCCCGCAGCCTGGCCATGTTCAGCTGCGCGGACAACGCTTTGACCTGACGCTTCACCGGTTCGAGGCCCACCATGCGCTCCAGCTCCGTCAGAGCCTCGGCGAGCAGCGCGGAATCCGGGGGACCGGCCGGAAAGACCTTGGGCACCGGCCTCGGCACCACGCCCGCCTTCTCCCGTACGCCGCTTTCCCCGCCGCCCGGCACCACGCCGCCGGGCGGCGGCTGGCCCCCGTCACCGAGCCGCGGGTCGCGCCCCTCCAGGACCTCCGGCCCCAGCAGGCTCTCCGAGTCGCCCGCCGCGTCCTGGCCGATTCCGGTCAGCGACACGGCGGCGAAGCCGACGGAGTCCTCGTACCCGTCCCCCTCGGCGATCGCCGCGAGCCGCGCCGAGGTGTCCATGAAGGCCGGATCCACCCGGTGCACGGCCCGGTAGAGCGGCAGCGCGGCCGCGCTGCGCCCGGTGCCCTCGTGCGCGCGGGCCAGCCAGTAGCGCAGCTCCTTGCGCTGCGGCTGCTCGCTGCGGCAGCGCATCAGCGCGGCCGACAGCATGGGCTCGGCCTGCCCGTACATCTCCAGGCGCACCCGCGCCATGCCGCCGAAGAGGCCCGTCTCGATGCCGAGCAGCGGGTCGTCGACGAGCGGATCGGTGTGGCGTACGAGCTGCTCCCAGTCCTTGACCAGGTACGCCCGGCAGGCGTGCAGGAACCGCACCTGCGGATCGGCGTCGACCGGCGGCAGCCCGGCCAGCGCCCGGTCGAGCTCGGGCACATGGCGGCCGTCGAGCCAGTGGGAGGCGTGCGCGAGCAGCAGGTCGCGCGGTTTCTCCAGGACGGGCTGGACCCACCAGCCCAGCCAGTACCACGAGTTGAGGGTCCGCCGGTGGCGGGCGCGCTGCTCGCCGAAGCGCTCGCGGTGGCGGTACATGCGCAGCAGGGCGGTGGTGGTGTCGATGCGCAGCGCGTGGAGTCCGAGCCAGCCGTCGGCCATGCCGGGATCCATCCGTACGGCGGCCCTGAACTCCTCTTCGGCCTGCGGGTACGCGCCCACCGTGTACGCGTCGACACCACGCAGCCAGGCGAGGTCGGCCGGGGCGTTCACACCTCGCGTGCCGAATTCCGTCACGTCCCCCACGAACCGTGCCCCCCGTGATGTGCCGCCGGGCCTGCGCCCGGCAGCAGGTCTCAACAACCGCTTTGTCGCGAACGGGATTTGACCGCACCGAAGGGCATCGTACCTGTGCGGAGGGCCGGAGCCTAAGGGTGGCGCAGGCCGGGGAGCGGTGGTTACCGAGGGTAAGCGAACCGCGTCATCTGACACCCCCAGAGAGGTGGCGAGGGCAGAACGAAGCCCCCGATCACGGGGGAACAACCGGGGGCTTCGCGTCTGCGCTAGCTTCGAAAAGCCGCACATTGAGAACGTAAGACCTGTACGCCCCCTGGGTCAAGCGGAGTTGAGGCACTCGCGGGGGCGGTTTTCAGGCCGTTTCCGAGGGCGGGGGCAGGCAGTCGCGGAGCGTGACGAAATGGCCCGGCCAGGCTGTCGCAGAAGGCCCCGGACACCACTCGTACCCCTCCTGGCACTGCCGTACCAGCAGATCTGCGTACGGCCGCGAGGGGTCCGCCGTGAAATGGCGTGTCTCCGCCGCCGTCCAGCCGTCCCAGAACTCCGCCTGCGCCGGCCCGTCCCTGCGCCGCCCCCGCGCCCACGACTCCCGTGCGTCCAGATCCATCCAGAACAGCTGTGCGAGATCCGGACGTACGGCGGCGCGCCCGGCCCCGACCCCCTCGACCAGCACCACGGGCGCGGGACCCAGCGGCCGCGTCGGTCCGAAGCGGCGCAGCGTCCAGTCGTACGCCGCGTACCGCGCGCTCCCGCCCCGGGAGAGCGGCCCCGTCACCTGCTCGCGCAGCCGCCCCGTCCACGCGAAGAGCTCCTCGTGGGTGGCCAGATCGTCCAGGTGCAGTACGGGCGCGCCACCGAGCGCCGCCGCCAGCCGGGCGGCGAAGGTGCTCTTGCCCGAGCCCGCGTGCCCGTCGACCGCGATCAGGCGCACCGGGCCGCAGGAGGGCGGCAGGGCGCGCAGGGAGGCGGCGAGCTGATCGAGGTGTTCCACGCCTCCCACCCTAGGACCACCCCTGCCGCACGCGCTCCCGCAGGTCACGCCAGTGGTCGACACCAATATTGGTGGCGCGACGCGGTCCGGAATGCTGGCAGAAGTCCGCGGTGACCGGCCATAGTTGGCCCACTGTCGTGCACCTGCTTGCGCATCCGCATCCCACTGGGGGTCCATGACCATGACCAGACCCGCTTCGCGCCGCACCGTCCTGACCGCCGCCGCGGCCATCGCCGCGGCGGCGTCCACCGGCGCCACGACGGCATCCGCCGCTGCCGCCCCTGCTCCCGCCGCGCCCGCCTCCCGCCCCGCCGGCGCCGCCGCGTCCCGGCCGGTCGACAACCGCTTCTGGTCCTCCGCCGCGGACTGGCGCGGCGGCGCCGGGGCCGGCACCGAGGTCGTCGCGGGCCGCAGGCCCGGACTGGCCATCGCCGTGCCGTCGGCCCGTACCGACTACACCGATCCGCACACCGGTGCGACCTCCACCTGGGAGAGCGCCACGTGGACCTCCCCGGTCCACCGCTCCACGGTCCCGGCGACCGAGGTCATCGCCTCCTGGAACGCCCACACCCCGGCCGGCACCTGGATCGCGGTCGAGCTGCGCGGCACCTACACGAACGGCGCCACGACACCCTGGTACGTCATGGGCCGCTGGGCGGCGGGCGACGCCGACATCAAACGCACCTCCGTCGACGGCCAGGGCGACGGCCGCAGCAGCGTCTGGACCGACACGCTCTCGGTCGACGACGCCACCACCGGTCTGCGTCTGGCCTCGTACCGGCTGAGGCTGACCCTCCACCGCAAGCCCGGTACCGGTCTCACCCCCACCGTGTGGCGGCTCGGCGCGATGGCCTCCGACGTCCCGGACCGCTTCACCGTGCCCGCCTCGCCGGCCGGCGTCGCCCGGGAACTCGTCGTCCCGCGCTACTCGCAGAACACGCACATCGGGCAGTACCCCGAGTACGACAACGGCGGCGAGGCGTGGTGCAGCCCCACCTCCTCGCAGATGATCATCGAGTACTGGGGTCGCAAGCCCACCGCCGAGGACCTGGCCTGGGTCGATCCGGCCTTCGCGGACCCGCAGGTCTGCCACGCGGCGCGCTTCACGTTCGACTACCAGTACGACGGGTGCGGCAACTGGCCCTTCAACGCCGCGTACGCCGCGACGTACGAGGACATGAACGCCGTCGTCACCCGCCTCCACTCGCTCGCTGACCTGGAGACGCTGATCGGCGCGGGCATCCCGGTCATCACGTCGCAGTCCTTCCTCGAGGAGGAGCTGACGGGCGCGGGATACGGCACGGCGGGCCACCTGATGACCGTCATCGGCTTCACCCCCGACGGGGACGTGATCGCGAACGACCCCGCCTCGCCGGACAACGAGGCGGTCCGCCGCGTCTACAAGCGCCGCGAGTGGGAGAACATCTGGCTCCGCACCAAGCGCTACAACGCGAGCGGGAAAGTGGTGTCCGGCACAGGCGGCGTCTGTTACGTCTACTGGCCCGACCGCCCCACCCCCGCCCAGCAGCGGGCTCTGGCGGCCGTCGGCATCCGCTGACCCCGCCGGCCGCCCCGGGGCGTGACGAACGTCATCTACCCCGGGGCCGGTCCCGGAGGCACTGTGGATCCCATGACTGCGACCACTGCCGACATCACCCGCATCGAGACCAGGACCGGCACCGGCGGCCCCAGGGAGGACGGTCCCAAGATCCTGGAGCACGCCCTGGGCTGGACCCTCGTCGTGGTCCTCGCCATGTTCGTCACCCAGGCCGGCCTCATGTGACGTCGGCGCCCGGACACGGTCACGGCGCCCGCGGGACGCGGCGCCGTGCGCGAGCCGCTCGCCGCGCCGACGGGCGCCGCACTCCGTACGATCGAGGGACCCCGACCGAGCTGCCCGGCGCCGTCCGCGACCCCGTGACGTACGTCATTCCATCGGGCATACTCAACGCGCCACAGCCGCCTGCCTGCGACTTCCGTGATCCGGGAGGAGCGCCGGCGGCCAGGCAGTGAGACCGGCGGCGCCGCCACACCCTGCGCGCGCGCCCGCCGCAGCGCCCGACAGGGAGGAGAGCGCCGCAATGTCCGACCGCGCCCCGCAGCCGGTGGAACGTCAGCTGCCCACCGAGGAGTCCCGGGACCTGCTCGCGCTGGTGCGCGACATGATCCAGCGGGAGATCGCCCCCAGGGCCGCAGCCGAGGAGGAGGCCGGGCACTTCCCGCGCGAGATCTTCGCGCTGCTCTCCGAATCCGGTCTGCTCGGCCTGGTGTACGACGCCGAGTACGACGGCGGAGACCAGCCGTACGAGGTGTACCTCCAGGTGCTCGAAGAGCTCGCCGCCGCCCGCCTCACGGTCGGCCTCGGCGTCAGCGTCCACAGCCTCGCCTGCCACGCCCTCGCCGGTTACGGCACCAAGGAGCAGCAGGCCGCGCACCTGCCCGCCATGCTCGGCGGCGGCCTGCTCGGCGCCTACTGCCTCTCCGAGCCCGCCTCCGGGTCCGACGCGGCCTCACTGCGCACCAAGGCCGTGCGTGACGGCGACGGCTGGGTCATCACCGGTACGAAGGCATGGATCACCCACGGCGGGATCGCCGACTTCTACACCGTCCTCGCCCGTACGGGAGGGGAGGGCGCCCGGGGCATCTCGGCCTTCCTGGTGCCCGGCGACGCGGAAGGGCTCAGCGCCGCCGCGCCCGAGAAGAAGATGGGCATGAAGGGTTCGCCCACCGCCCAGCTGAACTTCGACGGCGTACGGGTCCCGGACTCCCGCCGCATCGGCGAGGAGGGCCAGGGCTTCGCGATAGCGCTGTCCGCGCTCGACTCGGGGCGGCTCGGCATCGCGGCCTGTGCGGTCGGTGTCGCCCAGGCCGCCCTGGACGAGGCCGTTTCGTACGCCACCGGACGGCAGCAGTTCGGCCGGCCGATCGCCGACTTCCAGGGCCTGCGCTTCATGCTCGCCGACATGGCGACGCAGATCGAAGCGGGCCGGTCGCTGTACCTCGCGGCGGCGCGCCTGCGGGACGCCGGGCGGCCGTTCTCGCGGGAGGCCGCGATGGCGAAGCTGTTCTGCACGGACACGGCGATGCGGGTGACGACCGACGCCGTCCAGGTGCTCGGCGGCTACGGCTACACGCTGGACTTCCCCGTCGAGCGCCTCATGCGCGAGGCGAAGGTGCTCCAGATCGTCGAGGGCACGAACCAGATTCAGCGCATGGTCATCGCCCGCCACCTCGTGGGTCCAGAGACCCGCTGATCCGCCCCGACTCCGGCCAGGCCGGGGCCGTCACGAGCCGGGACCACTCCGGGTCGCGGCGCCCCGGCAGGGTCCGGCCCTTGCTGTGCCACTGGCGCAGGAGCGCCCGGTAGAGGGGCGGATCGGCGGGGTGCGGAACCGATTCTGCGGAAACGGAAGGCGGGGGGACGAGACGCCGGAGTCCGTCGCCGACCGGTGTGTACTGCAGGGTCATATCGGGTCAACAGCCGCAGAGCCGCCGGGGTTATCGCCGAGCCCATTCGAGCGTCCGTTCACGCGGTAATCCGCACCGCCCGCCCCTGTCGGAAAGGGGCGGGGGAAAGTGCGGGACGCGGCGGGGGAAATACCTGCCGGACGGGCCCGGTCCCTACGCCGCACGCCGCAGCTGCGACACCTTGAGCGGACGCGAGCCCGGACCGCCGACGTGCGAGAACGGCTGCGTCCGCCAGTCGAGCCCCTGAGGGAGCGTCAGCAGCAGCGCCGTTTCCTGCTCGTGCACCTCAAGGCTCTCGTCGGCGGGCTTGGCGTCCGCCGCCGGGCGCCCGGTGCCCGCGCACGCCGTGAGCCCGAACGGGTTCCACGGAGTGGGGCACTTCGCGTGCTCGGGCAGGACGTTCTCGTCCGCCAGCAGCGCGATCGGCTGGGAACAGTCCGGGCAGATCACCCGGTACATCTCAAAGGTGTCGTACGCGTCGAAGTCGTCGAGATCGTCGATCTCGTTGTCGTCGACGGATTCGACAGGCTCCGGTTCGGTACGTCCGGTGTGCTTCGGGCTCTGCATGGAGACACTCCCCCTCGGGTGGGCCGACAAGGCGCTGCGGCCTCGACCACAGCAAGCACTTCCCGCCACGCGCGCGCGGTAATCGCGCCTGCCCGATGGACACGGCCTCAGGCGTGTGGCGTTCATCACATGCTCGTCGCAGGTGCCCTTCCTGCACGCCCCCCGCTGTGCCGGAAGCCCTCCGGGGCAATAGGTTGATCCGCTATGGAGGAGCTGGATCGTCAGATCGTGGATTTGCTCGTCAAGGACGGGCGGATGAGCTACACCGACCTGGGCAGGGCCACGGGCCTGTCCACCTCGGCCGTGCACCAGCGCGTGCGCAGGCTGGAGCAGCGGGGGGTCATCCGCGGCTATGCCGCGGTGGTCGACCCCGAGGCCGTCGGGCTGCCGCTCACCGCGTTCATCTCGGTGAAACCGTTCGACCCCAGCGCCCCCGACGACATCGCGGAACGGCTCGCGGACGTGCCCGAGATCGAGGCGTGCCACAGCGTGGCCGGTGACGAGAACTACATCCTCAAGGTGCGCGTCGCCACCCCGCTCGAACTCGAGCACCTGCTGACCCGCATCCGTTCCCTGGCCGGCGTGTCCACGCGTACGACCGTGGTCCTCTCCACCCCGTACGAGGCCCGCCCGCCGCAGATCTGACCCCTGCCCGCCCCCCGCGCACGGAACATCCCGCGCGAGGGGCGAGACTGGTCCCCATGACCGAGCACAACGCCCCCGCCCCCCAGGCCGAACACCGCACCGTGCTGCTGCGCGGTGGAGAGGTCCACAGCCCCGCCGATCCCTTCGCCACCGCGATGGTCGTCGAGCGCGGACATGTCGCCTGGGTGGGCTCCGAAGGGGCGGCCGACGCCTTCGCCCCGGGCGTCGACGAGGTGATCGACCTCGAAGGGGCTCTGGTGACGCCCGCGTTCACGGACGCACACGTGCACACCACGTCCACCGGTCTGGCCCTCACCGGCCTCGATCTCTCCGGCGCGCGCTGCCTCGCCGGTGCGCTGGAGCTCGTACGGGCGCATGCCGCCGCCGCCCCGGCGGGCCGCATCCTGCTCGGGCACGGCTGGGACGCCACGCGCTGGCCCGAACAGCGGCCCCCGTCCCGCGCCGAACTCGACGAGGCGGCCGGCGGCCGTCCGCTCTATCTGCCCCGGATCGACGTCCACTCGGCCGTCGTCACCACCGCCCTCCTCGACCTGGTCCCCGGGATCACCGGCCTGACGGGCTACCACCCGGACGCCCCGCTCACCGCCGCCGCCCACCACGCCGTACGCGCCGCGGCGCACGGCGCCGTCACGCCGGCGCAGCGCGCCGAGGCGCAGCGCGCGGCGCTCGCGCACGCCGCTTCGCTCGGCATCGGTACGGTCCACGAGTGCGCGGGGCCCGACATCTCCGACGAGGAGGACTTCACCGGCCTGCTGAAACTGGCGGCGGAGCAGCCGGGCCCGCGCGTCTTCGGCTACTGGGCCGAGCAGGTCGCAGGTGCGAAGGACGCCGAACGCGTTCGCGAACTCGGCGCGGTGGGCGCGGCGGGCGACCTCTTCGTCGACGGGTCCCTCGGCTCGCACACCGCCTGCCTGCACGCCCCGTACGCCGACGCCTCCCACACCGGCACCGCCCACCTCGACACGGCGGCCGTCGCCGCCCATGTCACCGCCTGCACCGAAGCCGGACTCCAGGCCGGCTTCCACGCCATCGGCGACGCCGCCCTCACCTCGGTCGTCGACGGGGTGCGCGCCGCCGCCGAGAAGCTCGGCCTCGCCCGGATCCGGGCCGCGCGCCACCGCGTCGAGCACGCCGAGATGCTGACCCCCGCCACCGTCGCCGCCTTCGCCGAACTCGGCCTCACCGCTTCCGTGCAGCCCGCGTTCGACGCGGCCTGGGGCGGCGAGGACGGCATGTACGCGCAGCGCCTGGGCGCCGAGCGGGCCCGTACGCTCAATCCGTACGCCGCCCTGCTGCGCGCCGGGGTGCCGCTGGCCTTCGGGTCCGACAGCCCGGTCACCCCGCTCGACCCGTGGGGCACGGTCCGGGCGGCGGCCTTCCACCGCACGCCCGGGCACCGGGTCTCCGTACGCGCCGCCTTCGCCGCCCACACGCGGGGCGGCTGGCGGGCCGTCGGCCGCGACGACGCGGGTACCCTGGTCCCCGGCGCCCCCGCCGACTACGCGGTCTGGCGAGCCGGGGAACTCGTGGTGCAGGCCCCCGACGACCGGGTCGCCCGCTGGTCGACCGACCCGCGCTCCGGCACCCCCGGGCTGCCGGACCTCACGCCCGGCGCCGAACTCCCCGTCTGCCTGCGGACCGTGGTCTGCGGACAGACCGTCTTCGTGCGGCCGAACGGGTGATGTGTGCGGGCGCGGTACCGCCGATCGGTGTTCCCGGGGGGCGTCGTGTTTCCCGCGTACCTTCCGCACTGACCTGGTGATTTGGGTGAACACCGCAGGTCGAACGGCTATTGACAGAAAGCAGCCACCGGCCGGTAGGTTCGGCCGGGTCCACCGCAGGACGTCCGACCGGCAGACCTCCACGCAGTCGTCGAACGCCGCTGGGTCATGGGGCGGTGTGCCGCACCGGCGCACCGGCACTCGGAGCCAGGTTCAGCGCCCGCGCCTCGGGGGCGAGGGAAGGTTCAGCCGGACGGGGTCCCCCCTGCTCCTCGGGAGCCCGGGGGAAGGTGGGACCCGGGTGGGGCCCGGATGTTCAGTAGACAACGGCTCTCGGCCGACCCGCAGCCGGCGGGCCCGGGGCCGGCCCGAAGGACGCCGGGCCCCGACCCGCAGAGACCCGCCGAGACCGGCAGAGACCCGCAGAACGGCTTTCCGCCTCCTCCCGAGGGCATCCGTGCAGGCCCGCCGGATCACGCTCGCTATGGTGGGGCAACTGTGTACGGACATTAAGGGGAAGCAGTGAACGACGGCGGTCAGAGGCGTTACGGCCCGCTCGGCAGAGCCTTGGTGATCATTCCGACCTACAACGAGGCCGAGAACATCAAGCCGGTCGTCTCCCGGGTGCGTGCTGCGGTCCCCGACGCGCACGTCCTGGTCGCCGACGACAACAGCCCCGACGGCACCGGAAAGCTCGCCGACGAGATCGCGGCCGACGACGACCAGGTCCACGTCCTGCACCGCAAGGGCAAGGAAGGGCTCGGCGCGGCCTACCTGGCGGGCTTCCGCTGGGGCATCGAGCACGGGTACGGCGTACTCGTGGAAATGGACGCGGACGGCTCGCACCAGCCCGAGGAGCTTCCGCGCCTGCTGACCGCCCTCAAGGGCGCCGACCTGGTCCTCGGCTCGCGCTGGGTGCCGGGCGGACGCGTCGTCAACTGGCCCAAGCACCGCGAGGTGCTCTCCCGGGGCGGCAGCACGTACTCGCGGGTGCTTCTCGGCGTACCGATCCGCGACGTCACGGGTGGCTTCCGGGCCTTTCGCGCGCAGACCCTGGAAGGTCTCGGCCTCGAAGGGGTCGCCTCCCAGGGGTACTGCTTCCAGGTCGACCTCGCCCGCCGTGCGGTCGGGGCGGGGTACCACGTGGTCGAGGTGCCCATCACCTTCGTCGAGCGCGAGCTGGGCGACAGCAAGATGAGCCGTGACATCGTCGTCGAGGCGCTGTGGCGCGTGACGGCGTGGGGCGTCGGCTCCCGCGCGAACAAGCTCCTCGGGCGCAGGCCCACCTGATCTCTTCTTTACGCCGTCCAGGCGCCCGCCCAGGCACACTGGGGGCATGACGACCGGCTCCCCGCCCCCGACAGCACCCAAGCGCTCGCGTGCGCGCACCCTCGTACCGCTCTCCGTCGCCGCCTGGCTGGCGCTGGAGGTCTGGCTGCTGACCGTCGTGGCCGGCGCCGCGGGCGGATTCACGCTCTTCCTGTTGCTGGTGGCGGGCGTCGTGCTCGGCTCCGTGGTCATCAAGCGGGCGGGCCGTCGCGCCTTCAGGAACCTCACCGAGACGCTCCAGCGGCAGCAGTCGGGCGAGACGCCCGCGCAGCGGCGGGGGAGCAGCGGCAACGGCTTCCTGATGCTCGGCGGTCTGCTGCTGATCCTGCCGGGACCGGTCTCGGACGCGGCGGGATTGCTGCTGCTCGTACCGCCCGTCCGGTCGTTCCTCGGCAGGTACGCCGAGCGTTCCCTGGAGCGCAGAATGAGCGCGGCCGGCGCCGGCCGCCTGGGCGACGCCTTCCAGCAGGCCCGCATGCACCGCCCGGACGGCAAGGTCGTGCAGGGTGAGGTCGTCCGGGAGGACGCGCGGCCCGCGCCGCGGCGTGACGACGGCCCGCGGCCGCCGCTGACCCCCTGACGCCTCCGCTGCTCCTGACACAGCCGCTCATCGAGTGGCACTCGTGGAATGACAAGAGCCGCGGGGGGGGGTTGCGCTACCGGACTCTACGCCCACCCCCCCCCAACCGCAGACCCAAGGGAAAAGCACG
>NZ_JBSFTV010000047.1:0-48572 GCF_053591455.1 Streptomyces sp. NPDC003016
TTCCGGCCCCGCGACAACTCGCAGTACCTTACGGACCGGCGGCGGCCGCGTCAACCCCCGCCGGTGGGCCGCCGGTACGGGCGTCAGTCCAGGTCGTCGGCCAGCAGATCCATGAGCAGTCCGTCGTGCCACGTGCCGTCCGAGCCTCGCTCGTAGTCGCGCATGATGCCCACAGGGCGGAAGCCGGCCTTGGTGTAGCAGCGGATGGCGGCGGTGTTGTCCGCTGCCGGGTCGATCACGATCCGGTGATGGCCGAGATCGGTGATCAAGTGACGGGCGAGCGTGCGCACGGCGTCGGTGCCCAGGCCGCGGCCGTGGACCGCGGGGTCCAAGTAGATGTCGATGTTGGCGTGCCGGTAGTCCGGGTCCTGCTCCGCGCCCCACTGAATGGCCCCGGCGGTGCGGCCGGCGTACTCGATCACCAGTGTGGTGACGTCGGGGTCGCCGAGGTCGTCGGTGACTGCCGCCACCAGATCGTCGCCGCCACGCCAGGTCGCATGCACCTCGGGCGTGGCGCGGATGCGGGCCAGTGCGGGAATGTCGTCCGTCGTAGCCGGGCGTAACACGACATGGGCGCCATACAGAGTCTTCGTCATGCGCAGCACGCTAGCGCGGCCGTGCGGGCTCGCCTTCAGCCGGCGTCGTCTCCCGCATGGGCATGCGCCTCCGGTGTTCTCGGATGTCAGTGGTTGTCGTCCGGTTCCGCGCCGTGCCACACGGTGGTGACGTTGCAGAATTCGCGGATGCCCTGGCCGGACAGTTCCCTTCCGTAACCCGAGCGCTTGACGCCGCCGAAGGGCAGGGCGGGGTGGGAGGCGGTCATGCCGTTGATGAAGATGCCGCCCGCCTCCAGGTCCCGCACGAACCGCTCGACTTCCCCGTCGTCGTGCGTCCACACATTCGAGCTCAGACCGAAGGGCGAGTCGTTGGCGAGGGTTACCGCCTCTTCGAGGTCCGAGACCCGGTAGACCGCGGCCACCGGGCCGAAGGCCTCCTCGCGGTGGATGCGCATGGCGTCGGTGACGCCGGTGAGGACGGTGGGCTCGTAGAACCACCCCTTGTCCTGCTTCTCGGGACGCTGTGCTCCGCACTGCGCCGTGGCGCCGAGGCGCAGGGCGTCGTCGACGAGCGCTTCGAGATCGGTACGTCCCTGTTCGCTGGCGAGCGGTCCGACGTCGGTGGATTCCTGCATCGGGTCGCCGACGGCCAGTTCCCGCATTCCGGCGGTGAAGCGCTCGCAGAAAGCGTCGTAGACGTCGGTGTGGACGATGAAGCGCTTGGCCGCGATGCAGGACTGGCCGTTGTTCTGGACCCTGGCCGTCACCGCTGTGCGGGCAGCCCGTTCGATGTCGGCCGACGGCATGACGACGAAGGGATCGCTGCCGCCGAGCTCCAGGACGGTCCGCTTCACCTCGTCACCCGCGACGGCGGCGACGGAGCGTCCGGCCGGTTCGCTTCCGGTGAGCGTCGCGGCGGCCACCCTTCGGTCGCGCAGAATGCCCTCGATCGCGCCGGATCCGACGAGCAGCGTCTGGAAGCACCCTTCGGGAAAGCCGGCGCGGCGGAACAGGTCTTCGATGTAGAGGGCGGTCTGCGGGACGTTCGAGGCGTGCTTGAGCAGGCCCACGTTGCCGGCCATGAGTGCGGGGGCGGCGAAGCGTACGACCTGCCACAGCGGGAAGTTCCACGGCATCACGGCCAGGACGACACCGAGCGGGCGGTAGCGGACGCTCGCCCAGGAGGCGCCGGAGTCCGTCACGTCGGCGGCGGAGGGGTGCTCGTCCGCCAGGAGCTGCCGCGCGTTCTCGGCGTACCAGCGCATCGCCTTCGCGCATTTCGCCACCTCCGCGCGGGCGGCCACGATCGGCTTGCCCATTTCGGTGGTCATGGTGCGGGCGATGTCCTGCTGGTCCTGGTCCAGCAGGTCGGCGGCGCGGTTCAGGAGTTCCGCACGCCGGTCGAATCCGGTGGTGCGGTGGAGGGCGAAGGCGGTCGCGGCGCGTGCCAGGCGGCGCTCGATCTCCTCGGCTCCGAACGCGTCGAACGTCTTGAGCGTTTCTCCGGTGGCGGGGTTCACCGTGGCGATGGGCATGCTGCCGTCCTCCTCGGACTCGGTGCTTCGAGATTTGCGCGGTCCGGGCGCTCTCGCAACGCGGCGGGCGCCTCGTTCCCTTCATCTGTCGGGTGGAAGTCCGCCCGGGTACGGGGGGCTCCGGGGAACGCTCCTGGAGCCCCTCGGGCCGTTCCCCGGAACCGGGGGCGGGAGGTGGTTCCTGCGATGCGCGCCGTGGGTGCGGGTCTGTTCGCGGCGCCGGCATGGATGGCTCTCCCGGGCTGTTCCTCTCTCGGCGAGTGGAAGGAGGCCGCCGCGGCTGCTCTGCGTTTCGAGGAGAGCCTGCGTGGGGCGCAGACCCTGCCGGGGTGCGACGGCCTGGCTCCCGGTACCCGTGAGGAGCTGGAGGAAACAGCCGACTCCCTGCGCCCTGCGGCCCTGGCGGAGCTGGAGCTGCCGTCGGCGGATGAGGGGCGCCGGGTGGACGTGTACGGGCATCGTGCCCGCGTCGTCCTCGACGCCGGCACGCTCTTCCTCTCGGCCTTCCGGGACGAGTGGAAGGCCGTCGCGGGCCACGCCGATTTCAACAACCGGCTGGTCGCGGAGAGCCTGCAGTCCGTCACTTTCTGGGGCTGTCTGCACACGTCCGATTTCGCGGTGGACGTGACGGGGAACGGGCAGTCGGAACTGCTCGCGGTGGCCTCGGTGGTCATTCTCTCCGTCTACCTGCGTCAGCGTGGTTCACCCGAGTCGAAGCCGGTCGGCGCACCTCACCGGGCCACGGACATCGGGGGCTGACGCGCACCACCGTTAACCGGAACCCAGAAGGGGAAGCCGAGAAGCATGGCTGCAGAACGCCGGACCGTCGACGAGTCGTACTGGATGGCCACGGCCCCCGGTACCCGCTATCCGCCTCCGGACACCGACCTGACCGCGGAGGTCGCCGTGATCGGTGGTGGCATCGCCGGCCTGTGCACCGCGTGGGAGCTGGTCCGGGCCGGCCTGGACGTCGTACTTCTGGAGGCGGACAGGATCGCCGCCGGAGTGAGCGGGTACACCACGGCGAAGCTGACGGCGTTGCACGGTCTGGGGTACGCGAGGCTGGAGGCGAGGCATGGTCCGGACAACGCCGCGCTGTACGCCCTCTCGCAGCAGGACGCCGTCGGGCGGACCGCGGCGCTCTGCGACGAGCTGGGCATCGACGCCGATCTGGAGCGGGCGGCCGCCTGTACGTACCTGGAGGACCCGCGGCGGGCGGGAGAGCTCAGGGACGAGGCCGAGGCCGCCCGGCGGGCCGGGCTCGACGCGTCGTTCGTGACCGAGACGGAACTGCCGTTCCCGGTGGCCGGGGCGGTGCGGGTGGAAGGGCAGCTGCAGTTCCACCCGCGCAAGTTCCTGCTGTCCCTGGCCGAGCGGATCACCGGTGCGGGCGGGCGCGTCCATGAGCGCACGCGCGTCACCGGGCTCCACGACGGTGCGCGCTGCCGTCTGTCGGCCGAGGGCGGGCTCACGATCGAGGCGCGCGACGTCGTCGTCGCGACGCATTACCCCGTCTTCGACCGCACGCTGCTGTTCACCCGTTTGAAGCCGAGGCGGGAGCTGGTGATCGCGGCGCCGGTACCTTCCGGTGCCGCGCCTGCGGGCATGTATCTGAGTCCGGAGGACAGGGTCCGTTCGGTGCGCAGTGCGCCGTACGACGACGGACGGCGGCTGCTCGTCGTCACGGGTGAGACGTTCGAGCCGGGTGCCGGGGACGTACGGGAACGGTTCGCGCGCCTGGACGGCTGGGCGCGCGAACGGATGCCGGGCTTCGCTCAGGCGGAGCGGGTGTACCGCTGGTCGGCGCAGGACAACGACTCGAGCGACCACCTGCCGTACGTCGGGCACGCGCATCCGGGCACCCAGCACGTCTATGTGGCGACGGGCTTCGGCGGCTGGGGCATGAGCAACGGTGTGATGTCCGGCCGCCTGCTCGCGGCCCACATCGCGGGCGGCCCCCGGCCCGCGTGGACCGATCTGTACGACCCGCGGCGCCTGCCCCAGGTGCGCGAGACGGCGGAGCTGGCGAAGTTCCAGAGCACTGTCGCCCGGCACTTCGTGGGCGACCGTCTGCACACCGGGCACGTCGACTCCGTGGAGGAGATCCCGCCGGGCAGTGGCGCGGTCGTTCGTCTGGAAGGCAACCGCTGCGCCGTGTACCGCAACGAGTCGGGCGGGGCCTCTGTCGTTTCGGCGCGTTGTACGCACCTGGGCTGCCTGGTGCACTTCAACGATGCCGAGAAGGTCTGGGAATGTCCTTGCCACGGCTCGCGCTTCGGGACGGACGGCTCGGTTCTGCACGGGCCTGCCACGCGTCCCCTGGAGCCGCGGCATCCCCCGGAGCCGCGCGGCCGCCCGGCCGATTGAAGGCTTCCGGCGCTTCCGACGGGAGGCTCTCGTCGCTCAGGACTCTTTGAGAGAACGCTGGAGCTCGGACTTGTTCATCGACGAGCGTCCGTGGATGTTGCGGCGCTTCGCCTCCGCGTACAACTGGTCGTACGTCTGCCCCTCCGAGCCGCTGTGGGACCGCTTCCCGCCGCGCTTCGAGGGCGACTCCCCCTGCGTGGAGCTCTTGCTCGCCGTCTTGGACTCGCCGGAGCGCGCGCGCTCCTTGTTGACGGTGCGCGAAGCGATCTCCTTGGCCCTCTTGCTGCTCTCGCCGCGCTCTTCGGCGCCTTCCTTGATGTGCTCGTACTGGCGTTCCCTCTTGGAACTCGAACCCTTGGGCATTTCCACTCCTTCGAACATCGAATCAGGGGGGCTGCTTCCTTCGGATCAGCAGCTTCCGCTCACCCTGCGTCCGGTTTCTCCTCTCCGCAAACGCAGCGTCCATTCATTCCCACCGCTGGGTTTGCGAGCCCGCTTCCGGCATTCGGCGTGACCACCGGCAGACCATTCGGAGCGCGTAAAGAAGCGTCGCAGTCCAAGTGAGCGCGAAGGCCGAGACGAGCACCGGTGCGGATGTCCTGAACGCCGGTACGAACAGAAAGGCGGAGAACGCCACGAGGGCACACAGGAAAACGCCGCAACGCCGGTCCCTCAGCCCTTTGAGAACCTGGGCCGCGGGCGCCGGCCGGCGTCGCATCGTCCGGAGCTTGAGATCCAGCACGGCGTCGCTCCGGCGCGCCACGTCCTCGATCCCGGTCAGGATCTGCCGTTCGTGATCCGTGAGGCCGGCTCCGTCCATCTGTGCATCCTCCCCACGGCTTTGCGGTCACCCCGGGTCACCACCCCGGGGCACCGTGCGCGCATCACGGCCGGATCAATGAACGGCGAGTACCCTCCGAGCACAGGACCAGACACCCGATTTCATGATCGGCCGCCTGCTCCGGGCGTTCACGTGGCTCGCCACTACGACGGCCCGGAGGCAGGATGGAATACGAAACCGGCCCTACACGCCCCCATTCGACCAGGACACAGTGCGATGGAAATGGAAACGACGGCCGCAGGCACCACATCGAGCCACGAGGTATTCGGCGCTCCGTGCTGGATCACCCTGATGGCGCGCGCTCTGGAGCCCGCCCAGGCCTTCTACGGAGCGGTTCTGGGCTGGGAATTCCGGCATGCCGGACTCGGTCGCGGATTCAGCATCGCTCTGCTCGACGGGGCGCCCGTCGCCGGAATCGGTGTACTCGACACCGCCTTGCAGGCACCTGTCACCTGGACGCCCTACTTCGCCGTCTCCAGCGTGGACGAGACCGCGAGCCGGATCCGGGAGCGAAGCGCCACCGTCGCCGTGGGACCTCTGCGGTTCGCCACCGGCCGCGGAGCCATCGCGGCGGACCGGGACGGCGCCGTCTTCGGCATCTGGGAAGGAGAGCTCTTCTCCGACTGGCACGTGTGGCGCAAGAACGCACCCGTCTGGCTGCGCCTGCGGACCCGGGACGCGTTCGACGCGGCGATCTTCTACGGACAAGTCCTCGAATGGGCGAGCGGTCGCCCCGGCTGCTGCGAGGTCGAGTACCAGGAGGACGAAGTCGTACTGCTCCAGGACGGACACATCCTGGCGCGGCTGAGTTCCGGTGCGGTCGACACGGCGCCCGATCCGCTGATCCAGCCCCGGTGGCACGCCCACTTCCCCGTTCCCGACGTGGAGGCCACCGTACGGGCAGCGCTCCGGCACGGCGGCTCCGTCCTCGGGCACGGCCCCACCCCCTATGGCACGGAAACGACGCTGCGCGATCCGAACGGTGCGCTCTTCACCGTCACCAGCGCAGCGCCCGGATAACCGGACAAGGCGACGAGGAAGGTGCACCCGTGCGCGGTTACTCACAAGACGCCTCTCCGCCCGGAGGCCGGACCGGGCCGGCCGGTCTGGGACCGACCGGCCTGGGACCGACCGGCCTGGGACTGACCACGGGAAGCCCTGTGAACAGCGGACGCGCCGGGGCGCAGATCGCCGGGGCGCACGACGGTACCTGGCCGTACGGCGATGCCCGGCCCCTGCCGCCGGACCGCACCCAGGCCATTCTGGAGGCCACCAAGCACGTGGCAGCCAGGCTCAAGGGCGGTGGGTACCCGTTCGCGCTGGTCGGGAGCGTCGCCGCCTACGCGCACGGCGTGCCGGTCAGCCTTCAGCACGACGCCGACTTCTGCATCCTTCGTGAGGACGCGGAAGCCGTGACCGCGTCACTCCAGGCCGCCGGGATCGAGGTGCGCGTCCCGCCGGAGGACTGGCTGATCAAAGCACGGAGTCACGGCGAGGAGATCGACTTGATCTTCGAACTGGCTCAGCAGCCGGTGACCAGAGAGCTGCTGAGCCGGGCCCAGACCCTTCCGGTGGACTCGGTGCACATGCCGGTGCTGTCGCCCACCGATCTCATGGGCAGCCTGCTCGATGCCTTCTCGGAGCACCACTGCGACTTCGGGGCCGTACTCCCCATCGCGCGGACGCTGCGGGAGAAGATCGACTGGAGCCGTCTGCGCCGCGAGCATCAGGACTCACCGATGCCGGACGCGTTTCTCTACCTTCTCGAACGTCTGGACGTCATCGAACCACGGGAGGCAGCACCGTGAACGACACATGCGCCGCCGAGTACCGCATCGCCCATCTGCGGGAGCATCTGGCAGGCGGTGACTTCGCCGAAATGGGCGTACGGATCGAGCTGCGCGGAAACAGTGTCCTGATCGCCGGCACCGTCTCCAGTGCCGCCTGCCGGGACGAGATCCTCCGCATGGCCGAGGACGAGCTGGCCGGACTTCCGCTGCACGAGGACCTGGTCGTGGTCTCCGCCGCCGCCCCCGACCGTCCGGAGGAGCTCGCGTGATCCGGATCGCGGCCGTCGGCGACATCCATCTGGGGCCGGACAGTGCGGGGGTGCTCCGGCCCGCTTTCGAAACCGTGAGCGACTACGCGGACCTTCTGCTGCTCGCCGGAGACCTGACGCGGCACGGCACGGCCGAGGAGGCGGCCGTGGTCGCCCGGGAAATGGCCGGGCTCGGTGTGCCGGTGGTGGCCGTCCTGGGCAACCACGACTACCACAGTGACCAGGAGGCCGAGGTGGCCGAGGTGCTCGGTGAGGCGGGCGTGACCGTTCTGGAGGGCCGGGGCACCGTGCTGGACATCGGCGGGGTGCCGGTCGGCGTCGCCGGGACGAAGGGCTTCGGCGGCGGATTCGCGGGCCGCAGCGGTGGCGAGTTCGGCGAACCGGAGATGAAGGAGTTCATCCGGTACACCCGGCGGTGTGCGGAGGGTCTGCGCCGCTCCCTGGACGAGCTGAAGGAGCGCGGTTGCGCCGTACGCATCGCGTTGACGCACTTCGCTCCCGTCCCGGACACCCTGGCGGGCGAACCCCCGGAGATCTTTCCCTTTCTGGGCAGCTATCTGCTGGCCGAGGCGGTGGACGAGTCCGGGGCCGACCTCGCGGTCCACGGCCACGCGCACCTGGGCACCGAACACGGGATGACCAGCGGCGGGGTGCGTGTGCGCAATGTCGCCCAGCCGGTGATCGGCCGCGCCTTCGCCGTCTACCACCTGCCGGTCCGCGCCGCGGCGGACAGGGCGGCGAACAGCGTTCCTGTCGCGGCCGAATGACCCTGCTCCGGGATCTCCGGGAAAAAGGCGTCCCTGGCTCGCGCGGCTCGGCGGCCTGCGCGTCCAGTACCTGGCCACCTGCGCAGGGGCGACTCCTCCTCAAAGAGCCCGGAGTTCCTCGGGGACACGGGCCTGCCCGTACGTGCCCCGGGAGCGGGCGGGGGCCACTGGTGCGTCCCCGGCCGCGCGTGCGAGGACGAGCGCCGCACCCTCGTCGAGATGATGGCCACACACACCTACGGCTGGATCCTGCCGGCCACCGAGGACCTGGACACCACCTTCGAGAAGGTGCGGGCCCGCGACGCCGACGTCGCCCGGGAACCGACCGAGCAGCCGTACGACCTCCGCGACTGCGCCTTCCGCGATCCCGCGGGCGACCTGACCCGGGCACCTCGGCCGCCAGTTCCGGCCGGCGTACGGCGAGTCGCCGTACGCGTACCTGACGACGCGTCGCATCGAGCGCGCGACGGCGCTGCTGCGTCGTGGCGACCTCGGCGTCACCGGGGCCTGCTTCGCGGTCGGCTGCTCATCTCCGGGAGGCTTCCCATTCCGCAGCAGCTGCCGTGCCTTCGGCGCCCCGGGAGAGGAACCGCACCAGACGTTCCTTCGCCCGGTCCCAGGACTCCGAGACCATCGGTCCGGCCGGTGTCGTTGCCCTCGACGCAGCCGCCGTGGCCGGTACCGCCGACGTCCCCGGCACCCGCCGAACAGGTCGAGCGGACCGGCCCCCCTCCCCGGCTGGGCCCCGGAAACGATCAAGGGCCGGTTTCAGATTCCTCTGAAACCGGCCCTGAACTGCGACTCTTTCGAGTCGGGACGACAGGATTTGAACCTGCGACCCCTTGACCCCCAGTCAAGTGCGCTACCAAGCTGCGCCACGTCCCGATGCCCGTCTGGCCTGGGGTTTCCCCTGGCTGAACGCGCTTGAGAACAATACCGCACTTCGGCCGGTGATCACGAACCCCATTTCGCGCCCCGGACGGCAAGCGACGCGAAGCGCACGTCAGAGGTGCTTGTCGAGCCAGGCGGTCAGGTCGTCCTGGACCTCGTCCCGGTTGGTCTCGTTGAGGATCTCGTGGCGGGCGCCCTCGTACCCCTTCCAGGTGAGATCCTCGGTGCCGAGATAGCGGAAGTCCTCCAGGAGCTCGTACACGAGGGTCATCCTCTGGTTGCAGGGGTCCTCCGTGCCCACGGCGATGTGAACGGGCAGGTCGGCGGGGACGCGGGCGAGATTGCGCGGGTCGTTGATCTTGCGGATCGCGTGCACCCAGTCCAGGGCGAGGCCCGCGCTGAAGGCGAAGCCGCAGCGCTCGTCCGCCATGTACGCGTCGACCTCGGCCTCGTCGCGCGAGAGCCACTCGAAGCCCGTACGGCGCGGATACGCGTCGTTGAAGGAGGAGAAGAGGGTGGGGATGTACGAGGAGAGGGCCGTGCGGCCGCGCTCCGCGACCTCCGCCTCCAGGCCGGCGATCGACTCCTGGAGCTCGGCCCCCGGGAGCGTGCGGAAAGTGCCGGACAAGATGATGCCGGCCAGGCCGTCCGGGTACTCCTGGGCGTAGTCGCGGGCCAGCATCGAGCCGAGGCTGTGGCCGAGCAGTGCGACGGGCAGGCCCGGGTGCAGCGCCCTGGCCTGGTCGCCGACCGCCTTGAGGTCGTCGACCATCGCGCGCCAGCCGTTCTCTCCGGCCACGCCGTAGCCGCCGGTGGCGGCGGCGGTCGCGCCGTGGCCGCGGTGGTCGGAGGCGATCACTCCGTAGCCGTGGGAGACCAGGTGCCGGGCGAACCGGTCGTAGCGCAGGGCGTGCTCGGCCGCGCCGTGGGCGATCTGGACGAGGGCACGGGGTCGGCCGCTGTCCGGCAGCCAGGTGTACGCGGCGATCTGTGCGCCGTCGGCGGCGGTCGCCGTTCCCGTGCGGTACGGAGTGCTCATCGGGCACGCCTCCTGGTGTCTGTGGTCCGGGTGGTGAGTGTGCTGAGGCTGACTCTCCCCAGGGCCGAACGCCTCACACCGGACCTCTGCCGAACATCGGGCCTCTGCCGGCCCATTGACCCCTTTGCGGGCGGGAACCTACTCTGAGCGATGCACTTCAGAAAGCGCTTTCTAGCCCCGTTGGCCGCCCCATCCGCACCGGGAGCGCCCAGGAGTCATCCCGCGTGGAGATTCCTTCTGCCCTTCACCGCCGTCGGAGCCCTGCTGGCGCTGACGCTCGGACTCGGGGTGACCTCGGCTCCCCGCGCCGAGGCAGCGCCTTTCCGCGTTCTGGTCTTCTCCAAGGTCACGAACTTCGTTCACGACTCGATCCTGGCGGGGGTCTAAGCGGTCAAGAAGCTCGGCCGCGAGAACGGTCTCGAGGTCGAGGCCACCGAGGACGCCCTCGGTGTGCGGGGTCACGGCGCGGGCACGGCGCATGTCCTGGCCCTCGCGGGGGAGGCAGGTGACCGTGCGGGCGGCCGCGTCCCAGACGAACCCGTCCGGTTTGTCCGGCAGCTCGCGGACGTTCCCGAGGAAGGCGACTCCGCTGTAGCGGGCAGAGTCGACGGTGGCGGTGTCCCAGGCGGGCCCGGCCCCCGCCCCACCCCGCACACGCTTCCCATCCCCCTCCGAGGAGCCCCCGCGATGCCCGCTCCCTACCTGCGACTCCCCCCGACAGACCGCCTGCGATCGCCCCGCACCGGATGGACCCGCGCCCACTGGGAAGCCATGGCCGACCACCTCCTGGACTCCCTCGTCCCGTACGCGACACCGGGCTTCGCCCAGTACCGGCTCCCCGGCCGTGGCAGCTGGTCGGGAGTGGTCTCGGACGGCCTCGAAGGCTACGCACGCTCATTCCTGCTGGCCTCCTTCCGGATCGCCGGATCGGGCGGTGACGTCGATCCTCGCCTGATCGAAAGGTACGTGCGGGGTCTGACAACGGGCACCGACCCGGACTCGGGCCCGGTCTCCCGCTCCGGCTCGGTCTCCGGCGAGGCATGGCCGCGCCTCACCGACTGCTCCCAGCAGATGGTCGAGGCCGCCTCGATCGCCGTCGGCCTGCACGAGACCCGCCCCTGGATCTGGGACCGTCTCGACACCCGCGTCCAGGAACGGGTGACCGACTGGTTCTCCGGCTTCGTCGGCGGCCGTACCTGGGACAACAACTGGCGGCTCTTCCAGGTCGTGTCCGAGCAGTTCCTGGCCTCCGTCGGTGCGCCGCACAGCCGCTCCGACATCGAGGGCGGCCTGGACCGCATCGAGGACTGGTACGTCGGCGACGGCTGGTACACCGACGGCGACGGCCGGAACTTCGACTACTACACCGGCTGGGCGATGCATCTCTACCCGCTGCTGTGGTCCCGGATGGCAGGTGCCGACGACGGCGGCCGCACCCCCGCCTACCGGGACCGCCTCTCCCAGTTCCTCACCACCTACCCGCACTTCTTCGGCGGCGACGGCTCCCCCGTCCACCAGGGCCGCTCCCTCACCTACCGCTTCGCGTCCGTCGCCCCCGTATGGATGGGCGCGCTCGCCGACTGCACCCCGCTGGAGCCGGGCGTCACCAGGCGCCTCGCCTCCGGCGTGCTCCGGCACTTCGCGGAGCGCGGCGTCCCCGACGAGCGGGGACTGCTGACCCTGGGCTGGTACGACACCTTCCTCCCCTCGACCCAGCCCTACTCGGGTCCCGCGTCCCCCTACTGGGCGAGCAAGGGTTTCCTCGGCCTCCTCCTGCCCGCCGACCACCCCACGTGGACCTCGCGCGAACTGCCGCTCCCCGTCGAGGAGTCCGACCAGTACACCGCGCTGCCAGCTCCCGGCTGGCTGCTCCACGGCACCCGCCACGACGGCATCGTGCGCCTCGTCAACCACGGCAGCGACCACAATCCGCTCACCGGCGGCGCCGAGGACGATCCGCACTACGCGAAGTTCGGCTACTCCACGGTGACAGCGCCCGACGCCGCCGCGCACGCCTGGACGCGCGCCGTCGACAACCATCTCGCGCTCCTCGCGCCCGACGGCACCCCTTCGCGCCGCCGCCGGATCAACCCCGGCGACTGCACGGGGCGTACCGCCTCCTCCTGGCACGTCGCACACCTTCCCGGCGACGAGCGGGAGTTCCGTATCGACACGACCAGCGTGCTGTACGGACCGTGGGAGGTGCGCGTCCACCGGGTGGAGGCCCCGGAAGGGGCGGGCGTACGCGAGGGCGGCCACGCGGTGGCGGGGTCCGAGCGCCCCCGGGCGGAAACGGGCCCCGGCTGGGCCCTGGCCCGTACGGCCGACGGCCTGACCAGCGCGGTCGTCGCGCTGTACGGCTGGGACGGGGAGGAGGCCGCGGTCTCGCGCGACGTACAGGCCAACGCGTACGGTCCGCACTCCGCGACACCGTGTCTGCGGCTCGGCGCCCATCCGGGCGGGCACAGCGTCCAGGTGTCCCTGATCACGCTGTCCCGGGACACGGTCCACCCCCAGGCGCTGCGCGAGGCCGTCACGGTCGAGGTCGAGGGCGTGGCCGGATCGGTCCGGCTGGGCTTCCCCGACGGATCGGTCGCGGACGTATGACGTCACCGCGCGGCGTGTGCGGTGTGCGGACCTCCGTCAGAGCCAGATCCCGCCGTCCTCCCGGCGCCGGATCAGTTCGGCCAGCTCCGCGGCCATCGCCTTGATCGTCTCCAGTCCTGCCCGCCCCCACTGGCGCGGCTCGGTGTCGACGACGCAGACGGTGCCGAGCAGGATGTCCGTACGGTCGATGACGGGCGCGCCCATGTACGACCGGATGCCGATCTCGTCGACGACCGGGTTGCCCGCGAACCGCGGGTAGTCGCAGACGTCCTCCAGGACGAGCGCCTTGCGCCGCGCGACGACATGCGGGCAGTAGCCGTGGTCGCGGGCGAGGAACCGGCCGATGAGGCTCGTCGCGGCCACCGCGCCCAGGTCGGTACCGCTGTGCGTGCCGGCCGGGGTGTGCAGTCCGGCGAAGAACTGCCGGTTCTCGTCGATGAAGTTGACCATGGAGTACGGCGCGCCGGTCACCTCCGCGAGCCGGTCGGCGAACGCGTCGAACGCGGGCACGGCCCGGTCGCCCAGCCCGAGCTGGTGGAGCCGCTGGACACGGGCGGGCGCCTGAGGGTCGGCGGGGGGAAGCAGCAGGGGGCCGATCCTGTGGTGGGTCATGTGGGAGCTCCGTAACTCGGCAGGGCCGGGGTGAGGGTGAGGAGGTGCCGGACGAGGGTGACCAGCGCGTTGATCCCCGAGGCGGCGACACGGGCGTCGCACAGCACGACGGGGATCTCGTGGCCGAGGTCGAGCGCGGCCCGCACCTCCCCCGGTGCGTAACGGTGGGCACCGTCGAACTCGTTGACGGCCACGACGAACTCGATGCCGCGCCGCTCGAAGAAGTCGAGGGCCGCGAAGCAGTCCTGGAGGCGGCGGGTGTCGGCGAGCACGACGGCGCCGAGGGCACCCTTGGAGAGTTCGTCCCACATGAACCAGAAGCGTTCCTGGCCGGGGGTGCCGAAGAGGTACAGCACGTGCCGGTCGTCGAGAGTCATCCGGCCGAAGTCCATGGCGACGGTCGTCGTGGACTTGTCCTCGACACCTTCCAGGCGGTCGGTCCCGACGCTCAGCTGGGTGAGCAGTTCTTCCGTGCTCAGTGGTGCGATCTCGCTGACCGCTCCCACAAAGGTCGTCTTGCCGACGCCGAACCCGCCCGCGACGAGGATCTTGAGTGCGGTGGGAAACAGATCAGAGCCGTCGTCGTAGGCCATCGAGCACTGCCTCCAGCAGGGATAGGTCGGTGGGCTGGTCGTCGAAGCGGGGGGCGTGGGTGGTGAGCGCTCCGCAGCCGACCAGGTCGGACAGCAGCACCTTGGTGACGACCACGGGAAGCCGCAGGTACGCCGCGAGCTCCGCCACCGAGGTGGGACGTGCGCACAGCCCGAGTGCCTGGGCGTGCTCGGGACCGAGGTGCATCAGCGGCTCCACTCCGGTGGCCCGCACCATGGACAGCAGGTCGAGGGCGGTGGTGGGACGGGTGCGGCCGTCGCTCACCGCGTACGGGCGGACGAGCCGGCCGGCCGCGTCGTCGAGCCACGGCACGTCCTGCGAGGGCGGCACCCTCAGAATCCCGTGGCGCTCGGTGCGCCCGCCCTCTGCCTGGCCGGTGTCGCCAGGTACGGCCGTACGCTCTTGACGAGCATCGCCATCTCGTAGCCCAGCACCGCCGCGTCCGCATCGCGGCCCGCGAGTACCGCGAGACAGGTGCCGGAGCCCGCGGTGGAGACGAAGAGGAGGGTGGAGTCGAGCTCCACGACGATCTGGCGGACCTCGCCGGCGTCACCGAAGCGGGCGCCCGCGCTGCGGCCGAGCGAGTACAGGCCGGAGGCGAGGGCGGCCATGTGGTCGGCACTGTCGTTGTCGAGGCCGTGGACCGATTTCACCAGGCCGTCGGCGGAGAGCAGAACCGCGTTGCGCGTGAAGGGAACACGTTGGACCAGGCCGCTCAACAGCCAGTCGAGGTCGGACACTCGGCCGGTCGGCGCATCACTCGCCATGGTGCATCTACTCCTTGGGGTACCGCGGGACGGAAGGACGGGGAGGACGACGGGAGCGGTCAGCCCGCGTCGTCCCCTCGCGGGTGGTACGGCTGCGGCTGGTGCTGCTCCAGGGCCGGTGCCCAGTCCGGGGCCGGCGCCCAGTCCGGGGCCTGGTGGTCCGGCTGTGGGAAGAGGTGCGGGTCCGGCTGTGCCTCCGCCAGGCCGATGCCTCGCTGGAAGGCCGCCATCAGACCCGGGTCGTGGAGGGCGGGGTACTCGTCCTCCTGGCGAGCGGCGGGGGCTTCTCTCAGCTCGGGCACCAGGTTTTCCTGGCTGCGGCGCCTGGGCAGCCGGGGGCGGCCGCTCACCGCGCCGCTCCCGTATCCGTCCGCGGGCGGCTGCGGCTGTGAGTGCGATTGCGCGGGGACCGGTTCGACGGGGAACCCGGGCGCGGTGGAGCGGTTGACGCCCGGGGGGGCGGCGGCCGGGGTCGACCGGTCCTCCCGGTCGCCGCGCACCGGGAGCGGCGCGTTGCCGTGGGCTCCGGTCAGGTGAGCGGGAGTCCGGGGGGCGGCGGGCGCGGGGGCGGGTACGGACGTGAGTGCGGGGGCGCCCGGCGCCGGTGCGGGGGTTTCCTGCCGCGTCCCGGCGGTCGCCACCCACGCGAGACCGTCCTGGTCGTCCCCGCCCAGCAGCACCTGGGGCAGGACGAGTACGGCCTGGACACCGCCGTAGATGTTGGCCTGGAGCCGGACGGTGATGCCGTGTCTGCGAGCCAGCGCGGACACCACGAAGAGGCCGATGCGCCCGTCCTGGAGCAGGTGACCGACGTCGACGTTGTCCGGGTCGTGGAGCAGGGCGTTCATCTTGTTCTGCTCGGTGACGGGCATGCCCAGGCCCCGGTCCTCGACCTCGATGGCCAGGCCCGCCGTGACGTGCTGGGCGCGGAGCAGCACGGTGGTGTGCGGGGCGGAGAACACCGTGGCGTTCTCGACGAGTTCGGCGAGGAGGTGGATGACGTCGGCGACGGCGTGGCCGCGCAGGGTGCCGTCGATCGGCGGCACCAGCTTGACCCGTGAGTACTGCTCGACTTCGGCGATCGAGGAGCGCAGTACCTCCGTCATGGTCACCGGGTTGCTCCACTGGCGCCGGGAGACCGCGCCGCCGAGAACGGCGAGGTTCTCCGCGTGCCTGCGGATGCGGGTGGCCAGGTGGTCGACGTGGAAGAGGCCCTTGAGCAGGTCGGGGTCCTCGACGTCGTTCTCCAGCTCGTCGAGCAGCTGGATCTCGCGGTGCACGAGCGACTGGAGACGGCGGGCCAGATTGACGAAGACCTCGACCTTCTGGTCCGCGTCGGCGCTGCTGGACAACTGGGCGACCTGCACGACGGCGCCCACGGCGGCCTCGTGCGCCCGCCCGAGCTCCAGTTCCAGCAGGTCGAATTCGCCGCCGCCCTGCGCGCCGGGCGGCGGCGTGCGCCGGACGGACGGCTCCTCGCCGCACCGCAGCTGCTCGACGAGCGCGCGCAGGTCGGCCTGCCCGCGGGCGCTGGACCTGCGCAGCGCGTCGCAGCGGTCGAACACGGTCTTCGCGGCCCGGTCGGCGCCCACGACGGCCGCCGCCAGCGCGACGACGGCGAGGGCCGCGGCCCCGGCGAGCGCGACCCATAAGTCGCGCGTCGGCCCGGTGGCGCCGGAACGGAGGGTGAACAGCACGGCAGCGGCGCCGCTGAGAGTGACCACGACGGCCGGAAGCACGGCGGCACGCAGGAGCTGAGGGCGCAGACGGGCATCGGGCATCGGCTGCGCGGGGTGGGGGCGTGCGCCCGGCCGTCCGTGCCGTCCGCCCTCACGGCGGTCTGCGCGCGCGGCGGGTGCGCGGAGTTGAGACATCAGTGTCCTTGGTACGTGGGCCCCAGGGATCGACGCACTACGTCTGTTCGACTGTTCGACCACTGCCGGTCTGGGCTGTTCAACCTGGGCGATGTGGCCCCATGTCGATCACCGGACACTCACAGTAGTCGGCAACCTTTCATGATCGACGGGCAGTTGCCGAACTTGCCCGCACAGCTCCCCACTCTGGTATGACACCTCGCACGCCAGGCCGAAAAACTTACGGCCCGGCCCCCGGCCGCCCGGCCCCCGGCCGCCCGGCCCCCGGCCGGGGCCGCCTCCGCGCCCGGGACCGCGCCCGCCTCCGGGGCCGCTCCGGGACGGCGCGCAGGGCCGGGCGGGGGGAATTCATTCAGCGCCCCCGGAATGGAAACAGGCGCATAACAGCAGACGGTATAAAGCTCGGCAGGGAAGACCACCGGTTTGTCACCCACGGAGTCCCGGAACGCCGCCGTACGGCTAATGGCGCTCCGCTCTTTTTTACGAGCGACCACGGCACCGACGACCCCCTGGATTCACCTTCCGCAGAGCAAACCCGTCCCATTTGAGCGTTACGTCCCGCTTGAGTGGCAGGCGGTCCGTAACTTCGGGCAGGGCATCAGGTGACTGGCTCCCGCCACGGCGAGTAGGCTATTTTTCACAAACAGGAAAGGGACTACTCCGATGGTTCAGCGCACCGTAACGATCTATACCGACGATCTCACCGGAACCGAGGGCGAGGACATCGCCACTCACGCCTTTGGCGTGGACGGCGTCAACTACGAGATCGACCTGGGACCGGACAACTACCAGAAACTGCTGGATGCCCTGGGGCCTTTTATGGGTGCGGGCCGCAAGGTCAACGGCGGTGGTGCCCGCCGGATCGCCAAGCGCGCACAGTCCGGCGGAACAGATGCGGCCAAGGTTCGCGAGTGGGCCCAGAGCCAGGGCATTGAGGTGAACAGTCGCGGCCGTATCCCGGCCGACTTGATGGAGAAGTACCAGGCGGCTCATTGACGTATTCAGCCTTGAAGGAAGCAAAGTCCCCAACCGTGCGAGCGGCGGGGGACTTCGTGTTTTCCGCTGATGCTCCGGCCGCTGACCGCAGACGGTTTTCACGTACGCCGGGGAAGCACTGAAACGCAGTGCCCGGAACCTCCACCACCGAGCCGGTGCCGACGTACAGGAATGGCGTCCTTCCGGCCGGCACCCCAGAAGTGTTCCAGCCGGGCTCGCAGACCGGCCGCCGCGGATCACCGGCACCTGCGGATCACCGGGGCTTGCGGATCACGGCACTCAGTCGGCCGCGAGGTCCAACTGGGCCGACTCCACCGGCGGCCAGACAGGCCAGCCGCCCTCGACGGGTCCGGCCACGGACCGCCACCACGGGGTCACCGCCGGCCTGTCGGCCGGCTGGAACGGCTCCCCCGGCCGGGGCGCGGCAGTGGCCACACCGGCCTCGTGCGCGGCGAACATGGTCCGTTCGGCCGGCTCCGCCCACGGGTGGAAAGCCAGGTTGAACGTGCCCCAGTGGATCGGCAGCATCACCCCGAGCGGCTGCCCGCCCTGCACGTCGAGATGGGTACGGATTCCCTGCTCAGGGGTCATGTGAATGTCCGGCCAGTACGCACTGTAAGCACCGATCTGGATCATGGTCGCGTCGAACGGGCCGTGCTCGGCGCCGATGTCCCTGAAGCCTTCGAAGTAGCCGGTGTCGCCGCTGTGGTAGATCCGGTGCTCCGGCCCCGCGACGGCCCAGGAGGCCCAGAGGGTGTGCTGCTGATTGCGCAGGCCGCGGCCGCAGAAGTGGCGGGCGGGGGTGGCGGTCAGGCCGAGTCCGGCGATCTTCGCCGTCTCGTTCCAGTCGAGCTCGTGCATCCGGTCGGCGGGTACGCCCCAGCGTTCCAGGTGGGCGCCGACGCCGAGCGGCACCGCGAAGACCGTGCCGGTGCCCGCGAGGGCACGGATGGTGGGCATGTCCAGGTGGTCGTAGTGGTCGTGGGAGATCACCACGGCGTCGACGGGGCCGAGCGAGGCCAACGGCACGGGAACGGGATGCAGCCGCTTGGGGCCCGCGAAGGCGAAGGGGGAGCAGCGCTGCCCCCATACCGGATCGAAGAGCACGCGCCGCCCGTCGATTTCGGCGAGCACGCTCGAATGACCCATCCAGGTGAGACGCAGCCCTGTGACCGGAGGCTGGGCCAGATCGGCGAGGAGCGTGGCGTGGAGAGGCACCGGCCCGACAGGAGACCTGCGGCGCCGCTCCTCCTTGCGGAAGTAGAGCTTCGCGAATTCCAGAGTCGTCGCGGAGGCCCTCGGCCCGGCACCCACCGGGTTCTGGAAGACCCCGTCGGCGAAGTGGGGCGAGCGGCGGATGCGCTCCATCCGCTCTCCCGCCGGATCCGCGCCGAAAGCGGCGGTCCGCAGCGCGCGCAGCCGGGATCGCAGCGACGGCAGGGCGTCAGCACCGGTCACAGGGCCTCCAGAGGTTCAGTCTCTTTTCCATTATGTGCGCCGGGTCCGACAGGGCGGGGACGAGACCGTCGCGGGAGCTCCTGCTGGGCGAGCGGGCGTCGTACCTGACGGGCGAGTGTCTGACGCTGGACGGCGGGCAGTGGCTCGGCAAGCAGGTGTACGGACGGACCGCGGCGGCCGTGGCCGCCGCGCGGTAGCACCTGGGGGCCCTCTTCCCCGACCCTGCCCTTCCTGAACGGGGAAGGAGCACGCCCCGGACCCCCGAACGCCCTCCGGGGTGTCCTCAAACGCCGGACGGGCAGGATTCTCCGGTGAGGGCCGCACCATGGCACCGCGGGAAGGGGCGGGTGGAGGAACAGCCCCGCAGGGCCCGGCAGCGGTCCGTCAGACCGTGGTCCTCGCGGTCACCAGCCGGTGTCCGCCCAGCACCCCGGAGAGTTCCGTCAGGAACGGCTCGGCCGGCGGCGGCCAGTTCCACAGCACCAGCCCCAGGTGTGCGACCGCGACCGGCGGGTCCATCCGCCACGCGAGGAAGTCGGCCCGCTCACCGCAGCGCACACAGGTCCCGCTGCCCGGGCCCGTACCGCCGAACCAGGCGTACAGGTCGTCGAGCAGCGGGGCCCACGTGTGCGTCCACATGTCGGGGCCGCTGTCCGCGTGCTCTGTCTTGGCACCGCAGTGCGGGCAGGCGGCGGTCCAGAGGCCCGCGCCCACGTACACACGGCGCTCGATCTCCACGACCACGCCGCACGCCGCGCCCGTCGTCACCGCGTCCTCGGTGACGGCGTGCGCGGCGTGCGCGGCGTGCGGTCCCGGTGGCCTGCCGAGTTCGTCGCCGGGCAGGCAGTTCGTCAGCTCGCCCCGGACGATGCCCCGGTGCTCCAGCCAGTCCATGACCCGGCCGGCGAGCACGGCGGCTTCCTCCGGCCGGGCGTCCAGGTCGGCCACCCACACGTACGCGTCACCCATGCCACGCACGCTATCCCGTCACCGGATCGCTCATCCCTTGGAGCGCCGCGTCTTCGCACCCAGCGCGTAGAAGACCAGCCCGGTCGCCAGGAACAGCAGCAGCGGCACGACCTGGCTGAGCGTGTACTGGAGCCGTTCGCCCGCGAAGGCCTCGGGCAGCGAGGCGGCGGCCGACCCCTCGGTGCCGAACCAGCCGACGCCGAAGCCCGGCCGGATCAGCACGACGACGGTGAAGGCCACGAACCCGGTCGCGAACACCGTCACCAGCCATGTCCCGGCGCGACCGCCGGGTACGGCGTACGGACGCGTGACGTCCGGGTACTTGCGGCGCAGCACGACCAGGCTGGGGAAGGTGATGACGTACGAGACGAAGGTGGTGGAGATCGTCAGGCCGAGACCGGCCGCGAAGTACTTCTCGCCGTCGCCGCCGGACAGGTTGAGCGCGACGACGAAGAGGAGGGAGGCGAGGACGGCGGAGAGCAGGTTGACCCGTACCGGCGTGCCGTGCTTCTCGGAGATGGCGCCGAGCCAGGCCGGGCCCGCCCCGTCGGCGCAGGCGACGGCCTGCGCGCGGTGGGCGCCCATGGCCCAGGTGACGCCGCTGGTCAGCAGTCCGACGATGAGCCCGGCGGCGGCGATCCCGCCGAAGACGGAGCCCGCACCGGTGAGGGTGACCGTGCCGTCGGCGGCGATCGATCCTCCGTAGACGGTGAAGACGGCCTTGCAGGCGTCGATGAAACCGCCGAGGCTGCCGATGTCCTGGCTGGGGAGGACGAAGAGGATGCCGAGGATCGGGCCGCCGTACAGGACGAGGGAGGCGAGACCGGAACGGAGGATGGACAGGGGGATGTCGCGGCGCGGGTTCTTCATCTCCTCGGCGGCGGAGCTGGGGAGTTCGAAGCCGACGAAGTTGAAGATCAGGACGGGGACGAGGGCGACGAAGCCGACGTAGGTGGGGGGCGAACTCACCGGCCGGCAGGGGGTGCACGCCGTGCCGCGCGGCGAAGACGGCTACGGAGACGAGGAAGAAGCCGAGCAGTACGATCCGCGCGACCGCACCGGCGATCGGCACCCACTTGCCGATGCGCACGGACTGTACGACGGCGAGCGCCCCGCCCCGGATGAAGACGAGTCCTGCGGCGTACTTCCAGCCGCCGGGCAGCGGGGTGAAGAACTCCTCCCAGGTGGTGAGGGCGATGATGCACAGGCTGCCGCCCACCCAGACGGGGTTGGAGATCCAGTAGAGGATCTGGTTGAGCCCGGCGGTGAGCCGCCCGAAGGCGAGCCGCGTCCAGACGTACGGGCCGCCCTGCACCGGGAAGGCGGACCCGAGCTCGGCGACGAGCAGCCCGTACGGGAGGAAGAAGACGACCGCGAGGATCGCCATCCAGGTCAGGCCCTGGGGGCCCTGCGCCGCCACCGAGCCGATGGTGTCGAGGCCGACCAGTGTGCAGATGAGGAAGAAGAGGACGTCGAGGCGGCGCAGGTCCTTGCGGAGCCTGCCCCGTTGTTCGCCCCAGCCCTCGGAGAGGTCGGGCGCTTCGGCGGCGGTCCCTGCTGCTGTCGCTGCTGCTGTTGTCGCTGCTGCTGATCGGGAGGGAGGTGCTTGGGTCACGGGGCTGACTCCTACGGCGGTACGGGGAGTGCGTACAGGCGCGGCACTTCGCACTGACTGAATAGACAGTCAGTAGAGGCGGCTGTGGCCCGCGCCACAGCGCACTGTCAAGGGCTCGACGGCACCCCGGCGACCGGCCTGGCCGGGCGGCCCGTGTGTAGGGTTGTCGCGTGGCAAGGGTCCGGTTGAGCGTGGAGGAACGGCGCGAGGAGATGCTGCGCGCCGCGGTCGAACAGATCGAGGCACGGGGTGTGGGCGCCGTACGCATCGCCGATGTCGCCTCGGCCCTCTCGGTGAGCAACGCACTGGTCCTCTACCACTTCTCGACCAAGGAGAAGCTGGTCGCGGCCGCTTTCACGTACGCCGCCGAGGGTGATCTCGCACAGCTGCGCAAGCTGCTCGGCCGTCGTACCAGCGCCGTCCGCAGACTGCGCGCCGCGGTCCGCTGGTACGCGCCGACCGGGCAGGCCAAGGGATGGAAGCTGTGGATCGAGGGCTGGGCGGCCTCGCTGCGCGAGCCGGCGCTCCGCGCGGTGGCCCGTGACCTCGACCAGCAGTGGAAGGCGGCGCTGGCCGAGGTCATCACGGAGGGCGCCGAGGCCGGTGAGTTCCGGTGCGAGGACCCCGCGTCCGCGGCCTGGCGGCTGACGGCCCTGCTGGACGGCCTCGCCGTTCAGATGACCTCGTACGCGGGGTCCCTGTCCCGCAGCGCCATGCTGGAGTGGACCGACGACGCGCTGGCGCGCGAGCTGGGCATCGACCGCACGGTGCTGGCGGCCGCCGCCCGCTGAAGGGCCGGACACGTCACTCCAGTTCGTACACCGCGGTGACGGTGACCTCTTCCTGGACCTCACCGGGCGCCACCGGCACTCTGCCCTCGCTGAACGCCGCGGTGGGCACGTCCAACGGGCGGTGCGCCCCGTCTCCCGTCTCCGCCAGCGAGACGAGCCGCCCCAGCCGGTGGCCGCTGAGCCGCGCGTACTGCTCGGCCTTCGACCGCGCTTCGGCGTGTGCGGCCTCGCGGGCCCTGGCGCGCAGGGCGGACGGGTCGGCCACGTCGAAGGCGACGCCGCTGATCCGGCCCGCGTCACCCGTCGCGTCGGTCACGGCTTCCATGACCGCGCCGGTCCTGCCCATGTCCCGGATCGTGATGGAGAAGGACTGGCCCGCCTGGTAACCGGTCAGCTTCGAGGCCCGGTCGGTGTGCTGGTGGACGGCGTTCAGGGAGAGGCTCTCGGTCCGTACGTCGCTGTCGTCGATGCCCTGCTCGCGTACGGCGGCGAGCAGCGCGTCGGCGGCTGCGGACTGGGCGGCCAACGCCCGCTTCGCGGTGGGTTCCGTCGTCTCGACCCCGGCGGCGAGGACAGCCGTGTCGGGGGCGGTCGAAGCTCTGCCTTCGCCGCTCACGGAGACGGTGGCGGCGGCAGCGGGCGCGGCTGCCGGGAGGACTGTCGCGGGGGCGGACGGCGGCGCCGCCATGGCGGGTGCGGCGGCGCCGGTCACCAGCAGTCCGCCGGTGAGTACGACGGCGGTGAGGGCTCGGGCCGCGGCCGACGAGAGGAGCGACGAGGGGAAGATGGCGGACGTGGACGCCGTTGATGCCGTTGATGCCGTACGTACGGACATGGAGTTGGTCCTTCCGGAGTCAGGAGGCCATCCCAGCATCGGCCGCCACCGGACCGGTCGCACCACTCCAGCCCTGTCACCTCTCCGTACCATCCATACTGTGCCCAGCGGAACCGGAAGGGGTTGCGGTGTCGGAACAGCAGTCTGAACGCGCGAGGTACGACGTCCTGGTGGTCGGCGGCAGCGGGGTGGACACGGTCGTCCGCGTCGACTCGCTGCCCGTACCGCTCGCCGACTCGATCGGCGTGCCACCCGTCCGCGAGTGGCCGGGCCACACCGGAGGCAATGTCGCGCTGGGCTGCCGGGCTCTTGGGCTCGAAGTGAAGTTCATCGACTTCATCGGCGACGACTGGGTCGGCGGGCAGGTCAGGGAGCGGCTCGCCAAGGGCGGTGTCGATTTCGAACCGCTGATCTCGCCCGCGGGCACCCGCCGGGCGGTGAACCTCGTCGACAGCTCGACGGGCCGCCGGATGTCCTTCTACGACGCCCGCGACCCCGACGGTCTGCGGATGCCCCGCGACTTCTACCTCCCCCACCTGCGGCGGACCGGGCATGTCCACCTGTCCATCATGAACTTCGCCCGGCACCTGCTCGACGACATCCATGAACTCGGCGTCCCGGTCTCGACCGATCTGCACGACTGGGACGGACTCACCGACCACCACAAGGAGTTCGCCCTCCGCTGCGACCTGGTGTTCCTCAGCGCGGCGGGCGCCGGCGAACGGATCGCCTCCGTGATGCGGGACATCCTGCGCGAGGGCCGCGCCGAGGCCGTGGTGGCCACGGCAGGCGCGGGCGGCTCGTACCTGCTGACGCGGGACGGCAGCCGCACCCCGCACCCGGTCCCCGCGACCGTGCCGCCCGGCCCGGTGGTGGACTCCAACGGCGCCGGGGACGCGTATGTCAGCGGGTTCCTGTACGGGCGCCTCACCGGCCGGGGCCTGGAGGAGTGCGCCCGCCTGGGCGCGCGGGCGGGCGCCCACGCCTGCGCGACGGAGGGCAACACGGACCTGATCGGACCGGGCGACCTCCTCTCCGCCTAGAGCCCCTGGAGCTCGTGGAGCTCCTGGCGCTCCTGGCGCTCCTGGAGCTCCTGGAGCTCCTGGAGCCCGCGCGGGCTTCTCTCAGGTCTGACGCACCGGTTCGTACTCCTCCTGGCCGAGACCGAACGTCCAGGCCACCCCTTCCTTCGCCGTCCTCGTCCTGGGCGGCACGCGCAGCCAGTACGTCCGGCGTGTGCCGTCCGGCTCGGGCGTGGAGTTGACCACCTCGACCATCACCACGTCCTCGTCACCCTGCAGGGCTATGCGCCAGAGGACGCCGGTCTCGTCGCGGTGGACGGGCTGGGCGCCTGATTCGGTGAGGTAGCGGTCGTAGCCGTAGTGCTCCAGCATCACGCGCCGCAGCTCGGCGTTCTCCTCGGCCCGGATGCGCGCGGGCCTCAGTGACGTCAACTCGTCCAGGAACGCCGCCGGTACGGGCATACCGCGCCAGGCGTACAGCGCGAACCCGTCGGGGAAGGCCAGGGCGGGGCCGTCACCCCGGTCGAGCCGTCCGGCCTCGTCACGGTGCAGCTCCACCGGTCGCTCGCTGATCACCACGGCGTTCTCGTACGGCCACCACCAGCCCGCGTGCCTGGCCACCTGCGCCAACCCCGCGAGCCGGTCGCCCCGGCCGTCGAACGCCGCGAGCCAGGCGGCGTCGTGCTGGCCGAGCACCGCGTCGAGCAGGACCAGCCGTACGTCGGACTCGTCCTCCGGCCGCTCCATGAGCTCGGCGACGACTCCGGTCCGTATCCGCTCGGCCAGTTCCCTGGTGGTGTCCCACAGCTGGGCACCGGTGGCGGACCACAGTTCGGCCCAGCCCGCCGGCCCCAACTCGTCGTGCACGCGGCGCCGTTCCTCGGCCCACGGCCCGGTGCGCACCTCGTCGCGCACCGAACGTCCCGCACCGGTGAGCCGTTCGACGGCCTCGACCGCCGCCTTGGGCGAGGCGGCCCAGACGATCCGCTCCGGCTCCGCCAGCCCCGCCGTGCGGTAGGCGAGCCGCACGCCCTCCTCCGCGGCCGCGCGGTCCGCCGCACCGGTCGCCGCCGCGACGGCCCGCCAAGTGTTCACATGCTGCATCGAATTCCCTGTCCCCTGATCCCTGGCCCGTGGTTCCGTGTCCCTGGTTCCGCGTCGCTCAGTCCGCGACGATGCGGACCGATCCCGGTACGTACTCGCGCTGGCGCACCACCCGGTACCAGCCCTTGGGCAGCGGTATCGCCGCGTGCTCCTCGTGCACGACCCGTCCGCCCTCGGGCAGATGGAGCAGCATCGGATCGAGGGGGCCCGCCTCCCGCAGCAGCCTGCCGGGTCCCTGCACCGCGTGCGCGTGCCCGGTGACTTCGCCCAGCGCGAGCACCAGCCGGCCTCGCGCGTCGCGTCGTTCACCTGAGGCGTCCGCCAGATGCGCCGGCACCGCCGATTCATCCAACGGCACGATCAGTACGTCCCCTTGCCGGTACATGGCTGTCTCCCCTCCCGGGCCGCACACTCTGTGCCGACCCCGTGGAAAACGCTACGGCCCGGGTCTGACAATCGTGGCTGACCTGCGGAAACGAGCCCGCTCACGGGATTGTCAGTGTCACTTGATAAACCTTTCGCACGTCAGTCGCTCGTACAGTGTCAACAGCGTCAGGAGACCAGGGTCATGTCCGGTGTGGACCATCTGCAGGAACTGCTCGGCCTCCCGGCCGTCGACTTCCGTCCCGGCCTCCCGGCGTCGTTGCCCGCCGCGGACGCGGCGGCGTGGCGCATCTCCGTGGATCCGTTCGAGGACGAGGACGGCCCCTGGGAGGAAAGGTTCGACACGTTCCTGAAAACCGTCGATCCCGCGGGGGTACGCGCGCTGATCATCGGCCAGTGGGGCGAGACGTACGAGAAGGACTCGAGCTACCCCGTCAACCTGGTCATCGCCGCGGCCGACCGGCTCACCTCCCTGGAGGCCGTCTTCATCGGTGACCTGTCCCAGGAGGAGGCCGAGATCTCCTGGATCGAACATTCCAACGTCACGGGCCTGCTCAGCACCTTCCCCCGTCTGCTGGAGCTCGGCGTGCGCGGCGGCCCGGGCCTGGGTTTCCCGCCGGTGCGGCACGAGCGGCTGCGCTCGCTCGTCTTCGAGTCGGGCGGCCTGCCGGCGCAGGTCGTGCGCGGCGTCACCGAGAGCGAACTGCCCTCGCTGGACCACCTGGACCTGTGGTTCGGCATCTCCGAGTACGGCGGCAACACCGAGACCACCGACCTCGCGGCGCTGCTCTCCGGCACCCTCTTCCCCGGGCTGCGCCACCTCGGGCTGCGCAACAGCGAGATCCAGAACGAGATCGCCGCGGCCGTCGCGTCGGCCCCCGTCGTCGCCCGGCTGGACACCCTCGACCTGTCGAACGGAACTCTCGGCGACGAGGGCGCCGCCGCGCTGCTCGGAGGCCAGCCGCTCACCCACCTCGAACACCTCGATCTGCATCACCACTTCCTCTCCGAGGAAATGGAGCAGCGGGTGGCCGACGCCCTGGAGCCCCACGGCGTAAGTGTCGACCTGTCGGACCGTCTGGAGCCGTGGGACAACCGCGGCGCCGAGGGCCGCTACACCGCCGTGGCGGAGTGATCCGGCCATGAACGACATCGAGCACCCCGAGTTTTTCCACGGGCTTCCCGTCTTCACCCTGCCCGAGCCCGGCGACCCGCACGCGCCGCCCCTTCCGCCCGCGGACTCCGTGGCCTGGCGCCTGGACTGTCTGTGGGACGAGGAGAATCCGTTCACCGAGCTGTGGCACCGCTTCCTCGGCTCGGTGGACTGCGCACGGGTCCGTGCGCTGGTGATCGGCCCGTGGTGGCACGACGAGTACGAGCCCCTGCGTCCCGCCCTGGACCTGGTCCTCGCGGCCGCGGACCGCTTCCCGGCGCTCCGCGGCCTCTTCCTCGCCGACGTCATCAGCGAAGAGTGCGAGGTGTCCTGGCTGGAACTGACCGACGTCACTCCGTGTCTTGAGGCATTCCCGCGGCTCGAGGAACTGACGGTGCGCGGCTGCGGCGAGTCGCTCTCCGACACGGACATGCTGGCTCTGCGGCCGGTCCGTCACGACGCCCTGAGGGTGCTGCGTTTCGAATCCGACGGCCTGCCCGGCTCCGTCGTCCGGGCCGTCGGCGCCTCCCGCCTGCCCGCCCTGGAGCGCCTGGAGCTGTGGCTGGGTGTCACGCATTACGGCGGCGACGCGACGGTGGCCGACCTCGCGCCCCTGCTGTCCGGCGGCGCCCTTCCGCGCCTGCGCCACCTGGGCGTGCAGAACAGCGAGATCCAGGACGAGATCGCGGCAGCGGTGGCCGCCGCGCCCGTCGTCGCCCGACTGGACTCGCCGGCCCTGTCGATGGGCACCCTCGGCGACACCGGCGCGCAGGCCCTGCTCGACGGCCAGCCGCTCACCCACCTGAGCGAGCTGGACCTGCACCACCACTACATCGCCGAGCCCCTCCGGCAGCGCCTGCGAAAGACGCTCGAACCGCACGGCGTGCGGCTGAACCTCGACGGGCCCGACTACTGGGACCCCGAGGACGACGGACCGCGCTATGTCGCCGTCGACGAGTGACGCGAAGCACCCGGGGCCGCGCTTCGCGGTCGTCGGCAACCCCGCCAACCGCCGCGTCGCACTCTTCCAGGAGGCCGTGGCCGCCGCCGGGCTCCCCGCCGCGCGCGTCGTCCCCTGGCTCGACGTGCTCGGCGGCCGGGCCTCGTTCCGGCCGGGCGAGACCGTACGGATCGACTCGCCCGGTGAGGACCCCGAGGTCGAGCGGCTGCTGCGGGGCGTCGGCGACGGCACCCGGGTGGAGGGGTCGGCGCGCTGGTACGAGCGCTTCACCGAGGCCGTACGGGAAGTGGGCCGGGCGGCGGCGGGCTGCACCCTGCTCGACGACCCCGGCGAGCTGGCGGTGCTGTTCGACAAGCGGCTGTGCCATGCCGTGCTGCACGACGCGGGCGTTCCCGTGCCGCCTTCGCCCACCTCCGGGACCACGGCACCGGGCGTACGCGGCTGGCCGGAGGTACGTGAGCTGCTGCGCGCGCACCGTATGCCGCGTGCCTTCGTCAAGCTCGCGCACGGCTCGTCGGCCTCCGGCGTGCTGGCCGTCGAAACGGCGGGCCCCGGCCGGGTACGGGCCACCACCTCCGTGGAGCGCGATCCGCAGGGACGGCTCTTCAACTCCCTGCGGGTACGCCGTTGTACGGACGAAGGCGAGATCGCGGCGATCGTGGACGCGCTCGCACCGGACGGCCTCCACATCGAGCGCTGGCTGCCCAAGGCCGCCCAGCGGGGCCGGGCCGCCGACCTGCGGGTCGTCGTGGCCGGCGGCAGGGCCACGCACGCCGTCGTACGGACCAGCCGCTCCCCCATGACCAACCTCCATCTCGGCGGCGCGCGCGGAGACCTCGACGAGGCCCGCGCCGCCATGGCCGCGGCCGGTGGCAGCTGGGAGGAGGCCGTGGAGGTGTGCGAGCGGGCAGCGGCCTGCTTCCCGCGCACCCTCTGTGTCGGTGTCGATCTGCTGCCCGCCGTCGGCTGGCGCCGCTTCGCCGTCGGCGAGGTCAACGCGTTCGGCGATCTGCTGCCGCGCCTCACCGGGCTGCCCGGCAGCGGCGCCGAGGGCCTGGACACCTACGCGGCGCAGGTCGCCGCCGTACAACGCGCTGCCCAAAGCGCCGTGCAACGCGCCGTACCTCCCCTCGTGCGGCGCACGACAAGGAACCACCATGCGATCACCTGACATGAACGAGATCGTCGGCAGCCACGACCTGCTGCTCGTCACCCTCGACACCCTCCGCCACGACGTCGCCGTCGAGCTCGCCGCCGCCGGCCGCATACCGAACCTGGCCGCCCGCCTGCCCGGCGGCGCGTGGGAGAAGCGGCACGCGCCCGGCAGCTTCACCTACGCCTCGCACCAGGCAATCTTCGCGGGCTTCCTGCCCACGCCCGCCGCGCCGGGGCCCCACCCCCGGCTGTTCGCCGCGCGCTTCGCGGGCAGCGAGACCACCGCGGAGCGCACCTTCGTCTTCGACACCACCGACCTCGTCTCCGGCCTCGCGGGCGCCGGCTACCGCACGGTGTGCATCGGCGGTGTCGGCTTCTTCAACCGGCAGGGCCCGCTCGGCTCGGTGCTGCCGGGGATGTTCCAGGAGAGCCACTGGGAGCCGGAGTTCGGCGTGGCCTCGCCCACGTCCTTCGAGGAACAGGTCGCCCGGGCCGAGCAGGTCGTCGCCGGGCTCCCGGCGGACCAGCGGCTGTTCCTGTTCGTCAACGTCTCCGCGTTGCACCAGCCGAACTGGTTCCATCTGCCCGGCGCCACCCGCGAGGCCGGCGACTCGCGCGCCACCCACGCGGCGGCTCTGGAGTACGTCGACCGGCACATCGGCCGCCTGTTCGCCGCCGCGAGCAGCCGCCGCCCCTGCTTCGCCATCGTCTGTTCCGACCACGGGACGGCGTACGGCGACGACGGCTACACCGGCCACCGCCTCGGCCACGAGGCCGTCTGGACCGTCCCCTACGCCCACTTCACCCTCGATCAAGGGGCCACCCGATGAGCACCACGACGCCCCGCCCCTACCAGAGTTACGTCTACGCCTATCCGCACAAGACGGCGTACCGCGAGCTGGAGAACCGTCCCTCCCTCCGCGGCCTCTGGGCGGACGAACCCAAGAACGCCCTCTCCCTCTACCTCCACATACCGTTCTGCGAGGTCCGCTGCGGCTTCTGCAATCTCTTCACCCGGATCGGCGCCCCCGACGAACTGACCGGCCGCTACCTCGACGCGCTCGACCGGCAGGCGACCGCCGTCCGCGACGCCCTGGGCCACAGCGAACCCCGTTTCGCCGCCGCGGCGTTCGGCGGCGGCACCCCCACCTTCCTCGACCCCGGCGAGCTCGAACGGCTCTGCGACATAGCGGAGAAGCGGATGGGCGCGGACCTGAGCTCCGTGCCCCTGTCCGTCGAGGCGTCTCCGGCCACCGCGACCCCCGGCCGTCTCGCCGTGCTCGCCGACCGCGGCACGACCCGCCTCAGCCTCGGCGTCCAGAGTTTCGTCGACTCCGAGGCCCGCGCGGCCGTGCGCCCCCAGCGCCGCGCGGACGTCGAGACGGCCCTCGGCGCCGTCCGCGACGCCCGCATCCCGGTGCTCAACATCGACCTGATCTACGGCATCGAGGGCCAGAACACCGACACCTGGCGCTTCTCGCTCGACGCGGCGCTCGCCTGGCGGCCCGAGGAGCTCTACCTCTACCCCCTGTACGTACGCCCGCTCACCGGCCTCGGCCGCCTCGGCGCCGAGGCCGACGCCGCCTGGGACGCCCAGCGCCTGCGCCTCTACCGCCAGGGCCGGGACCACCTCCTCGCCCATGGCTACGAGCAGGTCTCGATGCGCATGTTCCGCCGCGCGGACGCGCCGAAGCAGGCGGCCGACGACTACGCCTGCCAGACCGACGGCATGATCGGCCTCGGCTGCGGAGCCCGTTCGTACACCTCGGCGCTCCACTACTCCTTCGACTACGCCGTCGACATGCGCGAGATCCGCCAGATCATCGACGACTACACCGCCACGGAGGACTTCTCCCGCGCGGAGGTGGGCCGGTACGTCGACGCCGACGAGGCCCGCCGCCGCCATCTCCTCCAGTCGCTCCTCCAGGCCGAGGGCATGCCACTGGCCGACTACCGCGCACGGTTCGGTACGGACCCGGCCGCCGACTTCCCCGCCGAGCTCGACCGCTTCGCGACCCGCGGCTGGCTCGACGACAGCGCGCCCGAGGGCCTGCTGCGCCTGTCCCCCGAGGGTCTCGCCCACTCCGACGCACTGGGTCCCGAGCTGTTCTCCCCCGCCGTACGGGCCGCCATGGCCGCGTACGCACTGAAGTGAGCCCCGCCATGGACCTCACGATCCTCTACCGCGGCCCCCTCGCCTCCTGCGACTACGACTGTCCGTACTGCCCGTTCGCCAAGCGCCGCGACAGCCGTGAGCAGTTGCGCGCCGACCGCGCCGCGCTGGAGCGCTTCACCGGGTGGGCCGCCGCCCGGACGGACGGGGACCGCCTCTCGGTGCTCTTCACGCCGTGGGGCGAGGGCCTGGTCCGCTCCTGGTACCGCCGCGCCCTCACCGAGCTGTCCCGCATGCCGCACATCCGGCGCGTCGCCATCCAGACCAACCTCAGCTGCCGCACCGACTGGCTCACCGGGGGCGAAGACGGCGCCGACCTCGGCACGCTCGCGCTGTGGTGCACGTACCACCCGGGGCAGACACCGTACGGCCGTTTCCTCGCCAAGTGCCGCGAACTGAGCGCCCGCGGCGTGCGTTTCAGCGTCGGCGTGGTCGGCTTCCCCGAGCACCTCGAAGAGGCGCGCAGGCTGCGCGCCGCGCTCCCCTCCGAGGTCTACCTGTGGGTCAACGCGGCCGAGGGCCGCACCTACACGGACGAGGAGGCCGGACACTGGACGGCCCTGGACCCCCTCTTCCCGTACAGCCGCCATCCGCACCGCTCCGCCGGTCTCCCCTGCCGGACCGGCGAATCGGTGATCTCGGTGGACGGCGAGGGCACGGTGCGCCGCTGCCACTTCGTGCGCGCCGAGCTCGGCAACCTCTACGACGGCTCGTACCGGCGGGCACTGCGTCCGCGCGTCTGCCCCCTCGCCGTCTGCGACTGCCACATCGGCTACGTCCACCTGGAGACGCTGCCGCTGTACGACGTGTTCGCGGGCGGCGTCCTGGAACGCGTCCCCCGCGCACCTGCCGCCCTCTCACAGGGGCAGCAGATCGGGCCGCTTCGCCTCGATGTGGTCACCTGAGGACTCCCCGCGCAGCCGGCGCCCGATCCACGGCACCAGGTGCTCCCGCGCCCACTGGATGTTGTCCCTGCGCGCCTCCAGCGAGCCGCGCGGCGCCATCAGCGGCCACGCCTGGTCCGGGTCGGCCGGGACGTCGAGTCCCAGCACCTGCGCGGCGCGCAGCGCGACCCGGGTGTGGCCCTCGGGCGAGAGGTGCAGCCGGTCGACGTCCCAGGCGCGCCGGTCCTGGATGGACTTGAGCGACCACAGGTCGAGCACCGGGCAGTCGTACCGGTCGGCCACCGCCCGCACGTGCGCCGTGTACGTCGCGATCTTGCCGCGCAGATGGCGCAGCACGGGCATGGTGCGCGTGTCGAAGCCGGTGGTCACCATGACGGTGCCGACGGCGCCGGTGAGGTCCGCGACGGCCCGCTCGAAGCGCTCGGCGACGTCGTCGGGGTCGCTGCCGGGCCGGAGGATGTCGTTGCCGCCGGCGCAGAAGCTCACCAGGTCGGGTGCGAGCGCCTTCGCGCGCGGGACCTGCTCCGCCACGATCTGGTCGAGGAGACGGCCGCGTACGGCGAGGTTGGCGTAGCGGAACGTGTGCTCGGGTACGCGGTCGTCGAGGAGTACGGCGAGCCGGTCGGCCCAGCCGATGAACGCACCGTCGGGTCCGGGATCTCCGACGCCTTCGGTGAAGCTGTCGCCGATCGCCGCGTACGACCCGATGGTGCCTGCCCTGAATGATCTCGAATCGTCTGCCACGTCGGCACATCCTTCACTGGAACAAGTGACCTACGCCACCGTAGGGAGGGGTTGACGCGGGGTGATATATGACACCGGTCAAGTTTTGTCCAACCCGGAATAGCCCGAAAACGCACGTACGCCCCCTTCTGCCGCCCGGTGTGGGCAGCGGAAGGGGGCGTACGGGGAGCGTTCGGGCCGGCCCTGGACGGGTCAGACGGTGACGCCGTGGCCGCGCAGGTAGGCCAGCGGGTCGACGTCCGAGCCGTAGCTCGGGCCGGTGCGGATCTCGAAGTGCAGGTGCGGGCCGGTCGAGTTGCCCGTGGAACCGGAGAGGCCTATCTGCGTGCCGCCGCCGACGCTCTGACCGGAGGAGACGGACAGCGAGGACAGGTGGGCGTACTGCGAGTACCGGCCGTCGTCGTGCTTGATGACGACCTCGTTGCCGTACGAGCCGCTCCAGCCCGCGGAGACGACGGTGCCGGCACCGACGGCCTTGACCGGGGTACCGCTGGCCGCGGCGAAGTCGACGCCCGTGTGGTAGCCGCTGGACCAGCTGCCGCCGGCGGCGCGGTACGGGGTGGTGACGCTCGCGGAGACCGGGGCGGTGAAGCCGGAGCCGGTGCTCTGCGCGGCGGAGGCGGAGTTCACGGAAGTGGACTCCTCCGCCTTGGCCTCGACCTTGGCCTCGACCTTGGCCTCGACCTTGGGGGCGGCGGCCTCGGCCTTGGGGGCGGCAGGCTTGGGCGCGGCAGGCGCCTCGGCCGCCGGCTTCGCCGGGGCCTGCTTCGCGGGCGCCGACGCCTTGGCGCCGATCGTCAGCTTCATGCCCGGCAGGATCAGCGAGGGGTTGCCGCCGACGACCTCACGGTTGTCTTCGTACAGCTCCTGCCAGCCACCGCGCACGTTCTGCTCTTCGGCGATCTTCGACAGGTAGTCGCCGGAGACCACGGAGTAGACCTTGGCGTCGGCCTTCTTCTGCGGCGTCGCCTTCTCGGTCACCGCGGAGGCGGACGCGGCGGCCGGGGCTGCGGCCTTCTCCGCGGCGTTCGCACCGGTGGCGGTGATCAGGGGAAGTGCGAGTACGGCTCCACCCGCTCCCGCGGCGACAATTCCGCGAGTGATCGAGTTGGACCTCGGGCGGCGGTGCTTACCCTTTGCGGGCATGGAACATTCCTCTCCGGCGCCTACGAGGTGAGCTGTCGGGTTCGGGCTGGAGATGCCCGGCCGCGCTGCTGCGCGACTTCACCCCAAAGCCGGTCCGGACGCATGAGACGTCCGGATCACCGGCGTACTTACCTGGGTCCCCCGCTCCTGCCAACGCGTGAGTGAGTGAGTGCGGATTCCGGGAGGTGGCAGGATTCGGCGGTCCACCCGGATTGCGGTGACCGTAAGCCGACGGGGCTGCCCCGTACAAGCCAGTCCATTCGGACGGTCGTTGCCTGACGGGAATTCACCACGGAATTCCCGTCACCCTCCGTCGATTACGGATCTTTACGCACCGCCCGTGAACTGGAATTCGCACCCGGCACTCCGCCACGCACTGTCACGAATATGATCCTGCTCACCAGCAGTCCCGCCATTTACCGTCACAGCAAGGGGAGTTGCACCAAAATAGCCCATTTAGCCCCAAGTGCCGCTTACCTCCCTGGCTGCGCTCCGCAAGGGGTCAGACCCTCCTCAGCCGGAAGACCGCGGCATCGAGATCACCGCGCAGCGCGGTGCGCAGTCCCCGGTGGAGCAGTACGGAACCCCGGTGCACCGCCGAGGTGTCGAGGCAGGCGTACGCCGCGCCCGGGTCGAGCCCGCGCAGGCGCAGCGGCGGCTGCTGCTCGCCGTAGTGCTGGGCCTGGAGCCAGGCGAGGACGACGGTGTCGTCCCCGCGCACGTACTGGACCGCGCTCAGCCCGCCCTCGGGCGCCCGCAACCGATGCAGCTCGCCGTGTTGCACGACCGGCCGGATCTCCTTGTACAGGTCCACCCACTCGCGCGCCTCGGCGATCTCGTCCTCGCTCCACCCGGCCAGGTCGCCGCCGATGCCGAGCACCCCCGCCATCGCGCTCACGAAGCGGAAGCGCAGCGAGCTGACCCGCCCGTTGAGCTGCGTGTTGGGGCTGTCGGTGACCCAGGCGGCCATCGCCCGCGCCGGATGCAGCTGGCTGAAGCCGTGCTGGATGGCGAGCCGGTCCAGCGGATCGGTGTTGTCGGACGTCCACACCTGGTCGGTACGGGAGAGGATCCCGAGGTCGATCCGCCCGCCGCCGCCCGAGCACGACTCGAAGGCGACGTCCGGATGCGCGGCCCGCAGCCGGTCGAGGAGCGCGTACAGGGCGTGCACATGCTCGGTCCACAGCTTCTGCGGGTACGGTTCGCCCGGCCAGCCCGCGTCGGTGAAGCAGCGGTTGAAGTCCCACTTCACATAGTCGACGGGCGCGTTCGACAGCAGCCCGTGGAGCTGGTCCCAGAGGTACGCCTGGACGTCGCCGCGCGCCAGATTGAGGACGAGCTGGTGGCGGAACTCCGTGGGGGTGCGGCCGGGATGGTGCTGCACCCAGTCCGGATGCGCCCGGTACAGATCGCTGTCCGCGTTCACCATCTCCGGCTCGACCCAGATCCCGAACCGCATCCCCAGGCCGTGCACTTCGTCGGCGAGCGGCCCCAGCCCGCCGGGGAAGCGGTCCGGATTGGGCGTCCAGTCGCCGAGCCCGGCGCGGTCGCTGGTCCGGGCGCCGAACCAGGCGTCGTCCACGACGAACAGCTCCACGCCGATGTCGGCGGCCCGCCGTGCGAGCACGCGCTGCTGTTCCTCGGAGATGTCGAATCCGGTCGCCTCCCAGGAGTTGTAAAGAACGGGCCGCGCCCGCTCCGCGCCGGGGACGACGTGTGCGAGCTGCCAGGCGTGCCAGGCCCGGCTCGCGCCGCCGAACCCGCCCTCGCTCCACAGCCCCGCGAAGACGGGTGTGGTGTACGTTCCGCCGGGCGCCAGCCGCAGCAGACCCGAGTCGTCGTGCCCGGCCCCGCCGGTGATCTGGACGGTGCCGTCGGGCAGTTGCTGTACGGCGATGCGCCACGACCCGGACCAGCCGAGCGCGCAGCCGTACACCTCGCCGCTCTCCTCCGTGGCGCCCTCCGCGTCGAGCGCGACCCACGGCAGGTGCTGGTGTCCGGTGTGGCCGCGGCGGCTGCCCAGGATCTTCTCGCCGGGGGTGAGTGCGGAGCGTACGAGCCGGGACTCGGCCGCCCACCGGCCGTGCAGCTGGCTCAGCCGCCACCGCTCGCGCCGGGGCAGTGTCCAGGCGGCGGCATCGGCCCGCAGCAGCTCCAGGGCGGGGGCGCCGGCCGGTCCCTCGTGCGCGACGGTGGCCCACCGCTCGACGACGTCGCAGTCCTCGCGCATCCGGTAGTGCAGGGTGAGGCCGAGGTGGTGCACGGGGTCGGTGAAGCGCAGCCGCAGTTCGTCGCCCGCCGCGGCGGAACCGTCGCAGCGCCACTCGGTGCCGCGCACCTCGGGCGTACGCACGGACAGGGCGGGGCGTACGAAGCGGGGCCCGCCCTCGACGGGGTACTCCTCGCGCCCGTCGAGCTGCGACTCGAACGGCCAGTAGGGCGACGGGGGTTCGGCGGCGAGGGACTCGGCGTCGGCGAGGGAGATCCGTGGCCCCCAGTGCAGGTGGACCAGCTCGTCCTGGTCCGTGAGGTGCAGTGCGTAGCTGCCGGCCGCCCCGGAGAGCAGCCAGGTACGGCCGTTGCCGCCGGTCTCGATCATCCAGTCCCCTCGGATCGGCACAGGTGCGATCATCTTGGCCGCCCCGCCGCCCCGGGGCAACGCCCGCACGGCGACGGCCGAGATGCTTGCCCCAGGTACCCATGTCGTATCGTCGAAACGCGCCGAAGTCGGCGAGCAGCGCCGACGGCAGATTTCAGGAGCCCCCGTGACACAGCAGCTGCCGCAGGTCCCGTCGACAGAGCCCGAACCGGAGCCCGAGCTCGCCGCGGTGCGCAACTTCCGTGACGTCGGCGGTCTGCCGACCGTGGACGGGCGGCGGGTCCGGTACGGAGCCCTCTTCCGCAGCGGCCACCTGGCGCACGCCACCGCCGCCGACGCGGCGTTCCTCGGTTCGCTGGGCCTCCACACGGTCTTCGACTTCCGCAACGAGGTGGACCAGAAGCTGGAGGGCCCGGACATCGAGCTGCCGGGTGTGCGCAATGTGAACCTGCCGCTGACGGACCCGGCCGACGGCGCCGTGTTCTGGAAAATGGTCCGCGACGGGAACCTCGACGAGCTGCGCGAGATCCTCTCGGACGGCAAGGCGGCGGACCGGATGTCGGCGACGTACCGCATGATCATCAAGGAGCGCACGGCCGAGCACAGCCAGGTCCTGCACGCTCTCGCCGAGGACAGTGTCCCCGCGCTGATGCACTGCGCGGCGGGCAAGGACCGCGCGGGCCTGTCCATAGCCGTGACCCTGCTCGCGGTCGGCGTCGAGCGCGATGCCATCGAGGCCGACTACCTGAAGTCGAACGACCCGCGCCGCCGCTACAAGGTGCACCGCAGCGACAGCTCGTCGGCCGGGATGTCCCCCGAGGTGATGGAGCTGCTCAGCCCGCTCTTCGAGGCCCGCGCGGAGTACCTGGCCGCGGCCTTCGAGACGATCGAGGAGACCTGGGGCACCACCGACCGCTACCTCGCGGAGGGGCTGAACGTCACCCCCGAGACCCGCGAGCGGCTGCGGCTGCGCCTGCTCGACGAGAGCTGGGCGCGGCCGGCGTCAGCGTGAGCCCCCGAGCGTGAAGAGCAGGTAGACGAAGGCCGCGAAGAGGTGGCCCGCGACGACGTACACGAAGACGCGGATCGCCAGGCCACGGGGGATCCTGTCCTCCACGAAGTGGCGCGCGGTGGTCTTGTCTTCCGGCATCTCAGGTCTCCTGGGGCAGGCACAGCCCGGCGGTGGCGCTCTGCAGCAATGTGTGGACGAACAGCAGGTCGGCCCCGTCCGGGGAGGCGGCCGCGATGCGGTGCGGGGTCAGCGAGTCGAAGTGGGCGCTGTCCCCGGCGTCGAGCCGGTGGACGCTCTCGCCGAGCACCAGCCGCAGGGGTCCCGACAGCACGTACAGCCATTCCTCGCCGGGGTGGACCCGCACCAGGTCCCCCTGCGCGCCGTACGGCACGTGCACCCGCAGCGCCTGCATGGCCCGTCCTGAGCCGCCGGCCCGGTGGTACGTCCAGCCGTCGGCCTCCCGCGGCCGCGCCTCGTCCGCGCGCAGTACGGCGTCCCGCTCGCCCGGCGTCTCGCCGAGGAGCGCGGACACCGTCGTACCGTAGACACGGGCCAGCGCGAGCAGCATCGGCAGCGAGGGCTGGCGCTGTCCCGTCTCCAGACGCGACAGGTGCGCGGGGGAGAGCGCGGCGCGGCGCGCGGCCGCCTCCAGGGTGAGGCCGCTGCGGCGGCGCAGACCGCGCAGTTGCGGTGCGACCGAAGGCAGTCCTTCGGCCGTCTCTTCGAGCCGGGGGGTCATGCCTCCATTGGGCCAGAGTCATTGCCCGTGAGGCAAGCATCTTGCCTCACGGGCAAAATCACCGGTTCGCCACCGCCTGTTTCACGAGCGTCCTGCCGAAGTCCCACATCAGGCCGCCGCCGCTGTGTGCGTCGTCCATCACCGCGGTGAACGCGCCGACGAAGCGGTCCACCTCTTCCTCCCCCACGATCAGCGGCGGGATCAGCTTGATCACTTCGAGGTGGTCGCCGGAGACCTGGGTGAGGATGCGGTGCCTCTGGAGCAGCGGTACGACGACCATCTGCGCGAAGAGTCCTTTGCGGGCGGCCTGGAGCACGGTCCAGCGGCTGCGCAGTTTCAGCGAGGCGGGCCGGCCGAACTCGATGCCGATCATGAGGCCGCGCCCGCGCACGTCGTGCAGCAGCTCGTAGCGGCCGGTGAGCGCGGTCAGCCGCTCGCGCAGCAGGTCGCCCGAGCGCCGGGCGTTCGCGACGATCTCCTCGTCCTCCATCACCGTGAGGACGGCCAGGCCCGCCGCCATGGCCTGCGCGTTCGAGCCGAAGCTGGCCGAGTGCACGAGCACCCGGTCCATCGACGAGTAGACGCGCTTGAAGATCCAGTCCTTGCCGAGGGTCGCGCCGACCGGTACGTAGCCGCCCGAGAGCGCCTTCGCGACGCACAGCAGATCCGGTTCCACTCCCTCTTCGTGCTGGTACGCGTAGAAGTCGCCGGTCCGGCCCAGGCCCGTCTGCACCTCGTCGGCGATCAGCAGCGCCTTGTGGCGGCGGAGCAGCTCCTGGGCAGCGCGCAGGAATCCCGGCGGGGACTCGTGCACGCCCTTTCCCTGGATCGGCTCGACGACGAAGCCGGCCACGTCGCCCTTCTTCAGCTCCCGCTCCAGCGCGTCCAGGTCCCCGAGCGCGATTTCGGTGTCCGGCAGCAGCGGTGCGAACCCGTCCCGGAAGCCCGCCTCGCCGTTCACCGACAGCGAGCCCGTGGTCAGGCCGTGGAAGGCGTGGGCGCAGTACAGGATCCTGGGCCTGCCCGTCGCGTACCGGGCGAACTTCAGCGCGGTCTCGACGGCCTCCGTGCCGCTGTTGCCGAAGAACACCCGGTCCAGGTGCGGACTGTGGGCGAGCAGTTTCTCCGCGAGCAGCCCGGGGAGCGGCTGGCAGTCGAAGCGCGTCAGGTCGGCGAGCGAGGCGTCGATGACGTCGTGCAGCGCCTTGCGTACGACGGGATGGTGCCGGCCGAGGCCCATCACGCCGAAGCCCGCGAGCATGTCGAGGTAGTCGTTGCCTTCCGCGTCCCAGAAGTAGGCGCCCTCGGCGCGCTCGTAGACCTTGTCGAAGCCGATGGTGCGCAGCATGCGCGGCAGCTGGTGGTTCAGATGCCTGGCGTGCAGCTCGTAGCGCTCGGCCCCGCGTTCGGCGAGGAGTCCCGCCAGGTCGAACCCCTTCGGCCCGCCGTCCGTCATCGCGCTCTCCTCAGTGTTCGCCGGCGGGGCCGGGCTTCCCCGGCTGCCCGTGGTGTCCCGAGACGGTCTCGCGGACCGCGCGCAGCGACTCCTTGAGCGAACCCATGGTGGCGAGCACGGCCGTCGGCTCGTAGCCGCAGTGCGCCATGCAGTTGGCGCACCTCGGGTCCTTGCCCCGCCCGTACTTGCTCCAGTCGGTGTCCTCGATGAGCTCCCGGTACGTCGGGACGTACCCGTCGCTCATCAGGTAGCAGGGCCGCTGCCACCCGAAGAGCGAGTAGTTGGGGATCGCCCACGCCGTGCACGGGAAGTCCGCCTTGCCCTCCAGGAAGTCCAGGAAGAGCGGCGAGTGGTTCAGCCGCCAGCGCCGCCGGTTGCCGCCGGAGAACGCCTTCCGGAACAGTTCCCTGGTCTGCTCGACGCCGAGGAAGTGCTCCTGGTCGGGTGCCTTCTCGTACGCGTAGGCGGGCGAGATCATCATCTCGTCCACCTTGAGGTCGTCATTGAGGTAGTTGAGCACCTCGATGATCGTCTGCGGGGTGTCGGTGTTGAAGAAGGTGGAGTTGGTGGTGACCCGGAAGCCGCGCTTCTTGGCCTCCTTGATCGCTGCCACCGCTTCGTCGAACACGCCTTCCTTCGCCACCGACTCGTCGTGCCGCTCGCGCAGCCCGTCGATGTGCACGGCGAAGGCGAAGTACGGCGAAGGTGTGAACTTCTCGATCTTCTTGCGCAGCAGCATCGCGTTGGTGCAGAGGAACACGTACTTCCTCTTCGCCACCAGCTGCCGCACGATCTCGTCGATCTGGGGGTGCATCAGCGGCTCGCCGCCCGCGATGGAGACCATCGGAGCGCCCGACTCCAGTACCGCGCCCACGGCCTGGGCCACGGGCATGCGCTGCTTCAGGACCCCGGCCGGGTGCTGGATCTTGCCACAGCCCTCGCATGCGAGGTTGCAGGCGTAGAGGGGTTCCAGCTCGACGATGAGCGGGAACTTCTCGCGCTTGCGGAGCTTCTGTTCTACGAGGTACGTCCCGACCCTGATGGTCTGACGGAGTGGCATGGCCATCTAGCTCACCTCCTGGGGAGCAGCAAAGAACGGTGCCATTCGAAGAAAGCCGGAAGGACTGCGCGAAGAACACGGAAGGCCGATATTCCACCCCGGACCGTCCCCATGCGCACGAGCTCGTGTTCCGGAGCGTCCACGACCACACGTACGGCCGCAACCGGACGCGGGCCCGCCCGCAGCGCGCTCCAGAGCGTGGCGGCGGATTCCATGTCCACCGCGATGGCCCCGGTGGCCCGCAGCCCGGCCCGCTCGTGGCCGCGTACGACATGGTCGGAGCCGGCCAGCGGGCCGGTGTGGACGGTGCGCCCGGGCACCGCCCTGGCCAGCGCCCCGGCCAGCAGCTCCACGCCCGTGCAGGCCGTGCTGGAGCGGGGGTCGCGGGTCTCGTCGGCGACGACCAGGTCCCCGGGGTGCATGCCGGGGACGAGCCCGGCGCAGAAGCCGGACGCGATGACGGCGGCGTCCCCGGCCGGGCGGCCGGGTCCGAGCGCCCTGCCGACGGCCGCCTCGGCCGCCCCGGGGCCCATGCCCGTACGCAGTACGGTCACGGGCCCCGGGGCCCCCTTGCGGTCGCCGCCGCGCAGCGCGAACCGTTCGATGCCGAGCGCGCAGGCGATCAGCAGCGGCGCGGGCCCCGGGAACGCCGGGGACCGGCCCATCAGGTCCCCTGCCGGAGGCCCGGGAAGGCGGGCTCCCCGTGGACGTACCGCCCGAGGGCGGTGAGCGGGAAGACCTGACGGTAGAGGTGGTAGTTGATGGAGAAGTCCCAGGGGAACCCGGTGCCCGTGAAGTACGGCTCGTCCCAGGAGCCGTCCTCCCGCTGGGTCCCGGCGAGCCAGGCGACCCCCCGCTCGACGGACTTGCGCTCCCGCTCCCCCGCCGCGAGCAGGGCCAGCAGCGCCCAGGCGGTCTGCGACGGGGTCGAGGCGCCGTGTCCGGCCCATCGGGCCTCCCGGTACGAGCGCAGGTCCTCGCCCCAGCCGCCGTCGTCGTTCTGGACGGACTCGAGCCAGTCGACGGCGCGGCGGACGGCGGGGTGCGCGGCGGGCAGTCCGGCCGCGGTCAGCGCGGGCACCACCGATCCCGTTCCGTACACGTAGTTGACGCCCCAGCGGCCGAACCAGGAACCGTTGGGTTCCTGCTCGGCCAGCAGCCACTCGATGCCGCGCCGGGTCCGCGGGTCGTACGCCTTGCCCTCGACCGCCAGCATCTCCACCACGTGCGCGGTGACGTCGGCGGACGGCGGGTCGATGACCTCGCCGAAGTCGCAGAAGGGCAGGCGGTTGGGGAAGGGGCTGGTGTTGTCGGCGTCGAATGCCGCCCAGGCGCCGTTCTTCGACTGCATTCCGAGGTTCCAGCGGACGGCGCGCTCGACGGTCGCTTCTATGCGCCCGCGGTCCGGGTGCGCGACGCGCCGGAGCGCCAGGACGACCTCGGCGGTGTCGTCGATGTCCGGGTAGTTGTCGTTGTGGAACTCGAACGCCCAGCCGCCGGGCTCCAGTCCGGGCCGGCGTACGGCCCAGTCGCCCGGCCGTACGATCTGCTCGCTCATCATCCAGTCGGCCGCCTTGACGAGCGCCGGGTCGTCGGGGCGCACCCCCGCGTCGGCCAGTGCGATGGTGGCGAGGCAGGTGTCCCAGACCGGCGACTGGCAGGCCTCGATCATGCGGGAGCCGTCCTCGCGCCACACCGTGAACCGGTCGAGCGATGCGAGCCCGGCGCGCATCACCGGATGGTCCAGGTCGTATCCGAGCAGGTGGAGCGCGATCAGGGAGTACACGGCGGGCGGCTGGATGCCGCCCCAGCAGCCGTCGTTCTCCTGCCGTTCGATGATCCAGCGCGCCGCGCTCCTCATCGCGGCGCCGCGCAGTCTGGCGGGCGCGATCTTGCGGTAGACGTGCAGGGCCTTGTCGAGCAGCTGGAAAGCGCCCTCCCAGCCGGTCGGCGCGGCAAGCCCCCTGGGCGGGTTCGGCACCCGCGGGTCGGTGTGCAGCTCGTCGAGCGCGAACGGCGCGGGGCGCACGGGCCGTTTCGCCGAGACCACGGTCAGCGGCACGATGGTCTGCCGGGCCCAGCAGCCGAAGTCGTAGATGTTGAGGGGGAACCACGAGGGGAGGAAGATCAGTTCGGGTGGCAGCTCGGGCAGGTCGTCCCATTTCCACCAGCCGAAGAGCGCGAGCCAGATCCGGGTGAAGACACGGCTCGCGGCGATGCCGCCGTGCTCCCTGATCCAGGCCGCGGCGCGCGCCATGTGCGGGTCGCCCGGCAGGTCTCCGGCGAGCCGCAGGGCGACGTACGCCTCGATGGTGGTGGAGAGGTCGCCGGGTCCGCCGTAGAAGGTGGCCCAGGTGCCGTCGTCGCGCTGCTCGCCGCGGATGAAGAGCGCGGCGGCCCGCAGGGTCCTGTCGTCCTCGGTGCCCAGGAAGTGACGGAGCAGCAGGTCCTCGGCGTCCATGGTCACATTGGTTTCGAGGTCGCCCTTCCACCAGCCCTGGGGGTCCTGCTGGGCGAGCAGATGCTCGACCGCGCGGTCCGTGGCCCGCCGCGCCGCGTCCAGGACGCCGGACGGGGCAGGACCGGTATCGGTACCGATACCGATACCGGCGGTGTTGTCGGTGAGTTCGCTGGCCGCGGCTACGCAGGGCTCCACGGCCCCGGTGCTTCCGTCGGTCGTCGCTGTCATGGTTTCCCCTTCGTGCAGTTGGTTTCTCTGCTGTGCTGGGGTCCGACGTCGGCCGGCGCCCGGTTTTCCTGGCACCGGCCGGCGACTGCGAGTCATATGAGGCGGATACTGATCATCTCTTCCGTACGACGACGAAGTCCGCGAGCGCGGTGAGCTGCGCACGCACCTGCGGGGGCATGTCGACGCCGTCCAGCGCCTCGATGGCGACGGCGTGCTGCCTGCGGGCTTCCTGAGCCGTCCACTCACGGCCGCCCGCCTCCTCGATCAGAGCCGCCCTGGTGGCGAACTCCTCCTCGGAGAAACTGTCGAAGTCGTTGCTCTTGGCGTCGGCGGAGAGCAGTTCGCCGAGCCGCTCGGAGGCGGCGCCGCCGGCCGCCAGCGCCGCGACGACGGGCAGGGACTTCTTGCGCTGGCGCAGGTCGCTCCAGGTCTGCTTGCCGGTGGCGTCCGGGTCGCCCCAGATGCCGAGCAGGTCGTCGACGGCCTGGAAGGCGAGGCCGAGGTGGTAGCCGTACGCCTCCAGCGTGTCGGCCGTACGGTCGTCCGCCCCGCCGAGCACCGCGCCGATGGAGACGGCGCAGGCCAGCAGCGCGCCCGTCTTGTTGCCCTCCATCTCCAGGCACTCCTCGACGGTGACCCGCTCGCGGTGCTCGAAGGAGATGTCCTGCGCCTGGCCGTCGATGAGCTTGCGGCTCGCGGTGGTGAGCCGGCGCGTGGCGCGTCCCGCCTCGACGGTGCCGAGCTCCAGCAGCACCTCGTTGGCGAGCGCGAAGAGCGCGTCGCCGACGAGGATCGCCTGCGCGGGACCGTGCACCTTCCACACCGTGTCGCGGTGGCGGCGCTGCTCGTCGCCGTCCATCAGGTCGTCGTGGAGCAGGGAGAAGTTGTGCACGAGTTCCACGGCGACTGCGCCGGGGACACCGGTCTCGGGCGATGCACCCGCCGCCTCGGCGGACAGCAGCGCGAGCGCCGGGCGCACGGCCTTGCCGCCGTCGCCGTCGGCGGGCCGTCCCTGTGCGTCGATCCACCCGAAGTGGTAGGCCGCGACGGTGTCCATGGGTGGCGCGAGCCGGCCCACGGCGGCCTTCAGCACCGGCGTGGACAGGGTGCGGCCGCGCTCCAGAAGCGCGGCGATGTCCACCGTGGTGTTGTCCACCGGATTCACCGGGGTCACAGGCTCTCCTCTTGTGTCAATGCCAGTGCTCATACCGCCTCCTGCAACGGATGTTCATGGGCGCGGCCGAGTTCGCGGAGCGCCGCGCCGGCGGCGGTGACACCGCTGCGCACGGCACCCTCCATGGTCGCGGGCCATCCGGTGGCGGTCCACGCCCCGGCCAGGTACAGGCCGGGCGCATGCGTACGGGCGCCGGGGCGCAGCCGTCCGACGCCGGGGGTGGGGGCGAACGTCGCTGTCCGCTCCCGGGTGACGAAGAAGTCGCGCACGCCCGCGCCGCGCGCGGCGGGCAACAGCCGCTCCAGCTCGGGAAGGTAGCGCGCGCGCAGCTCGGCCACGGGCGCGTCGATCTCGTCCTGGCAGGCCGACTGGGAGACGGCGAGGTACTGTCCGCCGCCCTTCAGTCCGGAGGACTCCGTACGGTCGAAGACCCACTGGACGGGGGTGCCGAGCGCCGCGAAGAAGGGGCGGCGCAGCACCTTGCGGTCGTACACGACATGGACGTTGAGGATCGGTGCGGTGCCGATGTCCAGCAGCCGGCCGGGGTCGTCGACGGCACCTTCGGGCAGCAGCGCGTGCGTCTCGCCCTGGGGCACGGCGAGCACGACGGTGTCGGCCTCGATCCGCTCCCCCGCCGTGCCGACCTCCCAGCCGCCGCTCGCCGCACGGGCGAGGGAGGTGGCCTTGGTCCGCAGCTCCGTCCGCACACCCGCCGAGTCGAGCGCCTTGCGGGCGAGCGTGTCGTGCAGATCGCCGAGCGGTACGTGCGCCCAGCCGATGTCGGCCGCGCCGGGATCGGAGAGCAGCCCGGTCTTGAAGACCATCGCGGCGAGGCCGAGCGAGGCGTGGGACGCGGTCGCGTTGAGCGTCGCGACGCCGACGAGGTCCCACAGCGCCTCGACGGTGCGCGCGGACTGCCCGTGGCGGCCCAGCCAGGTCGCGAAGTCCACGCCGTCCAGGGCGGGGTCGGCCGGGTCGAGCTTCTTGAGGGCGAGCGCGGCCCGTCCGACGCTCGCACGCTCGGCGAGGGAGAGGTGCGGGTACGCCGCCAGACCGGCCGCGAGGTGCAGCGGTACGGGCAGTCCGGTGCGGCGCAGCCGTCCGAGCCGGGGCCCGGCGCCGCGGCCGACGTCGAGCACGGGTACGTCGAGGCGGCTCTGCAGCGGCGCGAGGCCGGCGCCCTCCACCCGGTCGAGGAACCACCGGTAGGCGGTGCAGCAGCGCAGATAGACGTGCTGGCCGTTGTCGACGGTGAGGTCGCCGCGGCGGAACGAGAACGCGAGGCCGCCCAGGCGCGGGCGCCCTTCGAGCAGCGTCACCCGCGTCCCGGCGTCGGCCAGCCGGAGCGCGGCCGCGACGCCGGCCAGTCCCCCTCCGACGACGACCGCGTGCGCGGACGGCCCTGCGGGCGCGGGGGACGTGGGGCCCGTCGTGCCGCGTGTCATGCGCCCTCCCCGCGGGCCTCGCCGACGGGGTACGGACCGCGGGCCGCCGCGGCCGGGGGCGCGCCGGCCCGCCGGGGGGCTGCGCCTTCCCCGTACGCGTTCGTCCCGCCGGCCGCGACGGGCCGCATCAGGCACGCCCCCTGGTGTGGAGCCGGGAGACGGTACGGGCGTCGAGCCCCGAGAGGCCGCGCACGGCGACGTACGCCTTCTCGTGCCCGGGCAGCGAGACACGGCCGCGCAGCACGGCCCCGGGGTCGCGCTCGATGCGGTCGAGGAGCCGCCGGTAGATGCCGGCCATGGCGGCGACGCAGGCGCCGGAGCGCCGGTCGAGCAGGGGGAGCAGCCGGTAGCCCTCGGCGAACAGGGCACGGGCGCGGCGCACTTCGTAGTGGACGAGGCCGGTGAAGTCGGACCCGTCGGGCGGGGTCGCGCCGTGGAAACCGGCCGAGCAGCCGAACTTGGCGAGGTCGTCGGAGGGCAGGTACGTGCGGCCGTTCCCGGCGTCCTCGCGGACGTCGCGGAGGATGTTCGTGAGCTGGAGGGCGAGGCCCAGCGTATCGGCGTACTCGCAGGCGCGTTCCGTGGGGCGCGCGCCGGCCTGGGTGCCGAACACGCCCAGGGAGAGCCGTCCGATGGCGCCCGCGACGCACCGGCAGTAGACCTTGAGGTCGTCCCAGGTCTCGTAGGTCTCGCCGCGCACGTCCATGAGGACGCCGTCGATGAGTTCGTCGAGAGCTTCGAGCGGGATCGGGAAGCGGCGCGCCGTGTCCGCGAGCGCCACGGCGACCGGGTCGGTGTCGTCGTCGTCGACGGTGCCCGCCCGCACGCGGTCGAGCAGCGCGCGGGTCTCCTCGAGCCGCGCCTGCTTGACCGCGGGCGCGAGCACTCCGTCGCCGATGTCGTCCACGCGCCGCGAGAACGCGTACAGCGCGGACATGGCGTTGCGCTTGTCGGTCGGCAGCAGCCTGATGCCGTACGCGAAGTTGCGGGCCTGCGCTCCGGTCACTGCCTCGCAGTAGCTGTACGCGGCGAGTACCGGTGCGGACATCTGCGTGAGTCCCTCCACGGGCCGGCTCACCCCTCTCTTCGGTCTCGTCGCAAGACAGCTCCCACTGCGCACAGCAGACTCAGCCTGGTGGGTCGGGGTGGTCCGGGGAGTACGTCGTAGCCGGCGGCCGCGACCGCCGTGAGGGCGGCGCGTCCGCCACCGACGAAACCCGCGAGCAGCAGCTTGAGTCTGCCGTGGACGCTACCCACCAGCGGGGTGCCTTCATCGAGCAGGCACCCGGCGCGTTCCGCTTCGTACGCGACCAGCGCGCGCACCGACGCGTTCGCGGACGGTGCGGCCAGATCGGCCTCCCCGACGTGGAAGCGCGCCATGTCGTCGGCGGGCAGGTAGATCCGGTCGCGGCCGAGGTCCTCGCCGACGTCCTGGAGGTGTTCGACGATCTGCAGGGCGGTGCAGACCGCGTCCGAGCGGCGGATCCGCTCGGGGCTGGCGGTGCCGGTGATCTCCAGGACCAGCCGGCCGACGGGGTTGGCGGACAGCTCGCAGTACGCGAGGAGGTCGTCGTACGTCGTGTAGCGCCGTACGAGCTGGTCCTGCCGGTTGGCCTCGACGAGCCCGAGGAAGGGCTCGGGGGTGAGCGAGCAGCGGCGCACGGTGGGCGCCAGGGCCCGCAGGATCGGGTGGCGCGGGCCGTCCCCCGAGGCGTCGAAGACGCGGCGCAGGTCGGCCTCGAAGGCGTCGAGCACGGCGAGGCGGTCGTCGGCCAGGACCGGGTCGAGACCGAGGAGGCGGGCGTCGGCGCCGCCGGGGGCGAGGTCGCCGTCGCCGATGTCGTCGACGAGGCGGGCGTAGCCGTAGACGGCCATCAGGTCGTCCCGCCAGGCGCGCGGCAGAAAGAAGGGAGCCACCGGGAAGTTCTCGTCGGCGGCCTTGTCGAGGGTGGTGCGCGTGTGTGCGTCGGGGCGCACGCGCGGCATGCCGGTCATCGCGGGCTGCCCGGCGCGGGGACGGCGGAAGCGTCTCGGAGCTGGAGAGTTCCCGTAGCCATTGCCGTCACATCTTCCGTTCTACACTGCTGACCCAATACATCCCATTTCGGACACGCCGCCGGTCCGCCGGAGCGATGGACCGTCCACGGGCGAGATGCCGAGGCGTTATCGCCCCACTTGCCGTGAATCAGCACCGGTACAGCTTACGTTGTACAACGCCCGGCACTGCGCCGGGGTGGGGCGCGCATGGCGACAACGCCGCAATTCACCCCGACCACCCCGAAGGTGAAGGGAGTTGGCGATTGTGACGTGTTCGCGGAGTACCGCCGCGCCGGGGCGCGTCGCCCCTCCCCGGTGCGCCCGCGCACCCGCCCGTCACCGTCGGCCAGCCGCCCTACGGCCGGATGCTGCCCGGCATCCGCGGTCTGCGCCTTCAGGTCACCGAGGTGCGGGCGAAGTTC
>NZ_JBSFTV010000048.1:0-47868 GCF_053591455.1 Streptomyces sp. NPDC003016
GGCTCCACACCTACAATCACCACCGCGGACACACCGCACTCAAGGGCCAGCCACCCGCCAGCCGCGTCCCCAACCTCACGGGTCAGTACACCTAGGGCCGTTCCCTGGTCGGGGGTGACCAGGCAGTGCGTGTCGAAGCCCAGGGGCACCTGCTGGGCGTCGGGCTCCTCGAAGTCGCACACGAAGAGCAGGGAGAACGCCTCGCCCCCATCTCACCCCTCGCCACCCCCCACCTCCCGATAAGCCACCCCCAGCGCCTCCAGGCTCCGGGCCAGGTCCGTGCAGTTCACCGCGGCGTAGCTGACCACCAGGGCCGGGGGTCTTGTCGTGTCCGCCAAGGTGTAGAAGCGGCCTCCGCGGACCAGTACCGAGTGGGTGCGGGCGGCTCGTACCAGGGCCTGTTCGTCCATCCGGGGCGGGAGTTGGAGGTACGCCTGGAGGCCGCTGTCGCGGCCCAGGAGGCGGGTGCCGGGGAGGTGGTTGGCGAGTTGGCGGCGTACGACCCCGCGGCGCTTCTGGAATTCCGTGCGCATCTTGCGCTGGTGGCGGTCGAGGGCGCCGGTGTCTATGAAGCGAGCCAGCGTCAGCTGCTCGATGCCCGAGCAGCCGATGTCCCAGCCCGCCCGCACGTGTTCGACCGACGCCATCAGCTCCGACGGCGCGGCCAGCCAGCCCAGGCGCAGGGCGGGGGCGAGGATCTTGCTGGCGCTGCCGGCGTACACGACTCGGTCCGGAGCCAGGCTCTGGAGGGCGGGCACGCGGTCGGAGCGGTGCAGGAAGGTGCTGTCGAAGTCGTCCTCCAGGACGTACGCGTCCACCGCGCGCGCCCAGGCGATGAGGCGTTCGCGGCGCGCCGGGCTGAGCCGGGCGCCGGTCGGGAAGTGGTTGCCGGGCGTCATCAGCACGGCGCGCACGCCGCTCTTCTCCAGGAGGTCCACGCGCAGCCCGTCCTGGTCCACCGGTAGGCCCACCGGGCGCAGCCCCGAGCTGGTGATGAACTCCCGCTCGCCCGGGTGGCCCGGGTCCTCCACGCCCAGGGTCCGGTGGCCGCGGTCGTTGAGCACCTTGCAGATCAGCGCCAGGCCCTGGGCGAAGCCGGCGGTGAGCATCAGGTCCTCGGGCCGCGTCCGCACGCCGCGGACCCGGCCCAGGTAGCCGGTGAGTACGTGGCGGGCCAGCGGCACGCCGGCGGGCGGGGCGTAGCTGAGCTCCTGGCGGCCCGCGTCGTTGATCACGGCCGAGACGCAGCGGACCCAGTCCTGACGGGGGAACGCGGCGATGTCCGACGTCCCGGTGCGCAGGTCCCACATCGTCTCGGCGACCTCGCGGTCGCGGTCGGGGGACACCAGCGTGGGGACCGCCTGCGACGTGGGCGGCTCCGAAACCGTCGTTCCCGAACCGCGCTTCGTCAGCAGGTACCCCTCGGCCGACAGCTGCTCGTACGCCTCCACGACGACGCTGCGGGAGACCCCGAGGTCGTGTGCCAGCTGGCGGGTCGAGGGAACACGGGTGCCCGGACGCAGGGCGCCGTTCTCCACCGACCGGCGCATCGAGTTACGTACCTGGACAGCCAGCGGGAGCCTTGATTCGCGGTCCACGGTGAGGGCGAGGTGCCACGACAAGTGGTCTTCTCTCTGACGGTCGAAGTGGTATGGCCAGGCATTCTCACATCTGATGAAGTCGTTCCGCACACACATTCGCTGCCCCGGGGGGAACTGGGGCGGCCGGGGGTGGCACGGGGGAGGGGCCGGCGGAAGCCGGTCAGCGTGACATGCGATGCCGAGCCGATGGCTCGCCGCGGACGTGTTCGTCCCATCCTCCAAGCCCCAATGGTCTGCTGGACCAGAAAGGCTCTTGCTGTGTCTTTGTTGACGGAATTGACCATGCCCGGACCCGGTGCGGCCGGTCCGGAGCAGCGGGCCCAGGAACCCGCGCCCGCAGGGGGCGTACGCGTCCGGGTGAACTCTGCCGAGCTGCCGCCGACCGACCCGTTGCGGCTCTACGACGCCCTGGCCCGCACGCGGAAGCAGGACGACGTCTACCTCTTCGAGAGCCTGGACGGTCCCGTCCAGGACCGGCACTACGCCGCGGTCGGCTGTGGGAGGCTCGCCGAACTGCGCGTCTTCGCCGACCGGGTGGAGCTCGCGGCCGCCGGGGAGCTGGGCGCCTCGCTGGCCGCGGCGCTCTCGGCGGCCGCCGGGCCGGTCAGCGGTGAGCGGGGCGACGTACGGCAGTGGCAGGCCCGCGACTCCGACGCCGTGTGGAGCATGCTGCGCGCGTTGCAGGGCGCATTCGTGGTGGACACCGACGTGCCGACGGACACCTTCGCCTTCGGGTTCCTGACCACGCTGTCCTACGAAGCCGCCTGGATGATGGAGGAACTCCCAGAGCAGCAGGTGCGGTCGGAGCTTCCGCGCTGCACGCTCACCCTGTTCCGCGACACGGTCTGGTACGACGTACGGTCCGGCGGCGTCCGTCACCTCTCCTCGCACGGCGAGCAGTTGCCTCCGCAGAGTGGTCGGCCCCTTCGGGAGATCCTGGACGAGGTCGCCGAGGAGCACCGGCCGGGCGACGCCGCCCCCGTCGTGCCGGACGCGCCCGCGCCGCTGTCCGTACGGGACAACGTGGACGAGGCGACGTTCGCCGCCCGCGCCGAGCGCTGCCTGGGTCACATCGGAGTGGGCGACAGCTACCAGATCCAGATCGGCCACCGTATCGACGTGGAGACGGAGTTGACCCCGCTCCAGGTTTACCAGCGGCTGCGGCACCGCAACCCGTCACCGTACATGTACCTGGTCCCGTGGGCCGGCCGGACGGTGATCGGCGCGAGCCCCGAGCTGTTCGTGCGGATACAGGACGGCAGCATCTCCATGCGCCCCATCGCCGGCACCGCGCCGCGCTCGGCCGACCCGGCGGAGGACGCCCGTCTGGTGGCCGGGCTGCGGGCGAGCGCCAAGGAGCAGGCCGAGCATGTGATGCTCGTCGACCTGTGCCGCAACGACATCGGCCGGGTCTGCGTCCCCGGCACGCTGAGCGTCGACACGATGATGGAAGTCGAACCCTTCGCCTACGTCCACCACTTGGTCTCGACGGTGTCGGGCCGGGTCAGGGAGGGCACCGACGTCTGGACGTCGGTCTGTGCGACCTTCCCCGCCGGCACCATGACCGGGGCGCCGAAACTGCGCGCGATGGAGATCATCAGCGACATCGAGGACAGCCCCCGGGGGATTTACGCGGGAGCGCTCGGGCTGGTCGACGTACGCGGCTTCACAGTGCTCGCGCTGTGCATCCGCACCGCGGTGCACGACGGGCAGCGCTACAGCACCCAGGCGTCGGCGGGGGTGGTGGCCGACTCGGTGCCCGCCGACGAGTGGCGCGAGACGCTGGCCAAGATGAGCGCCACCTACTGGGCGCTGACCGGCGAGGAGCTGTTGAAGTGAAGGTCCTGCTCGTCGACGCGTACGACAGCTTCAGCCACATCATCGACCAGTACCTGCTCACACTGGGAGCCGACACCGAGGTGGTGCGCTCACGCACCCGCACGGTGGAGCAGCTCGTGGACTCCGCGCCGGACGCCGTGGTGCTGGGGCCCGGCCCCGGGCACCCGGCCGTATCGGGACACATCGAGCTGGTACGCGCCTTCGCAGGCCGGGTGCCGCTGCTCGGCGTCTGCCTCGGCCATCAGGCGATCGGCCTCGCCTACGGAGCGAAGGTCTCCGTGGCCAAGCACCTGATGCACGGCAAGACCAGCCCGGTTCAGCACGACGGGCGCGGGGTGTTCGCGGGCGCGGCGTCGCCGCTGACCGTCACCCGCTACCACTCGCTGATCGTCACCGACCCGCCGCCGCAGCTGGTGGTGACGGCGACCTCGCTCGACGACGGCTACGTGATGGGCGTGCGGCACCGGACGCTGGCGGTCGAGGGTGTGCAGTTCCACCCGGAGAGCGTGACGACCGACGACGGGCTGCGGCTCTTCGGGAACTTCCTCTCGGGGGTACGCGGCGCGTCCGTCGCCGCTGGGGCGCCCGCCCGCTGAACGCCCGCGGGGAGCGGGGGCGCGGGTGGGGCGCGGACTTGAACGCAAGGGAATCAGATCCGGGGGGATCGATGAGTGGGATCGAAATGCCGTTGGCCGTGGTGACGGGCGGTGCGGGAGGCATCGGGCGGGCTGTCACCGCGCAGCTCGCCCGGGACGGGCACCGGGTGCTGGCCGTCGACCTCTTGGGGGACGCCGACCCGGCCGCACACACCGCGCTCGTCGCCGACCTCGGTGAACCGGACGCGGCCGAGCGGCTGTTCGGGGAGATCGAGGAGCGGTACGGGCTGCCGTCGGTGCTGGTGAACAACGCCGGGATCTACGAGGCCAGGGATTTCCTGGAGTACGACACGGAAAGCTACCGCCGGGTCTTCGACGTCAACGTGGGGGCCGCCTTCTTCTGCACCCAGGCACTCGCCGGCCGCCTGATCGCCGCCGGGCGGCCGGGCAGCGTGGTCAACGTCGCGTCCATCAGCGGCCAGAGTGGAAGTCCGGACGCGGCGTACGGAGCCTCCAAGGGCGCCGTGATCGCCCTGACCCGCGGCCTGGGGCGTTCGCTGGCGCCCCACCGCATCCGGGTCAACGCGGTCGCACCGGGGCTGATCGACACCCCGATGGCCGGCCGTGTCCCCGCCGACCGGGCGGCCGCGTACCGCGAACGGATTCCGCAGGCGCGGTTCGGCGAGCCCGCCGAGGTCGCGGCGGCGATCTGCTACCTCGCGGGGCCCGGCGCGAGCTACGTCACCGCGAGCGTGCTGGACGTCAACGGCGGCCTGCACTGACCCACGCCGCCAGCGGCGGCCCGCACTGACACCCGCGTTCCACACCCCTGCTTCAAGCGCTTCGAGCGCCCTTCGGTTTCAGGGATTTTCGCACCTTCACGCGTAGAGCGGCCTCGCGCCGCCACGCCATGCGCGCTTGCCTTCACGAGAGGAATCTTCGCCCATGTGGCTGCCCACACACGGCTCCGCGGCCGACTTCGCCGCCCGGTATCTCGAACTTCACCGTGCCTTCTACGACCGCACGCTGACCGAGCGGGAGCTGGCCGACTGGCGCACCCGCCAGCTGCGCACCGTGCTCGACCAGGTCGTCAACGGATCGCCCTTCTACGCCCGGCACTTGAGGGACGTGGACCTGGGCGCGGTCACACCGGAGGACCTGCGGTCGCTTCCCTTCACCACCAAGGCCCAGCTGCGCGAGGAGATGCTCGACGTCCTCAGCCGGCCGCTCACCGACGCGCTCTTCTTCTACGAGACCACCGGCACCACCGGGGCCGCGACGCCGTGCCCCCGCGACGGACGCGAGATCGTCGCGAGCAACGCGCACATCACCGAGTCCTGGGCGTCCATCTTCCGCCACCACTTCGGTGAACGCGCCCCGCGCATCGGCCTGATGGGGCCGACGGAGGTGCACTCGTTCGGCGACACGCTCGGGGACATCGCCCGCAACGTCGGTTCGCTCAACGCCAAGATCTGGCCGTACTCCCCGGTCATCGGCTTCGAGAAGGCCCTCCAGCTGATGAAGGACCTGGAGCTGGAGGTGATCTGCTGCACCCCCGGCGTCGCCCTCACCCTCGCCAAGGCCGCCGAGCACTTCGGCTACGACCTGCGCACCGACTTCTCCGTCAAGCTTCTGCTGGTCACCGGCGAGATGTGCACCCCGGCGCTCGCGCACAACCTGGAGACCGTCTGGGGCGCGGACGTCTACAACATCCTGTACGGGTCGCAGGAGGCGTTCGTCGTCGCCACGGCCTGCCGGAACAAGCGCATGCACCTGTCGCAGACCAACTACCTCGTCGAGGTGGTCGACCCGGAGACCGGTGAGTCCCACGGGCCGCGCGGCAGCGGCGAGCTGACCGTGACCATGCTGGTCGACGGCGTCAAGCCGCTGATCCGCTACCGCACGGGCGACGCCGTGGCGATCGAGGCGTCGGACTGCGACTGCGAGATGCCGGGCGACCTGGTGCGCATCGTCGGCCGCACCCTGGACCGGCTGGAACTCGGCGGGCGGCGGTTCACCGCCGGGCAGATCGAGACTGCCGTCATGACCGGGGTCACGGGGTCCGCCGGATATCAGGTGGTGATCGAGCACGACGACACCGGGCAGGACCGGCTGACCGTCCGCCTGGAGCTGCTCAAGGGACTGGTCGAGGACGCGGCCGGGCTCGCCGACGCCGTACGGGAGGGGGCCGCGGCGGCGCTCGGAGTGCCCGTCGCGGTCGAACTCAGCGACGGGCTCGACCCCATCGTGAGCACCGGCGCGTTCGTCAGCTGGAAGGCCGCCCGCATCGTGGACCGGCGCAGCACTCCCGACCACGAGACCGAAGTGGCGCAGAAGATGGCGGCGAACCGTGGTTATGAGAGCTGACGCCGCGGCCCTGCCGGGGCCGCTCGCCGAGGAGTACACCGCGCGCTGGAGCGACCTGACCGGGCGCTGGGCCGCGCGGCCCGGCACCACCCTGGGGACGCTCGGACCCGACGGCACGTCCAGCCAGCTGGCGGCCGGGTTCCTCGCGGAGCAGCACGGGCTGTCCGTCGCGCTGTTCGCCACCTTCGACGAGGTGCTGGACCAACTTGTGGAGAGAAACGTCGAGTTCGCGCTGGTGCCGAGTGCCTACCAGGGGCTGACCCGCTTCCACTGGCACCGCGACCTGCGGCTGAAGGCGTTCTTCCCGCAGGCCACCCCGGAGTACGGGATCGCCGCGCCGGCCGGAGGCCTCCCGCCGGCGGGCGACGGACCGGTCACCGTCGCGGCCATGTGGGAGGTCCGCCGGATCTACGCCGAGGTGGCGCCGCCCGGGCTGCGCGAGCGCGAGGTGCGCTGGGTCGACGCGGCCTCCACGCAGCACGCCGCGGAGATCGTGGCGGCCGGCGGCGCGCAGCTCGCGGTCACCAACGCCCCCGGCGTACGGGCCCACGGCCTGGGCTGGATGGCGACCCGGCCGGGCGCGGAGATCGTCTGGACCCTCTTCGGCCATGCGGAGGCGGCCGAAGTCTCTCTTTCCGTCTGACCGCTCAGCCCGCCCGGGGCTGTCCCACACTGGAGAATCCCGACGTGCCACGCAAAATCCTGCTTCACCGAGCCACGGTCCAGGAGGGCCTGGGCCGGGCCTCACTGCCGCGCCACAGCGTGCTCATCGACGGCGACCGCATCGAGGCGGTCCTGCCCGAGGATCTGGCGCCGCTGCACTCGCCCGGTGTCGACGTCCTCGACCTGGACGGCCGCACCGTCATGCCCGGCATGACGCTCGGCCACACGCACATCGCCTACCTCGACGTCCTCGACGGCCGGGAGATGCTCTTCAAGTACTCCGTTCCCGAGGTCACGCTCGCCGCCGCCGACAACGCCCGCAATCTCCTGGGCCTCGGCTACACCGGCTTCGTCGGCGCGGGCTCGGTCGCCGGCATCGACATGGCCCTGCGCCGCGCCGTCGACTCCGGACGGCTCCTCGGCCCGCGGATCACCCCGTGCAGCCGGGACCTGATGGTGTCCGGGCCGCCGGAGCGGCGTAACCCGGAGGTCAAGAAGCGCATCCCCACGGACCTGATGCGGCTGGCTGACACCCCCGAGGAGATGGCCGAGTACGTCGTCGGGGAGATCGCGCAGGGTGCGGAGATCGTCAAGGTCTTCTCCTCGGGCGACGACACCTTCCCCAACGGCCGCTCCCACGAACTGCTCTTCACAGCCGAGGAGTTGGTGATCGCCACCCGCACGGCGCACGAGCACGGCGCGCGGGTACGGGCTCACTCGCGCGGGCTGGCCGGCATCCGCAACGCCATCGCCGCCGGGGTGGACGTCATCGACCACGCCACGTACGCCGACGACGCGGCGCTCGACGCCATCGCGGAACGCGGCATCTTCGTCGTGCCGAGCCTCTACCAGCCGCACATGCTGCTGACCACGGGCGCCGAGCACGGCAAGACCCCGGAGTACCTGGAGACGCTGGAGTTCGAGGCCGAGGTGGCGAACACGCTGCGGATTCTGCCGCTCATGGTGGAGATGGGCATTCCGGTCGTGGCCGGGGACGACTTCGGTTTCGCCTGGACCCCGCACGGCACGTACGCCAAGGAGCTGGAGCTGTACGTGACCCTGGCGGGCATCCCCGCGCCGACCGTGCTGACCTGGGCGACCGCCAACGGCGCGCGGCTGGCCGGCCGCGGGGAGGAGGCCGGGACGGTGCAGGCCGGGCGGCTCGCCGACCTGGTGGTGACCGACGGCGACCCCGCCGATGACATCTCGGTGCTCAGCCGGCCGGACGCGATCGAACTGGTGCTGCTCGCCGGGGAGATTGTGGCCGGCGCCTACCGGCCGCGTGTCACGGCAGGTGCCGCGTGACCGCCCGTACGCGAGGCGGCCTGCCCGTCCTTCCGGTCCTCGCCGTCGGCGCATTCGCCATCGGCACCGACACCTTCGTGGTGGCCGGGGTGCTGCCCGAAGTGGCCGGCGACCTGTCGGTGGGCCTCGCCGACGCGGGCTGGGTCAGCACCCTGTTCGCGCTCACCTACGCCGTCCTCGCCCCGGTGCTCGGCGCGCTCACCGGGCGTCTGGAGCGGCGCACCGTCCTGGTGATCTCCCTGCTGGTCTTCGCCGTCGGCAACGCCGCGTCCGCGCTCGCCCCCGGCCTGGGCGAGCTGCTCGCAGCCCGGGTCGTGACCGCCGCGGGCGCGGCCCTGTACGTCCCGGCGGCCTCCGCGTCCGCCGCGGCCCTGTCGGCGCCCGAACGGCGCGGCCGCGCCATGGCCGTGGTGCTCGGCGGGCTCTCCGCCGCGACCGTCGTCGGGGTGCCGTTCGGCACCTGGGTGGCCGCCGACCTGGGGTGGCGGGCCACGTTCTGGCTGCTCACCGGGGTCGGTGCGCTGTGCGCCGCCGCGGTGGCCGGGGGGCTGCCTCAGGTGCGGCTGCCGGCAGGTCCCGGTCTCGCCGCCAGGCTGGCTCCGGCGCGCGACCCGCGGGTCCTGTTCACCGTGCTGACCACGCTGCTGTTCATGACGGGCGGCTACCTCGCCCTCACGTACATCGGCGCGGTCCTCGCCCCGGTGACCGGCGGCGACGGCGCCGGTCTCGCTCTGCTGCTCCTGGCCTTCGGCGTGCCGGCCGTGGCGGGCACGCTGCTCGGGGGGAGGGCCACCGACCGCTGGGGGGCCACGCCCGTGCTGCTCGCGTCGGTCGCGGGGCTGGCCGTGGTCCTGGTGACGCTGCCGCTGACCCGTGACCGGGCCCTGACCGCGGCCCTGGCCATGGCGGCCTGGGGCGTCACCGCGATGGCGACGCAACCGCCGCAGCAGCACCGCCTGTTCACGATCGCGCCCGCCTCGGGCCCGCTGCTGCTGTCGCTGAACTCCTCGGCGACCTTCGTGGGGATCTCGCTCGGCGGCTTCATCGGCGGCCGGGTGCTCGGCGACGGCGGCGCGGACCGCATCGACCTGCTGGGTCCGCTCGGCGCGGGCCTCGCGGCCCTGGCGCTGGTGAGCGCGCTCGTCGGCGTACGGACGAAGCGACGCGAACCGACGACGGGACCGGACGCCCCGGGTGCGTCCGGGGCGGGCCTCTCGTCCGCCGAGCGAGCGGTCTCGAAGCCGCCGCCAAGTGGCCTCCCGTAATTGCCGGGAATTGGTCACAGCCGGGCCCCCGCGCTCTCCCTACTGTCGGACGCGTCATCAGCGGTCCTCGGATCACGGACCACGCACCACGGACACGAAGGACCCCCTCCATGGACAGCACTTCCCCCGGCGCAGCCGCCCTGACGGTCACGATCGACGAGCGGCTCTCGGAGCGCGTGCCCGGTTACGTACTCGGCCTGATCGCCGTGCCGGACATCGAGGTGGGCAGGGACGACCCGGCGGTGGGCGCTCTGCTCACCGCGGCGGAAGACGCGCTGCACGGCGAGCGGCTCAGCAAGGCGGAGGTCTCGGCGCTGCCCACGATCGCCGCGTGGCGCGACGCCTACCGGGCCGTCGACGTCAACCCCAACCGGTTCCCCTGCGCCGCCGAGTCGGTGCTGCGCAGGGTGGCCAAGGGGGACAGGCTGCCGCGGATCAACTCCCTGGTGGATCTGTGCAACGCGGTCTCGCTCGCCAGCAGGCTGCCGGTCGCCTCCTGCGATGTGGCGGACATCGAGGGGGAGCTCTCCGTGCGGCTCGCCGACGGCAGCGAGACGTATCTGCCGCTCGGCGCCCCCGAGGCGCCGGAGCACCCCGAGCCGGGCGAGGTCGTCTACGCCGACGGGCGCGGCCGGGCGCACTCACGGCGGTGGAACTGGCGGCAGGGCGACGTGGTCAAGACCGGTCCGGGGCGGCGCAAGCTCCTGATCACCGTCGAGTCGGCGCACGAGGGCGGCAGGGACGCGGTCGACGAGGCGCTCGGCCGGATCGCGGAGTCGCTCGCCGCTCTCACCGCCGGGTCCGGGCGGCCGCTGGTGCTCGACCGGTCCATGCCGTCGGGGGAGCTGTTCGGCGCGCCGTCGGCCGCGACGGTCGGCTGAGCAGCCCGCACCCTCCACTCGATCCGCACGAGGAGATCCGCATGAACCGTTCGATCCTGGTGGTCTACCGGCCGGCCGCCGGCCGCTACACGGCGCAGTTCCGCAGCGTCGTCGGGGCCGCCGCCGACCTGGGCGTGCAGCCCGTGGTGCTGCTGCCGACGGGCTGGGAAGCGCCCGAGGCCGAAGGCCTGCCGCGGTATCACGCCGATCTGGACGACACGGCGGCCGTACGGGCCGCGGTCGACGGCATCTGCGCCGAGCACCGCATCGAGCGCATCTTCCCGCTCTTCGAAGGCGACGTGCTCCCGGCGAGCCGCTGCCGCAGGGACCACGGCATCCCCGGTCTCACCCCCGACCAGGCGCTCAACTTCCGCGACAAGAACGTGATGCACCGCAGGGCCGAGGAGCTCGGCGTCCGGGTGGCCCGCTCGTGCAGGCCCGACACGGTCACCGCGGTCGCCGAGTTCGCCGACGAGGTCGGCTACCCGGTCGTGATCAAGCCGTACGCGGGCTGGGCCTGCGGCGACACCTACCGGGTGGACAGCCGCGCGGACCTGGACCGGGTCTGGGACGCGATGGGCGACGACCGGCACGAGTACCGGGTCGAGGAGTTCGTCCGGGGCACCGAGTTCCACGTCGACTCGCTGTTCCAGAACGGCGAGGTGGTCTTCGAGCAGCTCTCCCAGTACACGTACTCCGTACTGGAGTACCTCGACGAGCCGGGCGGCACCATCTCGCGCAAGCACGCTCTGAGCACCCGAGAGCAGCAAATCCTGGACCTGAACGCCGTGGTGCTGCGCGGGTTCGGGCTGAGCACCGGTGTGGTGCACGCGGAGTTCTTCCTGCCGGACGACGGCGGCGACGCGGTCTTCGGCGAGGCGGGGGCGCGCGCTGGCGGCGGTTCGATCGTCCCGGCCGTCGAGGCGGGGCGCGGCATCAACCTCGCGGGCGAGTGGTGCCGGCTCGAACTCGACCCGGACCACCGGCCGGCCGCACGGCTCGGACCGGAGATCGGCACCGAGTACCTGAGCTCCGCCAAGTACGGGCGCATCACCGCCATCACCACGCCCGAGGAGCTGACCGCGCTCGACAAGGTGCTGGACGCCGACGTGTGGAAGAGCGTGGGCGACGTGCTGGCCCCGCCGACCGCGTCCAACGACGTCCTCGGCTGGTACGTGTGCGAGGGCACCGACTTCGAGGACGTCAGGGCCCGCTTCAAGACCGTGCGGGACGCGTTCCGCGTCGAGACCGAGCAGGCGTGAACGGCCTTGGCGCGGCCGGGCAGCGCGTGACCGGCGACTTGGGGAAGGGGGCCGTGCCATGTGGCTGACCCGGTTCAAGGAACTGCCGCTGGCGCTGCGGGTGCTCTTCCTCGCCTCCTTCGTCAACCGCGCGGGCATGTTCGTCTTCCCGCTGCTCGCCGTGTACCTGGTGCGCGGTGAGGGCCTCAGCCCCGGCGAGGCCGGTCTGCTGATCTCCGTCGGCAGTACGGGCCTGCTGGTCGGCAGCCTGCTCAGCGGCCCGCTGTGCGACCTGCGCGGCCGTCGTGCGGCGCTGCTGACGGCGCTGCTGCTCAACGCCGCGGGCTATGTGGGCCTCGCCGTTTTGGACGGGCCGGCCTGGACGTACGCGGGACTGCTGTTCGTCGCGCTGGTCGGCATGGGCATGTTCAGCCCGGCGTCCAACACCCTGGTCGCCGACCTGACCACCCCCGAACAGCGGCCCTTCGCCTACACGATCAGCTACGTCGGCAACAACCTGGGGATGGGCGTCGGCCCGCTACTCGGCGGTGTGGCCGCGGCGTACTCGTACCAGGTCATGTTCGCGGGGAACATCCTCGCCGGGCTGGTGTGCGCCGCGATGATCGTGATCTGGGTGCCCCGGGACCGGCGCGGCCGGGCCGACGGGCGCAAGGACAAGGCGCGGGCGGGCTCGCTGGGCCACGGGCATGTGCTGCTGATCGTCCTGGTCTCCTTCTTCTACGTCGCCCCGCTGATCGGCCTTGAGTACGCGCTGCCGCTGGCCGTGACGACCGTGCTCGACGAGTCGGCCGGCCTGGTCGGCGCCGTGTACACGATCAACAGCATCGTCGTGGTCAGCCTCGGTCTGCTCCTGGAGAAGCACATCCGGGCGTACGGCACCAAGATGCTGCTGCTGGTCGCGGGGGCGCTGTGGGCGCTGGGGCTCGCCGTGATCGCCTTCGCCTTCTCGCTCCCCGCCATCCTGCTGTCGACCGTGGTGTGGACGCTCGGCGAGATCATCGTGTCCGTCGTCGTGCCCACGTACATCGCCGACCACGTCGACGAGCGGCGCGTCGGCAGCTTCATGGCACTCAACGGCTTCGTTCTCGGCCTGGCCCGGCTCGTCGTGCCGGTCGGCCTCGGCGTCATCTGGACGTCCCACGGCCACGAGCCCGTCTTCCTCACGCTTCTCGCCGCTCCACTGCTCGGCATGGCCGCCTTCGCGATGCTGCGCATCAGGCCGGCGGCCGCGGCCGCCGCGCCCGTACCGGAGCCGCCGACCCTGCCCGTCCCCGCGGCCGACGCCGGCCGGCGGGCCGACTAGCCGCATTCCGTACGCACGTTCACCGCACCGCACCGCACCCACCACAGAGAGTGCTCATGTCCCAGACGAAGTTCCTGCTGTCCGAAGACCGCCTCCCCACCACCTGGTACAACGTGGTCGCGGACCTGCCCAAGCCGCTGGAGCCGATGCTGCACCCCGGCACCCGCGAGCCGATCACCCCGGCGGACCTGGAGCCGCTGTTCCCGCCGGAGCTGATAGCCCAGGAGTTCTCCACCGCTCCGAGCGTGGACATCCCCGGCGCCGTGCTCGACGTGTACAAGCAGTGGCGGCCGAGCCCGCTGATCCGGGCCCACCGCCTGGAGCGGGCGCTGGACACCCCGGCCCGTATCTACTTCAAGAACGAAGGCGTCAGCCCGGCGGGCAGCCACAAGCCCAACACCGCCATCCCGCAGGCGTACTACAACAAGCAGGCCGGTGTGGAGCGGCTCACCACCGAGACGGGGGCGGGGCAGTGGGGCAGCTCCCTCGCCCTCGCCTGTTCGTACTTCGACCTCGTCTGCGAGGTCTACATGGTGAAGGTGAGCTACCAGCAGAAGCCCTACCGCCGGGGCCTGATGGAGACCTTCGGGGCGAGCGTCACCGCGAGCCCCAGCGAGCTCACCGCGTCCGGCCGGGCCGCGCTCGCCGCCGACCCGGACTCCCCGGGAAGCCTCGGCCTCGCCATCTCCGAGGCCGTGGAGGCGGCGGTGAACAGCGGCGGCACCGCCAAGTACGCGCTCGGCTCGGTGCTCAACCACGTGCTGATGCACCAGACGATCATCGGGCAGGAGGCCCAGCTCCAGATGGAGCTGGCCGAGGACTACCCGGACATCCTGATCGGCGCGGCCGGCGGCGGCTCCAACTTCGGCGGGCTCGCGCTGCCCTTCCTGGGCGAGCAGCTGCGCGGCGGGCGCAGCGTCCGCGCCATCGCCGTGGAGCCCGCTTCCTGCCCGACGCTGACCGAGGGCAAGTTCGAGTACGACTTCGGGGACACCGCGGGCCTGACCCCGCTGACCAAGATGCACACCCTCGGCCATGACTTCGTGCCGCCGAGCATCCACGCGGGCGGGCTGCGCTACCACGGCATGTCGCCGATCATCAGCGCGCTCAAGGACCTCGGTTGCCTGGAGGCCCGCGCCGTACCGCAGACCGCGTGCTTCGAGGCCGGGGTGACCTTCGCCCGCCACGAGGGCATCGTGCCCGCGCCGGAGTCCACGCACGCGGTGCGCGTCGCGATCGACGAGGCGCTTGCCTGCAAGGAGTCCGGCGAGGCGAAGAGCATCGTGTTCTCGCTCTCCGGGCACGGCCACTTCGACATGCAGGCGTACATCGACTACTTCGCAGGCAAGCTCAAGGACTGAGCCGTACGGGGGGAGGGGCGGGCCGTGGGGGCCCGCCCCTGGATCACAGGGCCTTTGGGGGGCAGTTCATGTACGACGAGAAAGAAGCAAAACCGGTCATCCTCGGTATATCGGGCTCGGAGAGAGCCGGCGGGAACACGGATCTCGCGCTGGAGTACGCGGGCGCCCTGGTGCGGGAGCGGGGGGCCGAGTTCCGCACGGTCCACCTGCGGGACCACCGCATCTCGCCGTGCAGCCCGTGCGGTGACTGCAACGGACGGACCATTCCGTGTGTGGTCGAGGACGACATGCCCGCCATCGTCGAGGAGATGAAGCGGGCCGACGGAATCATCTACGCCGTGCCCGTGCACGGCTTCGGCCTGGCCCACCTGATGCAGATCTTCATCGAGCGGGTCGGCGTCGGTTTCCTGCGCTTCGACCGGCCGCTCGCCAACAAGGTCGGCGGGATCATCGTCACCAGCCGCCGCTACAGCGACGCCTCCGTGCACAACCAGCTCGTCGACAATCTGCTGCTCAACCGGATGATCCTGGTCGGCAGCGGTTTCCCGGCGCTGCTGCGCAACACATCGAAGGAGCCGGGCCTGAACGACGCCGAGGGCCTGGACGCACTGGAGCGCATGGCGCATCGCATGATCGACATGACGCTGCTGCTGCGCAGGCACCAGGCGGCCACCGGAGAACCGGTGCTGTTGCCGGACGACCGCAACGAGCGGGTCGCACGCGCCCATTCGATGTCCTGACGCCTGCCACCCGTCGGACACCACTCATCCAAGGAGAGCTCTGCCCATGACCGCCACCACCGCCCCCGCCCTCGTCGGCATCGACTTCGACGCCATCCCCTGGGAGAAGTGGCACAAGCCCGGCGCAGACGGGCGGGTGAAGATCGCGTACACCGGTGGTCTGCGCGTACGCCTCATGGAGCTGCCCGCCGGGTTCAACGAGGAGCACTGGTGCGAGCGCGGCCACCAGGGCTACGTGCTCCAGGGCGAGTTCACCATTCACTTCGACGACCGCTCGGTGCCCTGCCGTCCCGGCATGGGCTTCGTGATCCCGGGCGACGAGCGGCACCGCTCGCAGGGCGCAGAGGGCGAGCCGACCGTGGTGTACGTGGTCGACCAGGCGCCCGAGGCATGAGCGGGGCGAACGGCGCGCAGGAGGCCGACGGCGGCCCGGCCCGGATCGATGAGCTGCGCGGTTCCATCGATGTGCTGGACCGGCAGATCGTCCGGCTGATGGCCGAACGGACGGGCATCGTCAGGGAGCTGACCGAGCACAAACGGGACGAGGAGACCGTGCGCTCGCCCGTCCGGGTGGAGCAGGTCATCAGCAAGGTACGCGGTCTCGCGCAGGAGGAGGGGATGCCGCCCGGCATCGCCGAGGCCGTCTACCGCACGCTCATCCACGAGTTGACGGAGCTTCAGATGGTGCGGCTCGCGGAGCGGCGGCGGGCGGCTTCGGGGCCGGGGTCGACCCTGGGGCCGGCTTCGGGCCTGGGGCCGGGCCTGGAGCCGGCTTCTGGGAAGGAGCCGGTGTGACGCGCCGTCGTCTCGCCGATCTGCGCACCGCGCTGGCCGGCCTCGACCTGATGCCGGGCGAGCTGGTGCGGGTGCGGGAGGAGGTGCCGGCCCGCTTCGGGGTCTCCTCGCGGTACGCGAAGTGGGCCGGCACTCCGGCGCCGCCGCCCACCGGCCCCGGCCCCGCGGTGCTCTTCGAGCGGGTCACTCCCAGCAGCGGGACCGCCGATGCGCGGGCCGTGCTCATGGGGCTGTACGGGACCCGCCGCAGGGCCGCGGCCCTGCTGGGGTCCACTCCGGCGCGGCTGCCGCAGCGGCTGCTCGACGCGGTCGCCTCGCCCGTGCCGCCGGTGCGCGTCCAGAGCGGCAGGGCGCCGGCCAGGACCGCGCTCGCACCGGACCTGACCGCGCTGCCGGTGCCCGTGCTCACCGGCGAGGACGCGGGCCCGTACCTCACGCTCGGGGCGGTGCTGGCCACCGACCCGGAGACCGGGGTACGGAACCTGTCGATCCACCGGATGTGCGTGCAGGGCCCCGACCTGCTGTCCATCTGGATGGTGCCGGGCCGGGACCTGGAGGCCGCCCACCGGTCGGCGCTGCGCGCGGGCCGGCCGCTGCCCGTGGCGATCCACCTCGGGCTCGGGCCCGCCGTGCTGCTCTCCTCCTGCTGTCCCACCTCACTCGTCCCCACCGGTCTCGACGAGCTGGCGGTCGCGGGCGCGCTGGGCGGCGCGCCGGTGGAGCTGATGCCCTGCCGCACGGTGGAGGCCGAGTGCATAGCGGACGCCGAGTACGTCCTGGAGGGCGAGCTGCTGGCCGAGCACGCGCCGGAGAACCCGCAAGGGACCGCGGCCACCCCGGAGTTCCTCGGCTACCAGGGGCGGGCGCACCCCTCGCTGCCCACCGTCCGGATCACCGGGATCACCGCACGCGACGGGGCCATCCTGCAGGCCGTGTCGGGCCCGGGCCACGAGCAGTCGGTGCTCCTCGGCTTCGGGATGGAGGCCGCGGTGCTCGGCCGGCTGCGGGAGTGGGACGCCCCGGTCGATTCGGTGCTCTGCCACACGGCGGGGGGCGGCCAGCTGATGGTGGTGCTCCAGTGGCGGCGCAAGCGCTCCGCCGCCGACGACGAGGTCGTGCGCAAGGCGTCGGAAGCGGTCCTGGAGGAGTTCCGGATGGCCAAGACGGTCGTCTCGGTCGACAAGGACGTGGACCTGGAGTCCGACGCGGACCTGTGGTGGGCGATGACCACCCGGATGCAGGCGGACCGCGATGTGCTGGTGCTGCCGGACCGGGAGGGCTTTCCGCTCGACCCGACGCAGTCCACCGAGTACTCGCCGGCGCTCTCGGCCGACGGCCGCACGGCCAAGGTGGTCTTCGACTGCACCGTCCCCTACGCCCAGCGGGGCCGTTTCCACCGGCCCCGCTTCACTCCGGACGGGACTTGACCTCACGCACCGCGTCGGCCAGCAGCGCGACACCCTCGGTGATGCGGGCGGTGGACAGGGCCGCGTACCCCATCAGGAAGGTCGGTTCGGCCGGCGGGTCCTGCACGAAGTACCCGGACGCGGGGTAGATCCGCACGCCGCGTGCGGCCGCCAGGCGGGCGATCTCGCTCTCCCCGGCGCCCCGCGTCCCGGTGAGGGTGACCAGGACGTGCAGGCCGGCCGCTTCGCCGGAGATGCGGACCTCGGAGCCGAAGTGCCCGAGCAGCGCCTCGATGAGGCGGCTCCTGCGCTGCCGGTACAGGCGGGTCATCCGGCTGATGTGGCGGGTGTAGGCGCCGGACGAGACGAAACCGGCGAGCGCTTCCTGGTCGACGGTGGGCGTCAGCCGGTCGGTGATCCACTTGATGCCGAGGAAGGGCTGCACGAGGTGCGGCGGCAGGACCGCGTAACCGATCCGCAGGGCCGGGAAGAGAGTCTTGCTGAAGCTGCCGACGTACACGACCGTGTCCCGGTGCCGGGCCGCGGCCAGCGCGGGCAGGCGCTCGGCGGCGAAGGTGAACTCGTTGTGGTAGTCGTCCTCCAGGACGGTCGCGCTCCGCTCGTACGCCCATTGCAACAGGGCGGTCCGCCGCCCCTCGGACATGATGAACCCGGTGGGAAACTGGTGCGACGGGGTCACGTACACCAGCTTGACCCGCGCCGGATCGTGTCCCTGCGCGCGCACCCGGGCGTCGATGTCCCCGACCCGCAGCCCTTCCTCGTCCACCGGCACGGTCACCACGGCGGCCTCGGAGCAGCCGAACACCTGGCGCAGCACCGTATGGCTGGGGTCCTCGATGACCACCACGTCGCCGGGCCGCACCAGCAGCCGGACGAGGATGTCCATGGCCTGGGTGGCGCCGCTGGTGACCATGATCCGGTCGGCTGACGCGTCCAGGGCGCGGCTCTGTCGCACCAGCGTGGCGATCTCCATCCGCAGCGCGGGGGAGCCCTCGGCCGGGCCGTAGCCGAGCGTGGCCGCGTCCGCCCTGCCGTACGCGTCCTGCAGGGCCTGGAGCCAGCGGGCCACGGGGAAGTTGGCGAGCGCGGGCGTGCCGTGCCGGAAGTCGAGGGCCGTGCCCGGGTGATGGGTGGGCGGCGGCTCCCAGGGCTGCCACAGGGAGTTCCCGCCGTCCGTGGACCGGGGCGGCTGCGGGGCGAGAGCCGTCGGCGCGGGTCGCCGTGCGCCGACGGGGACGCCGCCGGCGAGACCGGCGACCCGGGTGCCGGAACCGCGCCGGGCGGTGAGGATGCCGTGGGCGCGCAGCAGCTCGTAGGCGCGCGTGACGACGGTCCGGGAGACGTCCAGTTGCAGGGCGAGTTCACGGGAGGCGGGCACGGCGTCGCCCGGCCGCAGCTGCCCCGACCGCACCAGCACGGTGACCTGGTCGCACACCTGCTGCTGCAAGGGCGTGGCGCTGTCCCGGTCCAGCGTGATGAGAAGCTCCGACGACCCCACGTTTTCCCCCCAAGTCACCCACAGCCGCTGCCGAGTCTCGCACGGCGCCGCGCGGGGACCGCGGCCGGCCACTGCATATGGTGTGGCTGTGACAAGTCAGCGATCCCCGGTCCAGCGACGCCCACGGGGCAGCGCGTGCGTGAATACCTGCTGACGCTGTGCGTCGCGGCCGCCGTTACGTACCTGCTCACCGGACCTGCACGGAAGTTCGCCATCGCGGTCGGCGCGATGCCGGAGATCCGCGCCCGCGACGTGCACCGCGAGCCGACGCCGCGACTCGGGGGCATCGCGATGTTCGGCGGTCTGTGCGCCGGGCTGGTGATGGCCTCGCAACTGTCAAGCCCCAAGGGCGCCTTCGACGTCCAGGAGCCACAGGCTCTGCTGTCGGGGGCCGCGCTGATCTGGGTCATCGACGTCCTGGACGACAAGTTCGAGATCGAGGCGCTCGTCAAGCTCGGCGGCCTGCTGATCGCGGCGGCCGTGATGGTCCAGCAGGGCCTGAAAATCCTGTGGTTGCCCGTGCCCGGTCTCGGCACGGTCCTGCTGCCCGACGTGCTGGGCACGCTGCGGCCGTCGGGCCTCGAAGTCCGCCGAGTGGTCGGACGGTCCGATCTGCCGGACCTGCTACGACCGCGCGATGCGGGTCCGCGGCTGCCGAGCCGACCGGCTGCTGCCCGGCCGGGACGCCGCCGGCACGCCGATCTGCCGCGACTGCGCGGGCATCACCCGCGACTTCTTCTGTGACCGCTGCGGCTTCGAGGGGTTGCTCCTCGGCGGGCGCCTCTGCGAACGATGCACCCTCGCCGACACGCTCGCCTGCCTCCTCGATGACGGCTGTCTGTTCAAGTGCCGGGTGTGTGCTTTCGCGTGCCGGGGCGGTGGAGGTGGGGCAGCCACTGCCCCACCGGCCGGCCGGTCCAGGATCGTCGCCGTCCGGGGTGCACACCGTGCAACGTGAGCTCTTCTTCGTGCGCTGTTGCCGTGCTGGGGGTTTGGGCACGCTGTCGTGCATGAGGGTGCGGACGGTGTGGGTAGGGCTGACGGCCGTGAGACAGTCGTGGATTTTTCCTCAGTCGGACCGTGGTCGGGAGATCCCGGCGCTTGCCTCGTCATTGCCCCGGCCGCCGGCTGGAACGGCGGCGGAGGACGTGTTGCCGTGGGAGTTACGCCTGGGTGATGTGGTGCCGTTCAGTGACGGCATCGGCCGGCCGGTGGTCGACATACGAGCGGTAGGGCGCGGACAGCGCGCCAAGCACTTGATGTTCGCTGACCTGCCTCCGCTGACCGTGCACTGGAGTCTGCGGGTCTACCGCTCCTGCAACCGCCTGAGCGCCTGAGGCGCACCAGTCCACGCCAGCAACTGGCTGAAGTGACTCAGCGCGATCCTCGGACCGTCAGGGCGGTGACCACGGCGGCCCAGCAGCCGGCCATGGTCGTGCGCCCACGAACTGCTGCCGCGCCGGCGATGGCCCGGCGGCTGCGTGCCCCAGCAGGCTCCTTGGGAGGCGGGAGGGGAGGAGCAGGTGTCGTGAGGCCGGCGCAGTGACGACAGGGCATGGCGTGGGAATCGAACCAGTACGCGCCGTCCAGGACCGCGAAGGAAGAGTTGTTCACACCCCGCCAACTGAGAAGACGGACGTGCGGCAACGCGTCCCCGTCTCGTCGCAACAAGATCGGGACCTCGCCCATGCCCCAGGCATGGGCATGGCCCATACGGCCGGGTGCGGGAGCACCCGCTCGATCCGGTTGTCCCGCCACGGCTTGCCTCGAACCGCCGCGGCTTCACGGCCCGCCCCGGCCGTGGCTCGCAAGGGCCGGGGCGGTCGGCCGTGAGGAGTTCGGCCCTCAGGACAGCGCCCGCTCGATCGAAGCGGTCCGCCTCAGCGTGGTGATCTCGCTCGGTGATCGCCGTCCGCACCGTTCCCGTTCGGGTGAATTTAGGTTTGGTTCGGTGTTTCACCGTGCCGGTGACGTGATTATGGGGTTATGGGCGGTACGGGGAGACCTCGAAGCGAAGAAGGCGATCTTGAATCTCATGGTGCGTGTGTTCGAAGAGGTTGCTGCTGGCGCCTTCCTGTCTTCGTCGTGGGCGGACCTGTACCGGCGGGACCTTCAGGCGACTCCCTACCAGTCGCCGTCGTGGCTCACTGGGTGGGCGCAGCAGCTCCCGCCCACTGCCCATCCTGTCGTCGCCGTCTGCGAGGGCCCGGCCCGGCAGGTCCTGGCCGCTCTGCCGCTGGTCCACGACCACACGGGCGACCGACCGCGGACGTACGCGCTGTCGGCGCCGATGGGGGAGTACATACGCGCCGTGGGCCCGGCCGCCGAGGACCCGCAGGTCTGTGCAGCCCTCACCCGGTACCTCGAAGACCTGGCAGACCACGGCCATTACGTCGACATGGCGGGCCTGCCCGCAGGCGGCGCCCTCGCCCGGCACCTCGCACCCACCGACCCAGCCACCGCGGGAGGACGTTGGCACACCAGGATCACCGACTGCGCCGAGATCCCGCTCCCTCTCGCCTACGAGGAGATGTCCCGCTCGACCAGGCGTGACCACAGACGACGCCAGCGCACCTGGGACGAACTCGCCCAAAGCCACAACGTGACCTACCACCGCACCCGCAACAATGACGAGCTACTCACGGCCTATGCCGTCCTGGCCCGCCTGCACGCGCACCGCTGGGCCGGCCACACCCCACCCGCCGGTACACCCCACACCCCCGGCGCACCCCACTGGCCGGCCGTGCTCGATCGCTGCGGCGCGGAGATGGCGTTCATCGCCACCCTCGCCGTCGACACCGAAATCATCGCCGCCCAACTCTGCCTGACCCAACACCACCGGGCCTACTCCGTCGCGCCGGCCATACACCCCCTCCACCACGACCTCGCCCCCGGCCACGCCCTCCTGCGCCACCTGGCCCAGGACCTGACCGCAGCCGGATACCGGTACCTTGATCTGGGCCGCACCGTCCCGGGCCAACACGCCTACAAGGGCCAGTACCGGCCGCGCTGGAGCCAGACCCTCTCCGCCACCAGCGCACCTCCCACGGCCTTTCCCCGGCCGGACGAACGCCTCCGGCCCACCGCGGAAGTGGTCTGAGGGACCCGGCCCCCGGATCCTGGTCACTTCAGACGTGGATCTTGAGGATCTGGGAACGGACATCGTGTGGTCATGGAGCACATCGTCCGCGATGCTGCACAGTCCCTCGGGCAGGCACCGGCCACCTTGTGCAACGCGAAGGAGCACCGCTGGCGCGTACGGGACATCGCGATCTCGTACACCGACAGCGGAGCCATCACAGTCTTCGCGGACGGGACCACCGGTATCCAACGCGCGCGGATGGAGGAAGCACTCAGGGCCGCCTTCACCGCCGCCGGGTGGGGCGTCGGGCCCTGGAGCTACGGACCGGGCCTGAGAATCCTGCACCCCACCACCATGACCCGCCTTCAGCACCCCGTCGGACGGCGACGGCCCAGCCGAGAACCCCGGCACCTTGCCGCACTCTTCACTCAGGCCCTGAACCGCACCCCGACGGACAGGCCGGCCTCGGCAAGCTGCGCCGCGATCCCCTCACAGGCACTTATGCGGCGATGGTGTTGTCCTCGGTTTCACGGGCGTGCTTGAGCGCCATCCGCGCCTCCACCACCTTCTCCTTCTCCTTCTTCACGCCGGCCCGGTACGGGTGCGTGGAGACGGTGGCGCTCAGCTCCAGCAGCAGCGCGCGCAGCCGCTCGACTTCGGCGCTGGGCTTCGGTGCAGCCGGGACTGTCAGGCATGGAGGAGCGGTAGCCGCTGTGGAGTTGCTTGTCGCCCTCCCACCCGGGCATCGGCTCCGCAGACCACGGCAGCGTCCTGGTGAACTCTTCATACGCGGCACGGGCCTGGTGCAGCGCCAGCTGCGCCTCGCGCAGGTCCTGCGGAAAGTCGAACGGCAGAGCTGGCTTCTTCGACACGTCAAAATGATATGGCTGTTCGAATAGAGGTGGTGGGGGCGCGCCGGACCGCTCACCCGTCTGCCGACCGGCAGGCGCAGACCCCTTGACGTTGGTCAGCAGGCGGGCGGATCGTCGCCCTTCGCGTCACCCTCCACCCCGAAAGAGGGCCTTGCATGTCGTACACCTGGCGCTACGTAGTGCACCCCGACGGTTCCTTCTGCCGCATCGGCAACCTCGACAACGTCACCGACGAAGAACTCACCCGGCTGTACCCCGAGCGGGAGGAAGACGAACAGCCGACCCGACCGTGATCCCGCTGCGGCACCGAGCTCCTGCTGCACTGGCACGGCCCGCTCATGACCGGCGTCTGGATGGAACTCTGCCCGGCCCGTGATGCCCGCCACCCGCGCCTTCATCCAGCGGACACGGCTGACGCCAGGCCCGTCCGCACCGCCTGAAACGAAGCTGCCGCCACCTCCTTCGCGACACCGACTGCGCCGCCGCCAACCCTGGCCATGACTCCGACTGCCGGCTGTTCAGCGGGTACGCATGGTGCTACGCGCCGTCTGGAGCGGGGAGCTGGATTCCCCTGGCGCGGGAGACCCAGTGAATGCGCTGCCGCGGCGGCAGCAGGCTGTGGATGAGGGTCCGCAGCCCCAATCCCTCGGCCAGGTGCCACGGCGCGACCCTCCACAGGCCTTCCCGGTCGGGGACCGGATCGACCGGGCAGCCGGTCAGAACCAGGCCCCAACGATCTGTGCTCCCGTTGTCACGGTCGTCCTCTACCGTCACCGTACCGAGCACGTTGTGCGGAAGCTCCTGCCCGGCCCGCTTCGCCGTGAAGTTCTCCGACAGTTCCTTGATGGTGAATTCGCGTTGCAGGTAGACGTCCCGGCTTGTCTCGCCGGGCTCCAGGAGGATGACGCCGGCGGCAGTGGGCCGCCTGTCCTCATCGGCCACGACCAGGTCGCCGTCGAACCGTGCCTGTTCGCGCCGATCGCTGAGATTTTCCAGGACCAGGACCTGCTGCAGAACGAGACGGCTGGCGCCGTCCTGCTCTGCGGGGAAGTGCCAGGTGTGCCCTTGTGGCCAGGGGTTGCACGGCATCCCCCCGGCGTCCCGGCTCAAGCACTGCCATCACGAACCCAAAGCCGCAGCGGCTGTCCCGGCGTCGGCGTTCTGCCCAGGCCGGCCTGCCGTGACGAGGTAGTAGTCAAGGACGCGTTGCTCGTAGGCGCGCAGAAAGTTCCGCGGCCAGGTCCCCGGGGCCCACCACTGGCTGAGCCAGAGGTCCCACCCCGGCCAGACATGCGGCCCGACCGACTCGACGCGCACGCTCGTGAACCCGGCCTCCATGAACGCATCAGTGAGCGCCTTCACCGGCCGTGCGATGTCCAGGCCACTGGCGTACGTATCCAGCAGCCGCGCGAGTTCCTGGGGCCGACCGGGCGCGTCGTCCACGGTGAAGAAGCTGGCGACAGCCACCCGGCCACCCGGTCGCAGCACCCTCCACGTCTCTGCTGCGAAGGCACCGAGATCCGGGAAGTGCTGAGCGGCCTCCACGCTGATGACAGCGTCGAACTCAGCGTCTTCCACAGGCATGCTCTCCGCAGCACCCTGGACGAACCGCAGCCGTGCCGGCTCCTCCCGAAGCAGGTCGGCATGCGCGCTGCGCGCCCGCCGCAGCTGCTCCGGGTGAATGTCCATGCCGGTAACCGTGGCAGAGCCGTATTCCTGCAAGGTCACCACGCATCCCATGCCGAGCCCGCAGCCCACTTCCAGAACTTTCGGCCCTCGCGGTAGCCCGGCAGTGTCCAGGACATGACGGTAGAGATCCTCCTGGCTGCGGATCCGCTCCACCTCGCCGAGCGGCAGGCCCAGGTCTATGGCTTGCCAGTACCCGAAGTTGAGGAATCCCCCGGCGAAGATCCGATCACCGCTCAGATCAGCCGGACCATACGTCTCCTGCACCACGGGCCGCATGGCGGGACCAACCCGCTGAGCACCGTCTGACACCGTGCCGCACCTCCTGAAAGCGCCCCACCGCGTAGTCGTACGCGGTCCTCTACGATCCTGTGCCGTCCGTGCGCCTCTGACGTCCGCCGCCACGCCGACCAGCTGCCGAAGAGCAGCAGCGGCCCCCGGGCGCTCGCCGGCGTCGTCCTGCGTGAGGCGGAAGGCCGGCTGTCGGCGAAGCTGGAGGGCACCGTGCGCTGCGTCCAGAACCGCGCCCGTCTCGTCCGTGCGCTCTACGAACGCCTGGACCGCCTGGAGACCGCGCCCGCCACCCCGGTCGCCTGAACCTGCTGTGCATTGCGGCCCGCGTGGCTGACGAGAACGGGGAAGCCGGCTCGTATGAACGGCACCGGGCGCGGGAGACTGTGCCGGTGACCACTACTGCCGCCACCGCTTCCGCCGTCCCGCAGCCTGCCCGTGACCGGGGCCTGGGACGCGGGGTCAGTACCCTCATCCCCCAGGGGGCTGCCCTCTCACCGACCGGACAGGCCGCGGCGGCTCTGGCCGCGCTGCGCACCGTTCCCGTCCACGCCGGGCTCCTCCAGGCCGCCGCCCTGCTCCTGGAGGAGAGCGCGCGCACCAGCGACGACGACGCCGCCCGCGCCACCATCACCCACACCGTCGAACTCTTGCGCGCGGTCCTGGAGCCGGCCGCCGAGTAGAGGCGGGCGCCACTGACCTTTCGCCGGACCGGGCAGGCGCCTCACAGCCGGGCCACGGGCCAGGAGGAGACGCCAACGATGTCCGTCCTCTACGTTCCCACTCGCTCACCGTGTGGATCGGCCCGGACCGAGCCGCCTGAGCCCTCACTGTCAGACCCCGATGTCATGCTGCTGATCATGAAGCCATTCACCATCGACGTTCCCGAGACTGTGCTCGACGATCTCAAGGTCCGACTGGCGCGAACCCGGCTGCCCACACGCACTCCCGGCGACCGCTGGGCCGCAGGAACGGACCCGGACTACCTTCGCGAGCTGCTCGGCTACTGGGCGGACGGATTCGACTGGCGGGCACGCGAGCGCTGGCTCAACTCGTTTCCGCAGTACCTCGCGGACGTGAGCGGGCAGACCGTGCACTTCGCCCATGTCCGCGGGGTCGGCGCAGCCGATGGCCCCGCGCCGCTGCCCCTGGTGGTGACGCACGGGTGGCCGTACTCGTTCGCGGAGATGCTGCCGCTCGTGTCGCTCCTCACCGATCCGGCAGCGCACGGCGGTGACGCCGGTGACGCGTTCGACGTCGTGGTGCCGTCGCTGCCGGGCTTCGGCTACTCCACGCTGCCGGAGAGCGGCCCGGTAACGGGTCCGGCGGTCGCCGAAACCTGGGCGCGGCTGATGACCGATGTGCTCGGATACCCACGCTTCGGCACCTACGGCGAAGACATCGGCAGCAGCGTCAGCCACTGGATCGCCGCCACGCACCCTGACGAGGTCATCGGGATCCATGTGGCCCAGGCCGCGTACCCGCCCGTGGAACGAAGCGGTGACCTCATCGCCGCTGAACAGAATTTCCTTGCCTGGGCGGCGGCGAAATGGGAAGGCGCCACCGCGTATGCCGAGCTCCAGTCCACCCGCCCCGACACGCTCGCCGCGGCCCTTCTCGACTCGCCGTCCGGCCTGGCCGCGTGGATGGTGGAGAAGTTCCAGGCGTGGAGCGACTGCGAGGGTGACGTCGAGCGCCGGTTCAGCAAGGACGATCTGCTGACCACGATCATGATCTATTGGGCGACGGGCACGATCGGGTCGTCGTTCCGCCCCTACTTCGACCAACGCGACAGCAGGCTGCCGCTGCCCGTGCTTACCGTGCCGACCGGGATCACGATCGGTGTGGGCGACCTCGGCATGCCCAGGTCGCTCGCCGAGCGTACCTACACGGACATCCGCTACTGGCACGACCTGCCCGCAGGCGGCCACTTCGTCGCCAACGAGGAGCCCGGGCTTGTCGCGGCCGACATCCGTGAGTTTTTCCGCCCGCTGAGGCATCCGGCGGAAAGGCGTTAGGGTCTGAGCTCAGGCGGCCGCAGGGCCGTCCTCGGTTTCGTGGGCGTGCTTGAGCGCCATCCGCGCCTTTACCGCTTTCTCCTTCTCCATACTGGCCCAGTAGGGGTGCGGGGAGACGACTGCGCTGTTCTGAATGACCTTCCCGCCGGTTGCCCCGGACCGCCGTATCGACGCGGTGTTCGCGACGCCGGGCATCGAGGTCCTCGGCTGCGGCGTCCCCGCCGACCTCCCGGAGGCACACCTCAGGGCCGCCAGCGATCACCTGCCGATGCTGGCGGCCCTGCGGGTCCCGGCCGCGGGATAGCGGCCTACGGGAGCTGCTTCACCCGGTCGACGATCCCCCAGTCCACCACGTGCGACAGCTGGATGTACTTCTTCTTCCCGGAGGCCGAGGTCCGCTCGTCGCGGAAGCCCAGGAATTCATACGACGCCGAGTCGAAGATGAGGTACGTGCCTTCGTTGGACCCGCGCTCGGTATAGGCGATCCCCACCCCGGTCCGCCCGGCGGAGTCCTTCACTCCCGGGATCGTCTTGACGTCGGGCACAAGGGCCAGCGCCTCGTACGCCGCGGGGCGCAGTCCCTGGGGCAGCACCGGGTTCTTCAGGAGCTCGCCGAGCAGGAAGTAGGCATGGGACCGCTCGTCCTTAGTGAGATCGCTGATCGGCCGGTCGTCGGACCTGCCGAGGGAGATGATGGCCGGGATGAGCTTCTCCGGGTCTTGGGGCAGCTTCTTCAGCTCGCTCCACTTTCGGGGTGGCCACACCCCGCCGCCCTTCCCCGCGGGCTCCTCCCACATCTCGCGGCCCAGTTCCATGGTCAAGGAGGGCTTGGAGACGTCCACCGAGTCCCACATCTCGTCGGTGTAGGTCTTGACCTTGCCGGTCCTCTGCTCCGTCTCCCTGATGATCCGCTTCGAGTAGATGAACTGGTCGTCGCGCGGCGCCACCAGCTCCTTCTCCTGCTTGCGCTCCCACGCCGCCGCCCCGTTCAGCACCGCCGCGGCGGCGTTCTCCATCCGCGGGGTGCTCGTGCCCGGTGCGCCGCCCTCGCCGGAGCCGTCCGTGGCGATCAGTACCGCCGTCCCCGTAACCGCCGTGGCGACCACCGCGGCCGCCGCGAGGCGCAGTGCATGGCGGCGACTGGGGCCGGTGCCGGTGTGCTGGTCCGCGTGGGCCATCGCGTTGAGCAGCTGGTGCCGGGCCCGGTTCCGGGCCGGACCGGTGAGCGGGGCCGCGTCCGCGTCCCACTCCCTCAAGAGTTCGAGTTCGTCATTCATGGTCGGATACCTCTCGCAGTGCCGTCGGATCGGATCCGCCCAATGCTTCGCGCAGCTTGCTGCGAGCCCGGTGCAGCCGTGATCTGACCGTGCCCACGGGGATACCGAGGGCCTGGGCCGCCTCCTCGTAGCCGAGACCACCCCAGGCCACCAGCAGCAGCACGTCCCGGTGCCGAGCGGGCAGCGCGGCCAGCGCCGCCGCCAGCTCGCAGCGCACGGCCCGCGCTACCACCCGGTCCGCGGCCCGGTCGGCCAGCGGCTCGTCGTGGTCGGCGAGGGCCGGGACCCGGGCCATGGCCTTGAACCGGCGGGCCTCAGCCCGCCGGTGCCGGCCGACCAGGTTGGTCGCTATGCCGAACAGCCAGGGCCGGGCGTCGGCGCCCGCGCTGCGGGCCGGGTCGTAGCGATGCCGCTGCTGGAATGCGGTGGTGAAGGTCTCCGCCATGAGGTCATCGGCGACCTCGCCGCCGAGGCGGCGGGCCGCATAGCGGTGCACGGCGTCGGCGTGCCGGTCGAAGAGCGCGGCGAACGCCTCGGGCTCATCCCGGGACCGCACGATCACTGAGGCGTCGTTCTCCGCATCGGCACGCGCGGTGCCGATGCCGACGCCTGGTCCGACGGTCATCGGGGCTCCTCTCGTCCAAGGGACGATGCTCGAATACGTGGGCTTTCACCTGTCCTTCGCCCATCGCGCCGAAGTGGTTCCCTCAGACCCCCTCGGCGACTGCCCCGCCCCGGCAGTTCGTCGTCCTCGTCCCTGCCGGGCCGCATCCGCGCCACCAGCGTGGCGAAGCCGCCCAGGAAGCCGCCGATGCCGGCCGGCCCGGCCCAGTCGCGGTCGACGTCCTTCTCCAGGCCGTCGAGGCCCTTTTCCAGGTCGAGGTCCTCGATCTCCCGGACGGCCCGTCCTCGGCCGGGCCGTCCGCCTCCGCGCGTGGCGGATCGGCCGGCTCCTCGCCGTACGAAGCCACGATCTGCGCCCAGATCGCTTCCTCGTCGAGCGGGTCCCGGCTCTCCTCCCGATCGGGGTTACGCTCCGTCACGTCGCCGCAGCTCCCTTCCGGTCCGCATCTTCGGCGGCCGCGCCCTTGCCCGGCGCCAGCCTGCTGATGAAAGCGTACGAGTCCGCGAAGATCCGCTCCGCGTCGTGGTCGAGGGTGGCCACGTGTTACTGAGGTTTTCAAGGTGGGGTCGGCGGGTTGATGGCCAGTTCTGCGGCGGGGAGACAGCCGTCGATGAGAGGGGGCCGGAATTGGATCCTGCGTAACTCGTGGCGGAGTGTGCGGTCGAGGTCGTCGGGTGTGGTGAAAGCGGTGTTGGCCATTGCTCTGCGCACGAGTGACCAGAGGGCCTCGACGGGATTCAGGTCGGGTGCATACGGCGGAAGCCGGACGGTGGTGAGCCAGCCGTGTTCGGCCTCGTACCGCTTCAGCCCCGCGGCCAGATGGGTGTTGAGATTGTCCCAGACCACCACGATCGGTCCGCCGAGCTGGATGTGTGCCCGCACCAGGAGGTCGCGATAGTCCTGCCAGGAGAAGCTCTTGCGGGCGCCCTTGAGCAGGAGGTGCGTGCGGGGCCGGTGGATGAGACGGCTCTTCTCGCCGGCCTTGTAGCAGCACAGCGCGGCGACCGAGGTCCGGCGGCGGGACCTGCCACGCACCCGGATGACGGGGTATGCCCGCGCCGGCCCCAGGTGCGGGAGGTCGGCGGCGTCATCGAGAACCCGGCTTCGTCGCTGAGTAGGCCCGGGGCGCAGTGCCGGGATTGCTCCCGGCCCGTTTCCCCGGACCTCTCGCCGAACCCGCCGTGCCTATTACTAGGCAACGGGCTCTCCACGGTCTCTGCCGTCAGGTGATTGCAGTGGCCCAGGGGTTGGGAATCGTGTTGCCGCGGTAGCGATACCGGCTGACCGGGATCGCGCTGGTCTTCCGCAACTCGATCTCGCCCGCGCTGATCGGCCGCCACCGCCCGGTGGGAGTGGTGAGCCGTCTGCGGACGTCCGTCCAGTTCCAGTGATGCCGCTCTTGCAACAGCCGGATAACTCGCCACCAGAGGAGGTTGTCCAGGCTGCTGAAGGTGCGCTTCGCGACGGCATGCCTGAAGTAGTTGGCCCATCCATGTGTGACCTGGTTGAGGTTCACCAGAATCACGGCCAGGTCCTGCTGCGATGTCCTGTGGGTGAGAGTACGGATCTTCGCCTTCACCGACCGCAGGGGCCGGTCGGCGATGAAGGTGTAGACGTACCACTTGTCCGTTCCGCGTTTGCGGCGCCACTGGATGTGGAACCCCAGGAAGTCGAACCCCTCGCTCAGGTGCACCAGTTGTGTCTTGGCTTCCGAGAGCCGCAACCCCATCGGTGCGAGGACCTGGGCGATCTCCACGCGCAGTGCCTCGGTGTCCTGCCTGGTCCCTTTGACCAGGACGACGAAGTCGTCCGCGTAGCGGACCAGCCGCCACGAGGGCAGGCCCTTGGCACCCCGTCGTTCGCGCCGACCGCTGGTGGACAGCTCTCCGTCTGGTTCCCATGCCCGGTGAAGGTGCTCATCGAGCGCCGACAGGGCGATGTTCGCCAGGAGCGGGGAGATGATGCCCCCTTGCGGAGTGCCGGTGAATGTCTCCTGATGTTCCCCGAGCTCCGTGAGGAGACCGGACTTCAGGAATGCCTTCACCAGCGCCAGCACCCGCTTGTCCTTGATCCTCATCCGGACACGGTCCATCAGTGCGACGTGGTCGATCTCGTCGAAGCACGCCGCGATGTCCGCGTCCAGCACCCACCGATATCCGTGGGTGCCATAGAAGTGGATCTCGGCAATCGCGTCCTGAGCCCGCCGCTTGGGCCGGAATCCGTAGGAGACCGGCTTGAAGCCGGCCTCGAAGATCGGCTCCAGCACCAGTTTCAGCGCGGCCTGGACGACCCGGTCGGCGATCACGGGAATCCCCAGCCGCCGAACCTTCCCCGACCCACCCGGTTTGGGAATCTTGCGCTCCCGCACCGGCAGCGGCCGGAACGAGCCCTGCCTGAGCTGGGCCCGTAGGCCGTCCAGGAACCCGGGGACCCCGAATCGCTCCTCGACATCGGCGGCCGTCAGGCCGTCGACGCCGGGAGTACGGGCTCCCCGGTTGCCGGCGACCCGGTCGAACGCCACGATCAGCGTCGCCGGGTCGTGCACGAGGTTGAACAGATCATCGAACCGGCGACCGGGATCGGCCACCGCCCAACGGTGAAGCTTGGCCTGCATCTCCGATACCCGCTGACGCGGACCCACCGGGCCCGCCTCCAGCAGAGCACCGCTGTTCAGCGGTGCGTCTTTCGGCATTGCAGTCTCCTTCCCTTCTCGATACCGCTGCCGCCCTTCCCCATGTGCGCGGGCTCTCCCCGGCTCGGAGTACTACGGCGGCTCCGCCCCACCCGGACCGTTCAGCGGTCGATGCGCCTATCCCCAGCCGGGCACTGGCCGTGCTCGGCAGGGGAGTTGAGAACGGGCGGTTCCCGTGTTCACTGCGATTCGCTCGTTGGAGTAGGAGCCCGACTGTGTCCCTGCGGCATCGCCACGAGTACGCCGTAGACTTTCCTCGTGGCCTCCCGAACGGCTTCGAAATACCGATCAAGGAGTTCCCCGTAGCCCTCGGGCAGCGAGTGCGCACCGCTTCCGGCCCAGATCCACCAGGTTTCGAGCCGGTGTAGTCGTTAAGAGACGTAAAGACGCCGGTTCCTCGCGTACTCCTCTCCATCCCGCTCGCCAAACCCGCACCATCTGGCAGTACTGGTACGTCCCGGCTTTGTCAGGGCCGCTCCCGCCCTCCCCGGCATCACCCGGATCAGGCTGCCCTCAGCTCCACCTCCCTGCTACGACAGGTCGGCGGTGAAGGTCTCTCACCTCCACACGAATCACAGCGCCTCACGGCGCAACTCGAAGACGATCCAGGCCCCGCATGCCGCCGCGAGGCTTTTACCCGGGGCCACACCTCCTTCTTCCACAGCTCCACCGCGTGTCCGTCGCGTTCGAGTGCTCTGCGGGCGGGTGCCTGCCAGGACCAGCCGTGGCGTTTCAGTAGCCGCCACACCGTCGCCACCGACAGGCTCACCCGCAGCCGACGGCGGATCACCGTCTGAACCCGGGCCAGGGTCCAGCGTTCGTCGTCGAATCCGTACGCTGCCGGACCTTTGCCGAGTTCCTCTTCCAGCACGGCGAACTGGGCGTCGGTGATGGTCGGTGAGTTCGCCGGCCCCGTGGAACGCAGGGCCTCCATGCCGCCCTCGCGCCAGGCACGGCGCCACCGTTCAACTGACCGCACGCTCACTCGCAGGTCCTTCGCGATCACCGAGGTCTTCTCACCCGCCGCGAACCGCTGCCCGGCCCGAAGCCGGATCCCCTCACGAAACGCCCGACGCTCAGCCGTCAGGCCCCCCCGAATACCTCACCCCACCGGCATACCGCAGGGATCATGAACCGTCACCACCCGACGACAACCCGAAATCTCAGTAACTCCTGGACCATGGCGCCGAATTGGTAAGACGGGTTGTGCGGCGCTGGTACCGCTCCAACAGTCCGGGGACCTGCTCTCGGAAACGCTGCCGAGGGCAGCCCAGCACAGTGCAGACCAGGCGCCGCACGTGCACCGACACCACCACCCGACGGCCGTCCATCGGATCATCGGCCACCGTACGTGCATGAAAGCCATGCACTCTCACAGTCGGCGTCCCGCGCATCGGGCACGGTACCGACTCCTGGCGGGTCTGCGCCGACACGCGGATCACCTCGCCCTCGTCCACCACGTCCTCGACAACCGGCGCCGGCCACCCTGAAAGTGCAGTACCCACAAGGGAGTTGATGTCTCACGTGCGATGTCAACGAAGCTGATCACGCTTCGTCACTACCGATTACGTGACAGAGTCGAACGTTTTACAGTCCCCTCGGATGCCCAAGAAGTAGGCAGTCGGCAGGCCGTCACGGCGGGACCGCATCGATCACGTCCTTCAGGCGCTGCAACACGGTCCTGAGCTCGTCCCGAGGTGGCGTGGCGAGCGCCAGTCGGAGTGCGCGGGGGCAGTGGGGGCCGGTGGCGAAGGCGTCTGCGGTGGACACGAGGATGCCTGCTTCGGCGAGGAGAGCCGCGACCTGGTCCGGACGCTGGTGCGGCTCCAGGCCGAGCCAGACCATGTACGAGACGGGATGCGCCGTGAGGTGCATCCCGGCGAGTGCGGTGCGGACGATGTCCTGCCGGGCGGCCGCGTCGCTTCGGCGGTCCTCCTCCCAGCGGGAGACGGTGCCGTCGGCCAGCCAACCGGTGGCGAGCGCGGTGATGAGTGCCGGAGCGCCCCAGGCCGCCAGGCGAAGGCTCCTGGTGACAGTCTCCACGTGAGGGCCGGGCAGCACGGCGAAGCCGAACCGCAGGCCGGGAGCGGCGTTCTTGGACAGTCCTGCCACGTAGCAGGTTCGCTCGGGTGCGAGGGCCCGCAGGGGAGGAGGCGGTGACGATGCGAGGAACGCGTAGGTGCCGTCCTCGACGATCAGGCAGTTGTGTGAACGGGCGATGGTGACAAGGCGGTCGCGCTGTTCCCGGTCGAGTACCCAGCCGAGCGGGTTGTGCAGGGTGGGGATCGCATAGATCGCGCGGACGGGACGTGTGCGGCACAGGCGGTCGAGCGAGGCGAGGTCGGGTCCCGATTCCGTGACCGGGATCGGGGCCAAATCGAGCTTGTGGGCCGAGGCGAGCAGCTTGATGCCGGGGTAACTGAGTGCGTCGACGGCCAGGACGTCACCGGGCCTGGTGAGGGAGCGCAGCACGGCATCGAGTGCCTGCTGGGCGCCGCTCGTGAGCAGGACGTTCGCCGGGGCTGTGCCGATCCCTCGCTCCAGCAGGTAGGTGGCCACGACCGCCCGCTCGTGCAGGCGCCCGCCCGGCGGATCCTGGCGGAGCAGTGCCTCCACCTCGCCCGAGACGGCCAGCGCACGCAGCGCCTGCCGCAGTCGGCCGGCCTGGCCCTCGCCCAGCGGCTGGTTGAACGACAGTCAGCGATCCTCGGCACCGGCAGAGCGCGCGACGGCTCAAGGCCGTCATAGCCGGACTGCACCCGCACGAACGTTCCGCGCCCCGGCTCCCCCACTACCAGGCCCATGGCGGCGAGTTCGGCGTAGACCCGGGTGGCTGTGGCCAGTGCGATCCGACGTTCGCGGGTGAGAGCGCGGTGTGTCGGGAGTCGGGTGCCCGCCGGGAGCGTGCCGGACCTGATCGACGCGGCGAATTCCTCGACGATGGCTTTGTAGGACGGTGGCCGCATGGTGCACCTGTATCCAGTGGATCAAAAAGAGCGGGTCCCGGTTGGGGAAAGGCCGGGTGGTGGTTCGGGTGGGGCTTTGCCTGCTGTGTCGGTTCGGGCGTTGCGAGGTCCGGCAGTGCGCCGTCTGCTGGCTCTGCGGCGGGAGGGGAAGCTCACCACGGGGCAGGTGAGGTCGGCGGCGGATGTGCTGGGGGTGCGGGAGCGTGCGGTGTGGCGGTGGCTGGCCGCGGCCGAGAACGACGAGGCTGCGGCCCGGGCGCCGGGGGAGCGGGTTCGGTATTACGGGAGGTTCATGGTCACCCCGGTGGTCCGGGCCGAAGACGGAGATGCCTCGTGACCGTGGCCACCTACCAGTACGTCGACCTGCCGGATGCGTCTGTGGTCACCACCCGAGCCCTGCTGGCCGCGCGGGAGAACATCGGCGACACGGTCGCGGCGAGGGCGATGATGTGCATCTACGGCGGTGCCGGCTTCGGTAAGACCCTCGCCGTCAACACCTGCCTGCGCGAACTCGAACCCGGCGAGGACGTCCGCCGGGTCACCTTCCGCACCCGCCCCACCGCCCGCGCGGTGCGCTACGAACTCTTCACTGCCCTCGACCTGGCCGGTGAACCACCGCGTCACCTCAGCGAGTTCGACGGCCTACTCAAAACAGCCCTGTCCGAGCGGCCCCGCACCTTCCTCGTCGACGAAGGCCCGCTCGGACGTCGTCAGCGTGCACGGCGCTACCAGCGTCCATTCCGCCGGGTTGTGGGCCAGGGCCCGGTTGAACGACTTCTTGATCGAAGCACGGCGACCCTTGAGCGAACCAGGGAAGCCGTCCGGGTGGTACTTCAGCTGGAAGATCCGCAGACCGGCGTCGGTGGTGACCTGCACGTCGATGCCATCATCGCCGCCACGCGCGTTGACCACGAGCACCTGCCCGCCGTCATCGAACATCCGGTGCAGCAGCGCCTCGACATACCGGTCAAAGGTCGGCTATCCGATGCGGTCCCACTCGATTGCCATGTCACTCGCCTCCCCAGCATCGTCACATATCGGTACGACAATGAGACGGTGCGGTTCACGGCGCGACCCCCCCGTGAAGACCTTCGGTCGGTACGGCCCTCGCCACTGCCGCCCCGTGGGTGTGTGATCCGGCCGCATAGAAAGATTCCTCGGCACTGTATGTGAACCGGGTGCAACCATCCGTGCCCCGCGGGGGTCTATCAAGTGTAGGCAAACCGCTTGCAAGATCATATGGGGGAAATCATGGGATACGCACGTAATGCCACGGCCGCAGGGGCGTTGGCCGCGCTGGTGGTGGGTGCCACGGCCGCGTTCGGCGCCACCGCCCAGGCCGCGCCCAACGTCACGCCGCAGGGGGTCTGCGGCAGTGGCTACAAGACCGTGAACTCGGTACCCGTCGGTTCGCTGGGCACGGTCTACCTCACGTACAACTCCGCGAACGGCATGAACTGCGTCGCGACCATCCGCACCAGCCCGGGCACCGCCAAGAACATGTCCGTGTACGTCTACGTCCCCGACACCGACGAGTGGGCCGGGGAATCCGGCAACTTCACGTCGTACGCGGGCCCCGGCCGTGTCTACGGCAAGGGCCACTGCGTGAACTGGGGCGGCTCCATCACCAACGTGTACGTATCGGTGGAGAACTCCAACTGCGCGTCCCTGAGGGAGCGCCGGGTCACCAGCGTCCGCTGACCCCGGCTCGACCACCGGCAGCGAGCTCTCCGCGCCGTCCTTCCAGGTTCGCCTTCCGGAACCCCGCCCGTGGACGTCGCGGGAAGACGCCCACGGGCCTCGGACAGGGCGGAAACCCGCGGCGCTCCGGTCGGCGGGCAAGGGTGGAACGCCCGGCCGGCCGGACCGGACAGGTGGCGGATCACGACCGCCGACAGCGGAACGAGGCAGAAGCGCCGTGAGCGTCCGGCCGCCCAGGCAGCTGCACAGCCGTCGGCGACCGAGACCACCGACGGCTGGGTGTTCCGAACGATTGAGGGAACAGAAACGGAACCAGCCTTACCGCATCGGCTGTCCCGCTGATCCCCGCGGCCGGTATCAGACCGGGTGGTAGCGCCTTACCTTCCGCGTACGTGGCGCGCACAGCGCCCGGAGGCAGTGACCACTTAGTTGTCATCTATTGATCAGAAACGGTTTGGGTTCTGGGTCGTTGGACGGGTGTGAGCGATCTGGTGGGGGATGCGCGGCACCTGTCGCCTTCGGCGCAGGAGGCCCTGCGGCTGCGGGCGGTGGCCGCGCTGGTGGCGGGACGGGGCCGCGAGGATGTGGCAGCGGTCTTCGGGGTGTCGCTGAAGGCTGTCGACACGTGGTGGGCGAAGTGGCAGGCCGGCGGTCGGGAGGCGCTGGTCATGCGTCCTCGCGGCAAGCCGGTTGGGGTGCACCAGGTGCTCGGGGAAGCCGAGCAGGCCGCGGTGCGGCAGGCGGTCCTCGATCACCGGCCCTGTGACGTGGGGCTTTCCGGGCAGCTGTGGACCAGGCGGTTGGTGGGCGAGCTGATCGCGATGCTGTACCGGGTGCGGCTGACCGAGGTGGGGGTGGGCAAGTACCTGAAGCGGTGGGGGCTGTCCTTCCAGCGGCCGGACAAGCGGGCCGTCGAGCAGGACCCCGGGGCTGTGGCGCGATGGCACCAGGAGACCTGGCCGGAGATCCGCGCGAAGGCGAGGAAGGACGGCGGCGAGATCCTCTTCGCCGACCAGGTCGGCATCCGCTCGAATCAGGTCACCGGTCGCACCTGGGGTGAGAAGGGGAGGACTCCTGTGGTGCGGCGGAGCGGGAACCGGTTCTCGGTGAACGCGATGTCGGCGATCAGCACCAAGGGCCGGATGCACTTCATGGTCTTCACCGAGAGCTTCACCGCCGAGGTGATGTGCCGCTTCCTGGACCGGCTCGCCGGCCACTTCGACCACAAGGTCCATCTCGTCGTCGACGGGCACGCCGCCCATCGCTCCAGGAAGGTCCGCGACTGGCTCGCCGCCCACCTCGATGATGTCGAGCTGCATTTCCTGCCCCCGTACTCGCCCGAGCTGAACCCCGACGAGCTGGTCAACGCAGACCTCAAGCACAGCCTGCCCAAACAGCACCGGGCCCGCGATCAGGCCGAACTCGCCGCCGAGACCCGCCGCTTCTTCCGCAGGCGACAGCGTCAGCCGCACATTGTCCGCGGCTACTTCGGCGGCCCGCACGTCCGCTACGTCCTGGACGAGAACCCCATGAGTTTCTGATCAATAAGTGGTCACTCGATACGCTCAGCGCAAATGTGGTAGGAGGCTTCCTTCTTGTGGGTGGTCTTCTCCGCCTCGATGAACGCATACACCGCGCTCACCGATCGCTCTCCTTCGCGAAGAAGACCGCCGCTTTTCGCAGCATCTCAATGGTCTCGCCCTGCTCGCGGGCCAGCTTGCGCAGCCGGCGCAGCTCCTCCCGCTCGGCCCTCGTCAGCTCGTCCGGCGTCCCCTGACCGCGGTCGGTCTGATCCTGCCTGACCCAGTTCCGCAGCCCCTCGGCGCTGACCCCGAGGTCCTTGGCCACCCCGGTGACCGTCCTGCCGGAGGAGCGAACGAGGGTGACTGCGTCCCGCTTGAATTCCTCCGAGTACCGCTTGCTGCGGTTGCTTTTGCTTCCCACCTGGCACTACTTCCTCCGGAACCTCACGTCCCAGTCTCCAGGTGTCCCACATCAAGGGGAAGCTTCAGCGGCGTCGTCCACCCCTTCCCAGGCCGGCCGCCGGTCGCTCGGCCGAGGAGCACCACCGGCGTCACGCCAGGAGAGCAGGGTCAGGTCGTGCGATGTGTTCCGGAACCGGCCGGGATCGTGCGCCGCACGCGGCCCGGCACAGCGGGCCCCCGCCGGCTGTCAGGAGCTCCCCGAAGCGCTCGCGTAACCCCTTTCGGGGGACGCCGAGCGACGCGGCGTCTTCCGGCCGTTTACCGTCAAGGACGCGCCGTCCTGTCGTCCACACCTCCATGATGGCTCTCGCACCGTCCAACCCGCTCCCCCGAGAGGACACCCCGTGCGCCGCATCACCTTGCTCCTCGCCACCGTCAGCTTCACCGCCGCAGCTTTGCTTGGCCTCGCAGGCACAGCCTCCGCGGCGCCCAGCCCCGTCACCCCGGTCCGCTGCCTCCTCGGGGGCGGAAACATCCTCATCACCGCCGGGGTCGTGCCCGTCTGCAAGGGCGGCACGTACGACGGCGCTCCCTTGATCCTCACCTGAGCCCCCCCGGGTCCACAACACGTCCACTCCGCGCGCCGACGCACCCGGTCAACGCCTGCCTGCGCGAGCTCGCGCCGAAGCTGACACACCGGATGCAGTTCCGGGCCCGGCCCTCCACCCGCGACCTCCGACACGAGCTGTTCCACGCCTTTGGCCTGCAGGGCCGTCCGCCGGCGCAGCCGATCGAGTTCGACCGGATGCTGCGCGGCGCCCTGGAGGAACCGCATGTCCTGGTCTGTGATGAAGCCCAGTGGCTGTCGAAACTCTGTGCGGGGTGGGGGAGATCGCTTGCCGGTGGCGGGCGAGCCACGGGACGCTGGAGCGTGCTGGGCGGCGGCGGTGTCAGAGCAATGCGCGGCAGGTCGCCGGCGACCCGCGGATGCTGGCGAACCAGCCGTCCTCGAAGCGCTGCTCGGATCCGTGCGGGGCGCTGCTCTCTGAGATCCAGGTGCGCGCCCGGGCCACCCATCGGCCACCGCCCCGGGCTCCAGCTGCGACAGGGGCGTCTGCCTGCTTTCGGAGGCGCTTCTTGCTTCGGGCGCCGGGCTAAGGAGCCGCTTGCAGAGGTGCTCCTCGGCCCGCGGGGGAGCCCAGCACTCTGGACCGGCCGGCAGTGGTCTGTGCGTGTGCAGACAGGTGCATGGGGGGCGAGCCCCGGGGGCAGGGTGGGGGGCATGACGACGATGCTCGGTGCTTTTGTTCTCGGTACTCCCGATCCGCCCGCGCTGGCCGATTTCTACCGCGCCCTGCTGGGCTGGGAGGAAGTCGAGCGGGAGCCCGAATGGGTCCGGCTGCGGGCTCCGGAACAGGAGCGCCCCAGCCTGAGCTTCCAGATGGAAGCCGACCACACGTCCCCGGTCTGGCCACAACGCCCAGGCACTCAGCAGATGCAAGCGCATGTGGACCTGCAAGTCGACGACTTGGATGTGGAGACCGAGCGTGCTTGCGCCCTGGGCGCGACGCTGGAGGAGTACCAGCCTCAAAAGGGCGTACGGGTCCTGCGTGACCCTCACGGTCACCCGTTCTGCCTCTTCCTCCCAGGCGCTTGAATCCCCTGACGACGGCCATCAAGAATTTCCCAAATATGGCCAGTTACTGAGGTAACTGAGCGTGGCCGCTGTCGGCTTGTCGTGCGCACTCTTGAGTCGTCGCGCCCAGCGGCGGCCAAGTTCGCGATGCGCCTCGCGCGACTGACGGACTGCACACATAATCGACGATCTTCCCGCTGGCCTGAGGGTCCGACACCTGGTTTCGTAAGCGGGAGCGAGCAACGTTTATCGATGGTTTTGGGCAGCACTTAGCGATCAGACAGCTCGAAGATGTCGTTGAGAATTGACAACGCTGGAACGCTTTGCCACCCCTCGAGAGTGCGACGAGCTGTTCCCCCGGTTCTTCTGCTTCTCCACCTACGAACTGCTCCCCGGCGACTGCGACCTCCACGAGATCACCGAACGCGCGAAGACCCAGCAGCGGGAGTGCGGAGACGAGATCATGATGTCCCTGCTCCGCCCTGCCGGCGAGGGGCCGGAAGACTTCCTGGACGAGGACTACGACAGCCGCAAGGCCGAACTCCAGGCCGCCAGCCTGGACCTGAGCGATCAGGTCTTCGAGTACTGGAAGCAGAACGAGGATCTCACCGTCATCTTCGACACCGACTTGATTCCCATGCCCCCGGCCCCCAACGGCCAGTCGCGGAACCACCACCGGCTGCTCAAGATCGAGCTGCGCGACGACCGGCACGGCGGTGTGGAGACCAACTTCTCCACCCGCTCCACCGGCTTCCAGTGGTTCTTCTCCTTTCTCGCCGCGTTCAGCGCCTACCGCGACACCGATGAGCGCGTTGTCGTCCTGCTGGACGAACCGGGCACCAGCCTGCACGGCGAGGCCCAGGGCGACGGGGCCGACGGTGGGGAGGACCCCCAGCGGTGACCGCCGACCACCCGCGCGAAGGTGCCCCAGCGGCGAGGCCCGCCATGCACACCAGCACACACACCGTCCTGCACGACCCCGACGGCCTGATCGAAGCGGAACTCCCGCTCGACCGCGAACCGTACGAGAGCCTCGTCAAGGCCGTCCTCGCGTGGACCGGCGAAGACACGCTCACGACCCGCGACTACGAGTAGATCGCCCTCCAGCTGACCGGCCACGCCCGTGCCGTCGCCTCCGACGTACGACGCCGGGCTGACCAGCTGCCCAAGGACAGCGGGCCCAAGGTGCTCGCCGACGTCGTCCTGCTCGAGGCAGACGGCCGGCTGTCCACGACGATCGAAGGAACCGTGCGCTGCGTCCAGAACCGCGCCCGCCTCGTTCGCGCGCTCTACGAACGCCTGGACCGCCTGGACGCCGCGCTCGCGCAGGCCGTCTGAACCGCCCGCTACACCAGGGCGGCGGCCACGGTCTCCAGCACGGCGCCTTGCTGCGGGTCGATGGGCACGTCGGCCTGGCGCAGCGAGCGAAGCGTGGTTCCCTCGGCACACAGCCTGGACAGCCCGGTCACCGGGAGCGGACCGGCACTGATGAGGGTGCGCGAGGAAGAGCTCTCGTAGACCGGCCGGTAGCAGCCGGGACACAGCCGGCAGTCCTCGGGCTCATCCGCCGGGCGCGTCCGGGCCAAGCTGGGATTTCGCGTGTTGTGGAACTGAACAGCCCTCACGCCAGAACCAGGTCCCGTTGCCATGCTGCGAGCGCCCCTCCCTGGCATCGCCTCGCACACCAGTCCAGGCCGCATCCTCGCTTTCCGGTCCCGGGAACGGTTCTGACTCCCGGCTCACGGCAGATTCCCTGCTCGCCGCCCACCCCTGTAATCAACTCCGTTTGTTTCATTGACATTTCACTCGGAAGACCTACCGTTGGGAGCGCTCCCATGACAGCCTTGCAACTGGAAGGAGTTCCCCCCACATGCGCAAACAGAGTCCCTTAACCGGGCGTTCGCGGTCGTCCCTCCGCCGGCCTCTCCAGGCGCTCGTCATGTTGTTCGCCGTGGTTGTCGGCGCACTGACCTGGTCGGCCCCCGCCCAGGCTCACGGCACCGTCGTCGGCCCCGCCACCCGGGCGTACCAGTGCTGGAAGACGTGGGGCAGCAACCACACGAACCCGGCCATGCAGACCGAAGACCCCATGTGCTGGCAGGCCTTCCAGGCCAACCCCGACACCATGTGGAACTGGATGAGCGCGCTCCGCGAAGGCCTCGGTGGCCAGTTCCAGGCGCGGACCCCCGACGGGACGCTCTGCAGCAACAACCTCTCGAGGAACGCCAGCCTGAACAAGCCCGGGCCGTGGAAGACCACCACCGTCGGCAACAACTTCTCGGTCCACCTGCACGACCAGGCGTCCCACGGTGCCGACTACTTCAAGGTCTACGTGAGCAAGCAGGGCTTCAACCCCAAGACCCAGACCCTGGGCTGGGGCAACCTCGACTTCATCACGCAGACCGGTCGCTTCGCCCCGGCGCAGGACATCACGTTCCCCGTCCAGACGTCCGGCTACACCGGACACCACATCGTGTTCGTGATCTGGCAGGCCTCGCACCTCGACCAGGCCTACATGTGGTGCAGTGACGTGAACTTCGGCTGAGCCGGGGAGCGCCGCACACGGCACCGGCGTCTGCCGGGCGCCGGTAACCCGCCGCCCGGCCGACCGGGCTCCGTCGGGGCAGGGGACCCATTTGGTCACCCTGCCCCGACGGGGCTTCCTGCGCTCCTAGCGCTGTGACCGGAATCCTTTGCCGAGCCCCTCGTTGTGCTGGATGTCGGGACGGCGTGTGGCAGGGGGCGGGTATGGCATCACCGGTGAGGGTTCGCCGGCTGACCGAGCAGGAGGGGCAGAAGCTGCAGCGGATCGTTCGGCGGGGAAGCACCAGTTCGGTGCGGTTCCGGCGGGCGATGATGCTGCTGGCCTCGTCGGGCGGCAACCCGGTCCCGGCGATTGCCCAACTGGGCCAGGCCGACGAAGACACCGTCCGGGATGTGATCCACCGGTTCAACGAGATGAGCCTGGCCTGTCTGGACCCTCGGTGGGTGGGAGGCCGTCCCCGCCTGCTGAGCATTGAGGACGAGAACTTCGTCGTCGAGACGGCCACCACCCGGCCCACCGCACTGGGCAAGTCCTTCACCCGCTGGTCGATCCGCAAGCTCGCCGACCACCTCCAGCGCAACATCGAGATGAGGTCTCATGAACCGAAACCGAGCCGCCGTCAGCGCGGTCGCCGTGACCCTGTTCACCGCCGGCCTCGCCGCCGGCCCGGCAGCCGCCGCCACCGCCACCGAGGCGAAGGCCCGCGTCGGAGCCGACTGGGCAACTCAGTCGATCGTCTTCACCGCCGCTGCAGGGCAGACCAACAACCTCAACATATTCTCCATGTACACCAGCAACGGGATCCGGCGGATCGGCTTCAGTGACGTGGTCCCGCTCGAACCGGGCGACCACTGTGCGTACTCCAGAGCCGAGGACACCACCTCCGTCGTCTGCGAACTGCCCGCCGACAGCCCCCGGCCCGACAGGATCGACGTCTTCCTCGGCGACGGCAACGACACGATCGCTGCCTTCACCACCGGGATCGGCACCGTCAGCGGCGGCCCCGGCGACGACGAACTGCACGCCCACACCGCACGCACGGTGCTGGGCGGCGCGGGGAACGACATGGTCATGGGACCCGCCGCCCTGCACGGCGGCGACGGCATGGACCACTTGATGGGTGACAGCAGCAACCAGCAGATGTGGGGCGGCCGGGGCGAGGACATGATCGAGGGCTACGGCGGTGACGACACCGTGCACGCCGGCCCCGGCGACGACCACGCCATGGGCGGGGACGGCCGCGACATCGTCCTCGGCGGCCCCGGCAACGACACACTGGACGGCGAAGGCGGCGACGACCTCGTCTGCGGTGGCACCGGAAAGGACGCCCTCGAAGGCGGACCCGGCCGCAACATCGTCCTCCCGTAAGTGTGCCTCCATGCCCGAAGGCCCTGGCCCGCGGCGCGAACAGCGTCGCGGGTGCCGAGCCACCGCCGTCGGCGACCCGCCACCCGAGCCGCGTCAACCAGATCGGGGACCCAACCCGGTGAACCTATGCGGTCACAACACTAGGGTCCGTCTTCAAAGATCATCGGATGGTGGATCATGGTGCGGTGATACGTCGCCATGAACTCACTGATCACGATTGGGAGTTACTCGCTCCGCTGATACCGCGGGCTGCGACAGGCCGACCTCGTGTGGAGGACCGGCAGGTCATCAACGGGATGGTCTACAAGATCCGAACCGGGGTTTCCTGGCGTGACCTGCCGGAACGCTACGGAATGGGGAAGACGGTCTGCACCCGCTTCCGGCGCTACGCCCTGGACGGCGTGTTCACCCGAGCCCTGCAGCAGATCCAGGCCCAGGCCGATGCGGCAGGCGACATCGACTGGCTGGCTCAGATCGACTCCACCATCGTCCGAGCCCACCAGCATGCCGCCGCCACCGGCCGAAAAGGGGGAAGCACCGGCAGGACGAACCGGACGATCACGCCCTCGGCAGGTCCCGAGGAGGACACTGGCGGCGGCGAAGCCCAGGCAGAAGGCTCTCACCGTGACACTTCATGAGAACGAGATCCGTGTGGAGGAGGCGGTCGTACGGTCACTGTTGCGGGAACAGCGACCGGACTGGGCTGCCCTCCCCATCTGGCCGGCCGGTACGGGCACGGACAACACGATGTACCGGCTCGGCGACCAACTGCTCCTGCGGCTACCACGAACCCCGGACAACGCGAAGGCCGTACGGAAAGAGCGGACATGGCTGCCACAGCTGGCGCCCTACCTTCCCTGTCGCATCCCGGAGCCGGTGCACGACGGCACGCCGAGTTCCGCATTCCCGCTCGCCTGGTCGGTGTACCGCTGGATCGATGGCGATGAAGCCGGCCCGGAATCGGTCACAGACTGGGCCGGCTTCGGAGATGACCTGGCCACGATCGTGCAGCGCCTGCATTCCATCCCCCTTGTGGGAGCCACTCGCCAGGACGAGCTCAGCTGGTACCGCGGAGGTGGCCTGCACGCTTGTGACCAGTGGATCAGCGGGTGCTTCGACAACTGCCGAACGATCCAGGGCCTCGACCTCGACATCGCACATCTACAACACCTGTGGCGGAGCGCGCTCGCTCTGCCTGAGCCAACTGCCTGCCACGTGTGGCTCCACGGAGACCTCAAACCCACGAACCTTCTGGTCCGGCAGGGGAAGCTGCACGCCGTCGTCGACTTCGGATGCCTCTCAGCGGGCTTTCCCGACGCCGAGCACTCGCCTCTGTGGGACTTTCCACCCGGGGCCCGACAGGCGTACTGGGACGCCATCAACCTCGACGACGTGACATGGCTGCGTGCCCGGGCGTGGGCCATCGCTGTCGGAGCCAGCGGGGTGTCGTACTACTGGGACGCCTATCCCCTCTTCATCAGCGAATGCCTGTCGCGTCTACGGGCGATTCTGGAGGCTGTCGGCGAGCAGTGGACCAGTCCCGCACGGGACCTGACCAAGGGCCCTGATTCCGCAAAAGCCAACCGGTTTGAGAACGACATCAGGTTTCGTTCCCAAACCGCCTGGCAGCCGCACAGGTTGGAGATCTGTCAGCTGTCAACTCGGAAGGGGCGCGACACGATGACGGGCGTCGATGAGACGCCGAGAAGGCGACCGTGTCCTCGATGCCCGCGGCCCGGCATCGTTCCCGGTCATCGGTCCGTGACGTCGGCAGATACAGGCGCCGGTCGATCAGCGTGCGGCCGCGTTCGCCGGCATAGGCGAGGAAGACACCGCGACCTGGAGGTTCTCCGTCCGGCCCGACCGCTGACGGCGTATGCCTCGTTGCTGCCCGGGTCTCGGCGTGTGCCCAGGCCGTCGAGGGCGGCAACTGAAGCTACCTGGAGACAAAGGCCAGCAAGGTCGCTGGGGCTGCGGCCGATCTCAGAAGGGACGATGCCGCCTACGACATACTCACCCGGCTGTACCGCGCGGCGGTGAAGCGCGGTACAGCCGGGGTCCTCGGCGATGCCGTGGCCCTGTCGGCGGTGAGCAGCAACAACTGGGCCCCGCACACACAGCACCCCGGGAAAGGTCCGTTACCGTGCGTTGCGTATCCCGAGAATGTATGCCGCAGTAAGCGCAACGGCACGGTCTTCGTTATGTGACAGATCTGCGAGGGCACGTGACGCCGTGATTCCCGGGATATCCGCGAGCGCCTGTGTCAGCCGTCGACGTGCAGACGACTCAATGGTGCCGTGGGCGAGGCAGTCGACGAGCCTGGTAGCGATCTGATCCGCCAACGCGGGATCACTCGCCAGCGTACTCAGTGCATCGGCTGCATCGACGTCGTTCGTCTCCTCGACGATCATGTCGATGAGCGTCGGGACCGCGTCGGCTACTCCACGTGCCCCGAGCGCCAGAGCTGCATACCTGCGGATCACGATGTCAGGGTCCGTGAGGGCGCCCTGCAGCAGTGCGGTCGCCTCACCGTTCGGAATCTCGGCGATGGACTGGACAGCACGTTTCCGTACCTCGGCTACTGGTGAGTCCAGGCCCTCCGCCAGCAGCGCCAATCCGCCATCGCCCGATTGTGCCAAAGCCCATCGAATGGCTCCGGCAACGTTCGGGTCCCTCTCGCTCAGCACTGCCTCGACCAGTGCTTCCACTGGCACCGGAACCTCTTCAGTCGAGGACAAAGCCGCGCGCTGGCGCGTCCCAGCGCTCTTTGACCCCAACGCCTGAAGGAGTGCAACGATCTGGAGGACGTCCTCCCAGCCGGCAGGTGCCGCGGCACCGATCCGACGGAGTCGCGTGAGCAGCGCAGTCTCACCCGCAATGCGTTCTCGCGTCTGGCGGATGAGGCCGTCGACGAGCTCCAGGGGCGTGAAGCCGGGATCATCCAGCGCGTACCCGACTTCACGCAGCGACAGCCCCAGTGACCGCAGGCTCTCGACATGGAAGATCCGCCGGATGTCCTCGCTGGAATACTCTCGATAGCCAGCCTCGGTGCGACCTGTTGGCCGCACCAAGCCGAGCGAGTCGTAATGCCTGAGCATGCGGGCGCTGACCCCGGACCGTCGTGCCACATCACCGATCAACACTGCCGATCACCCCTCCTGGCTGGTCCTGCTGAGGGCTACGATGCGCTTCGCCTCCTCGATCGCGAAGTCGAATCCGGCATCCGGGTCGCGCAACAGCCGTTCCGTGACGATCGCGTGCTGACGCACCCGAGGGTCGAGATCTGTCACCGCAGCGCGCAGAGTTGGCAAAATCACCTCACCGAGCGCGATCAGCGCCCGGCTGAGGCTCAGCTGCGTCTCACGTCCGCCACGCCCCAACTGTGTCGACAGCACTGCGGCCAACTCGGACTCTTCGCCTTCGGGCACGAGCACGACCGCTGCCCGCCAGGCGCTCCGCGCCACCTCATCGTCGGCGTCGGCCAGAAGCGCCCGTGTGATCGCCGGCCACGCTTGCCGATCCCCGATCTTGGACAGTGTGTGCAACGCCTGGCTTCGTGCCTGCGCACGCACCGAGCGAACTTCATCTAGAAGCTCTGGGACCGTCATTGATGCCGAGTGGCGGGTGAGTGCCCACGTAAGCATTTCACGCACATAGAACTCGGGCTCGATCGCGCATCGTTCGATGAGCTTGTCGATGAACCGCGGGTCAGGGGTCGTGCCGACCGCCAGCGCTGCCTGCAACCGTATCGACGGGCTGCTGTTCTCCAGCCCCTGGAGAGCTCGGATCGTATCCGTGTCCTGTTTCGGCATGGTCATCGGGATCACCTCCTTGGCCACAGTGAAGACCTTGTCACTGTGTCAAGGTCAAGCGGGGTCACGCCGCGAGATCGCCAAGCACCCTCTGTCCACGACACCTGTCGCACACCAGACACAGGACGGTTCATGCCACTGACCGGGGAGAACCGGATGCCATCCGCGTTCCTTCGACCCTCAAGCCCGAGGGAGAAGGTGTGGTGGGTGTCTGCTTGGCGGGTGGTAGTGGCAGTGCTGGGCTGGGTTGGGCTTTCTCACGCTTGAGTGGGGTGATGGCCTTGTGGTCTTGCTGGAGTGGTGCCTCGGCTTTGCGGCGGGGGGTTGGCAGGGCGGTGGTTGTGGGGTTTTGGGGGGTGGTGGGTATGTTTGCTGGTGGTGGGGGGTGTGGTTGGGGGCAGCGGCGGGTGCCGCTGCCTCGTCGGCCGGGGGGTCAGCAGCGGGTGGGGCTGCCGTCTTCGTTCTTCAT
>NZ_JBSFTV010000049.1:0-47604 GCF_053591455.1 Streptomyces sp. NPDC003016
CCCTGTGGGAGAGTAGGACACCGCCGAACAATCATTGTGGGAAAGCCCCGCACCATTCATGGTGCGGGGCTTTCCTGCATTCCGGGCCCTGCCGCACCCCTCGGCATCTGCCGACTGTGGGTACGGGTAAGGTCAGGGGCATCATTGGCACGTTTCCACAGGAGGCCCCCGGGTGGAGGTCCAGGAGACCCGCGTTCAGACGGACCGGGTGCTCACCATCCCGAACATCCTCAGCATGGCTCGTCTCGTTGGCGTGCCGTTGTTTCTGTGGCTGATCCTCCTGCCCGTGTTCGGTGGGCCCAAGAGTGACGGCTGGGCCTTGCTGGTGTTGATGCTCAGCGGCATCAGCGACTATCTCGACGGAAAGCTCGCCCGCCGCTGGAACCAGATCAGCAGTCTCGGGCGACTGCTCGACCCGGCGGCTGACAGGCTGTACATCCTTTCCACCCTGCTCGGTCTCACATGGCGAGAGATCCTGCCGCTGTGGCTCACCGCTGCCCTATTGGCCCGTGAGCTGATGCTCCTGGTGATGGTGGGTATCCTTCGCAAGCACGGCTATCCGCCGCCGCAGGTCAACTTCCTGGGGAAGGCCGCCACCTTCAACCTCATGTACGCGTTCCCGTTGCTGCTTCTCAGTGACGGAAACGGGTGGCTACCGTCACTGGCTGCTATTTTCGGATGGGCGTTCGCCGGATGGGGTACAACTCTGTATTGGTGGGCAGGAATCCTCTACGTGGTTCAGGTCCGCCGGCTGGTGAAGGCGGAGACCGCGGCCGATTGAAGCCTGCCCATTACGGTGCAACCCAAGTGCCTGATTGTCTGTGCATGATGCCTCTCGGGCAGCCCTGGCTGGGTGAAGTCGGCTAGACCGTTGTCTGTTCGAGGAGGAATTTTCCGACATGAAGGCCGTCGTGATGGCTGGTGGCGAGGGCACTCGCCTTCGCCCCATGACCTCGAGCATGCCCAAGCCGCTCCTGCCGGTCGCCAATCGGCCGATCATGGAGCATGTGCTGCGGCTGCTCAAGCGGCATGGGCTCAATGAGACCGTCGTGACCGTGCAGTTCCTGGCTTCGCTCGTCAAGAACTACTTCGGTGACGGCGAAGAGCTTGGGATGGAGCTCACCTATGCCAATGAGGAGAAGCCACTCGGCACTGCCGGCAGTGTGAAGAATGCCGAGGAAGCATTGAAGGACGATGCGTTCCTTGTCATTTCGGGTGATGCCCTCACCGACTTCGATCTCACCGACCTGATCAGGTTCCACAAGGAGAAGGGCGCACTGGTCACGGTGTGTCTGACCCGGGTACCGAATCCGCTGGAGTTCGGCATCACGATCGTGGACGAGGAGGGGAAGGTCGAACGGTTCCTGGAGAAGCCCACGTGGGGGCAGGTCTTCTCGGACACCGTGAATACGGGCATTTATGTCATGGAGCCCGAAGTGTTCGACTATGTCGAGGCGGACGTCTCTGTCGACTGGTCGGGCGATGTCTTCCCTCAGCTGATGAAGGAAGGCAAGCCGATCTACGGCTACATCGCCGAGGGCTACTGGGAAGACGTGGGCACGCACGAGAGTTACGTCAAGGCCCAGGCCGATGTCCTGGAGGGCAAGGTCGATGTGGATCTCGACGGTTTCGAGATCTCGCCCGGAGTCTGGGTGGCCGAAGGTGCCGAAGTGCACCCGGACGCTGTGCTGCGGGGGCCGCTCTACATCGGTGACTACGCCAAGGTCGAGGCCGGCGTGGAGCTCCGGGAGCACACGGTCGTGGGCTCCAATGTCGTCGTCAAGAGCGGGGCGTTCCTCCATCGGGCCGTCGTGCACGACAACGTCTACATCGGCCAGCACAGCAACCTGCGCGGCTGTGTGATCGGCAAGAACACCGACATCATGCGGGCCGCGCGGATCGAGGACGGCGCCGTCATCGGGGACGAGTGCCTCGTCGGTGAGGAATCGATTGTTCAGGGCAATGTGCGGGTCTACCCGTTCAAGACCATCGAGGCCGGCGCTTTCGTCAATACCTCGGTGATCTGGGAATCGAGGGGGCAGGCACATCTCTTCGGAGCGCGCGGTGTCTCCGGCATCCTGAACGTGGAGATCACCCCCGAGCTGGCGGTGCGCCTCGCGGGTGCCTACGCCACCACGCTCAAGAAGGGGGCTACGGTCACCACCGCGCGTGATCACTCGCGTGGTGCGCGTGCGCTGAAGCGGGCGGTGATCTCGGCACTTCAGGCGAGCGCCATCGACGTACGCGATCTGGAGAACGTGCCGTTGCCGGTGGCGCGTCAGCAGACGGCGCGTGGCAGCGCCGGCGGAATCATGATCCGTACGACTCCGGGTGTGCCGGACTCCGTCGACATCATGTTCTTCGACGAGCGTGGCGCGGACCTGTCGCAGGCCGGACAGCGCAAGCTCGACCGGGTGTTTGCCCGGCAGGAGTACCGGCGGGCCTTTCCCGGCGAGATCGGCGATCTGCACTTCCCGGCCAGTGTCTTCGACTCCTATACCGGGTCGCTGTTGCGGAACCTGGACGTCACGGGTATCGCCGAATCGGGGCTCAAGGTCGTCGTCGACGCTTCCAACGGAAGTGCCGGTCTTGTGCTGCCGAGCCTGCTGGGACGGCTCGGGGTCGACGCGCTGACCATCAATCCTGGGCTCGACGAGTCGAGGCCGACAGAGACGGCAGACTCTCGCCGTTCCGGTCTTGTGCGGTTGGGTGAGATGGTCGCTTCGGCACGGGCCGCCTTCGGAGTGCGGTTCGACCCGGTGGGTGAGCGCTTGTCGCTCGTCGACGAGCGCGGACGGATCATCGAGGACGACCGGGCGCTTCTGGTGATGCTTGATCTGGTCGCAGCTGAACGGCGCAGCGGGCGGGTCGCGCTGCCGGTGACCACCACGAGGATCGCTGAACAGGTCGCGGCCTACCACGGAACACAGGTGGACTGGACGACCACGTCGCCGGACGACCTGACACGAGTGGGCCGTGAAGAGTCCACCATCTTCGGTGGCGACGGGCGTGGTGGCTTCATCATTCCCGAGTTCAGCAGCGTCTTCGACGGCTCCGCCGCCTTCGTGCGGCTGATCGGTCTGGTGGCCAGAACCCAGCTCACGCTGAGCCAGATCGACGCGCGGATACCGCGAGCCCATGTGCTGCGACGGGACCTGGCCACGCCGTGGGCGGTGAAGGGTCTCGTCATGCGCCGCGTGGTCGAGGCCGCCGGAGATCGGTTCGTGGATACGACCGACGGCGTGCGTGTGGTCGAGGCGGACGGGCGATGGGTGATGGTGCTGCCGGATCCGGCGGAGGCTGTCACTCATTTGTGGGCCGAGGGGCCCGATGACGATTCGGCCCAGGCGTTGCTCGACGAGTGGTCCGCGATCGTGGACAGCGCAGGTCACTGAGGTGTGACCGGTGTGCCGGACGGGGCGTGACCGCCCCGTCCGGCACACCGGTGGGGTCATTCGGCGGTAACAGCTCCGGCGTGCGACGATGTGCGGCATGTCGCAGCAGTCCCCTGATCGGAGCACCTCTCCTCCACCTCGGCGCCCCGACGCGTCCATGTCGCTGCTGACGAATGTGATGGACCACAGCCTCGACGCCGGGTACGCGGAGGCGGCGGCCCGCAGGGAGGCCGACGGCAGTGCGGGCATGCCACGCACGCTGCGCGCGAAGCTCGGGCTGGCCGCGGGCCTTGTGCTGGCCGCCCTGGTCGTCACCGTTGGCGCCGCACAGGCGCGGATTGCGGCACCGGTTGTCGCGAAGGAACGTGAAGAGCTCATCGACCGTGTCGAGGCGGAGACCTCCGCGGCCGACAAGCTGGAGCAGAATGTCGACAAGCTCCGGGCCGATGTGGGAGAGCGGCAGCGAAAGGCGCTTCAGGAACACGGCGGTGACCAGGGTGGCCTGGTGGCTCTGCTGTCGGGAGCGACGGCTGTGCAGGGCCCGGGTGTGAAGCTTGTCGTGGACGATGCCAAGGACACGGCCCAGGGCGGCGGCGGCCCCCGGGAGAGCACGAGCTTCTCCGACACGGGCCGGCTGCGGGACCGGGACATGCAGAGGATCGTCAATGGTCTGTGGTCGTCGGGCGCCGAGGCGGTGGCCATCAACGGGCAGCGGCTGACCTCCCTGTCGGCGATCCGCGCCGCCGGCGAGGCCATACTGGTCGACAACAGACCGCTGGTGCCCCCGTACACGGTGCTGGCGGTGGGGGACGGGCAGCGGTTGAGTACCGATTTCCAGGACAGTGCCGACGGTCAGTACCTGCATGTGCTGCAGGAGAACTACGGCATCAGGACAAGCATTTCCGCTCAGGACGAGGTCCGGCTTCCTGCCGCGCCGAGCCTGATCGTACGTACAGCAGAGCCGCTGGCCGGGGGCGCCGGGAAGAAAGGCGCGGCCAACACAGGGAAGGGCACATCGTGATCGCCGTACTGGGCCTCGTCGTGGGAGTCGTGGTCGGACTGTTGGTCCGGCCCGAGGTGCCGGCGGTAGTCGAGCCGTATCTGCCGATCGCCGTCGTCGCGGCCCTCGACGCGGTCTTCGGTGGTCTGCGGGCCATGCTTGACGGAATTTTTGTCGACAAGGTCTTCGTCGTGTCCTTCCTGTCGAACGTCGTGGTGGCGGCGCTGATCGTGTTCTTGGGTGACAAGTTGGGCGTCGGCGCGCAGCTGTCCACGGGTGTGGTCGTGGTGTTCGGCATCCGGATCTTCTCCAACGCGGCGGCGATTCGCCGTCACGTGTTCCGGGCGTGAGGCAGATGAGTACAGAAGACACACCCCAGCACGGCGAAGAAGAAGCGCGGGCTCAGGAGCCGGTGGCGCAGCGGCCCTCGACAGGGCGCCAGCGGCTGATCGCGGGTCTGTGGCCACCGCGCGTCACGCGGGCGCAACTCGTGGTCGCGCTGCTGCTGTTCGTGCTCGGGCTCGGACTCGCGATCCAGGTCAGGTCGAACAGCGACGACAGCGCGCTGCGGGGAGCGCGTCAGGAGGACCTGGTGCGCATCCTGGACGAACTGGACGATCGTACGCAGCGGCTCGAGGACGAGAAGCAGAAGCTCGACGCCCAGAGGACCGAGCTGGAAAACAGCTCGGACCAGGCGGAAGAGGCCCGTAGGCAAACGCTGGAGAAGGAACGTCAGCTCGGCGTGCTGGCCGGTACGGTGGCGGCGCAGGGGCCCGGGATCACGCTGACGATCACGGACCCGCACTCCACGGTCGAGGCCGACATGCTGCTGGACGCGATCCAGGAGCTACGGGCGGCGGGCGCGGAAGCGATCCAGGTCAATGACGTCAGGGTGGTCGCGGACACGTACTTCTCCGACAGCGACGGCGGCATCCAGGTGGACGGGCGGAAGATCGGCGCCCCGTACCGCTTCGAGGTGATCGGCAAGCCGCAGGACCTGGAGCCCGCGCTCAATATCCCCGGCGGTGTCGTGCAGACGCTGGAGAAGGAGCAGGCCGTCGCTACTGTCGCCCGCTCCGAGAAGATCGTCGTGGATGCCTTGCGACCGGTGAAGCGGCCTGACTACGCTCGGTCGTCACCGCGGTGAGGCAGGGGCGCATGGGGGCACCGGGACAAGGGCATCAGGTTGCGGGGGGTCGGCGCACCGAAGGCATGGCGCGTGGTGGAAACTGTTTGGTGGATACGGACGTTGTGAAGATGTCCGGTTCGGCAGGTGTGTTCATTCAGGGTTCGTCCTGCCCCACGGGCGGGTCTGTTTCAGTCAAGGGGAATCGCCCGTGAAGTTGTTTGCGAAGTTGTTCGGCAAGAGTGCACGCGAGGACAGTGCGAATAGCACCGCCCGCCACCGTGCTCCGCGTGGTGGAGAAGTTGACGAGCAGGGCGGTGAGCGCCCGCTCTTCCGGGACGAGGTCACTGGTCCAGATGGTGACATTTCGGGCGGCCGGGGCGCGTCGGCCGTTGACCCCACCGGTCCTGGCCGCATAGGTTTCGGGGAATCACCAGCCTCAAGTACGGGTGGAGAGTTTGCCTCCGATCCGTACGCATCCCATGCCCGTGAGGGGCAGCCGCGGCAGGAGGATCCGTCCATGTCGGCCTTGCCGGTTTGTACGAGGTGCGGGCATCGCAATGCCGAGGCCAGCCGTTTCTGTTCCAACTGCGGGGCACCGCTGCGGGCCGGAGTCGCCGCCGAGCGTCCCTCGGAGACGACGTCGACGATCTCCATCTCCGGGCTCGAGGCGTACGAGGCGGAAGTGACGGGGCAGACCGCTCTTCCCTCGCTCTCGCCCGAGGCCCAGGCGGCCGTCGACGCCCTTCCGCTCGGTGCGGCGCTGCTGGTGGTGCGACGCGGTCCGAATTCGGGCAGCCGTTTCCTCCTGGACGGTGAGCTGACCACGGCCGGCAGGCACCCGCAGAGCGACATCTTCCTCGACGACGTGACTGTCTCGCGGCGCCACGTGGAGTTCCGTCGGGGTGCTGACGGCGGGTTCACCGTCTCGGATGTCGGCAGTCTCAACGGCACCTACGTCAATCGCGAGCGGATCGACTCGGTTCCGCTGTCGAACGGCGACGAGGTGCAGATCGGTAAGTACCGACTGGTCTTCTACGCGAGCCAGCGGGCCATCTGACCCGTACGGGAAGGTCCATGCTGCGAACACTGACGGGCGGTGCCGGAGACGGCACCGCCACCGCAGGCGATCGGCTGGTGAGCATCGGCACCGTGCTGAACCTGTTGCGCGACGAGTTTCCCGAGGTCACCATCTCCAAGATTCGTTTCCTGGAGACCGAGGGGCTTGTCGAACCGCAGCGGACGCCCTCCGGCTACCGCAAATTCAGCCAGAACGACATCGAGCGGCTGGCCCAGGTGCTGCGTATGCAGCGCGATTACTATCTTCCGCTCAAGGTCATTCGCGAGCATCTCGAAGCGCTGGAGCGCGGTGAGCAGGTGCAGCTCCCGCCTGCCGGCGGGCCGCGTGACGTGCGCGAGGGCTCGCCGGAGGGCGAGGCCGAGCGCCCGGCCACAGTGCGGATCGGCCGCGCGGAGTTCCTGGCCGCAGCCGAGGTCGGCGAGGAGGAGCTCGAGGAGTGGGAGTCGTATGGTCTGATCTCGTCCCTGCCGGGCGGTGGGTACGACGCCGACGCCGTCACGGTGGCCAAGCTCGTCGCCGACCTGGGACGGTTCGGTCTGGAGCCGCGGCATTTGCGATCGGTGAAAGCGGCGGCAGAACGGGAGGCCGGCCTGGTGGAGCAGGTCGTCGCGCCCCTGCGTCGGCACCGGAATCCGCAGACCAGAGCGCATGCGGAGGCCACGACCAAGGAGCTCGCGGAGTTGTCCGTCAGGCTCCATTCGGCCCTCATCCAGGCGGCTCTCGGCGTACGGCTGCACTGAGCATGGGGGAGCCCGACTACCCAAACCTGCCAGGCACGTCCTAGGGTTGCTGTGTGAACGAGCTCGACGTCGTAGGTGTCCGGGTGGAAATGCCCTCGAACCAACCGATCGTGCTCCTGCGTGAAGTGGGAGGCGATCGGTACCTCCCCATCTGGATCGGGCCGGGGGAGGCGACCGCGATCGCCTTTGCCCAGCAGGGGATGGCCCCTGCCAGGCCGCTGACCCATGATCTCTTCAAGGATGTACTCGAAGCGGTCGGCCAGGAGCTCACCGAAGTCCGCATCACCGACCTGCGGGAAGGGGTCTTCTACGCTGAACTGGTCTTTGCCAGTGGAGTCGAGGTCAGTGCGAGGCCTTCGGACGCCATAGCGCTGGCGCTGCGCACCGGAACGCCGATCTACGGCAGTGACGGTGTGCTGGACGACGCGGGCATCGCGATCCCCGACGAGCAGGAGGACGAGGTGGAGAAGTTCCGTGAGTTCCTCGACCAGATCTCTCCCGAGGACTTCGGGACCAACAGCCAGTGAGCCGTGCACCAGGGGCTGTCCGCGCATTCGAGTAGCCTTTCCCTGGAGTGGGGCACGGGAAACCACTCTCAGGGTGATTATCACTCGGCGTGCCGAGTGTGGCGATCGTTGACGCACCCCGGGTGACTGCCTACCGTCGACAGGGCAGGTCAAGGACGGAGGTCGGCGTGAGAAGCAGCGGCGACGGTACGGTGGCGGGCGGGCCGTATCCGCTTCACGGCAGTGCGGTCGGCCCTCTGGCGGGGCGGCAGAGCGTGACGTCGGCCATGGGCGGGACAGCGGCGGCCGACAGCACGGACAGCGTCGGATACCGGGGGCCGACCGCCTGTGCGGCGGCTGGGATCACGTACCGGCAGCTTGACTACTGGGCGCGCACGGGGCTGGTCGAGCCGAGCGTGCGGCCCGCTTACGGGTCGGGTACACAGCGTCTCTACAGCTTCCGCGACGTCGTCGTCCTCAAGATCGTCAAGCGGTTCCTGGACACCGGTGTCGCACTGCAGAACATCCGGGCCGCCGTCCAGCACCTGCGGGCCCGCGGGTTTCAGGATCTCGAGCGGATGACGCTCATGAGCGACGGCGCGACGGTGTACGAGTGCTCGTCGCCCGACGAGGTCGTCGAACTCCTCCAGGGCGGGCAGGGCGTGTTCGGGATCGCCGTGGGCGTGGTCTGGCGGGACGTGGAGAGTGCGCTGTCCCAGTTGCACGGCGAGCGCGTCGACACGGGCGAGACGCTGGTGGGCCACAACCCCACCGACGAACTCGCCCGGCGCCGCAACAAGGCGGTCTGACGGGCGGTCCGGCCCCCTGCCGTGCTGCCGGCCGCCGATTGTCAGTGCCGTACGGCAGCATCGGTGGTGTGAGAGCCGCGCCCACCATCCTGCATCTCGACATGGATGCCTTCTACGCCGCCGCAGAGCAGGCGGCGAAGCCGAGTCTGCGCGGAAAGCCGGTGGTGGTCGGCGGCATCGGGACCCGCGGGGTCGTCGCCACCGCCTCGTACGAGGCCAGGCGCTTCGGGGTGCATTCCGCGATGCCGGTGGCCCAGGCCCGTCGGCTGTGCCCGAACGCCGCCTATCTGATGCCGCGCTTCTCCCTCTACCGTTCCGTGAGCGAACAGGTCATGGAGCTCCTCGGCCGGCTCTCCCCGCTGGTGGAGCCGCTGAGTCTCGACGAGGCCTTCGTCGATCTGGAGGCGGGCGGGGTGGCCGACGATTCGGCTTCCGCCCGCAGGGCCGGAGAGCGGCTGCGGGCGGACATCCGGGCGGTCACGGGGCTCACGGGGTCCGTGGGGCTCGCGGGCTCCAAGATGCTCGCGAAGATCGCGTCGGAGCAGGCCAAGCCGGACGGGCTGACGCTGATAGAGCCGGGCACCGAGCGCGAGCTGCTGGGGCCGATGCCCGTACGGACACTGCCGGGGGTCGGGCCCGCCACCGGGGAGCACCTTCGGCGGGCGGGGATGACGGCCGTCGTCGACCTGGTGGAAGCGGGCGAGGACGAGCTCGTACGGCTGCTGGGGAAGGCGCACGGGGTCTCGCTGTACCGGATGGCCGTCGGGCACGACGACCGGCCCGTGGTGGCCGAGCGGGACGCGAAATCGGTGTCGGTCGAGGACACCTTCGAGGTGGACCTGCACGACCGGGTCAGGATCAGGACTGAAGTGGTCCGGCTGTCCGACCGGTGTGTGCAGCGGTTGCGGGCGGCCGGGCGCTCGGGCAGGACGGTGGTCCTCAAGGTGCGGAGGTACGACTTCTCGACGCTGACGCGTTCCGAGACGCTGCGGGGGCCGACGGACGACCCCGCAGTGGTGCGCGAGGCCGCAGGACGGCTGCTGGAGTCGGTGGACACCACGGGCGGGGTGCGGCTGCTCGGGGTGGGGGTCACCGGGCTCGCCGACTTCACGCAGGAAGACCTTTTCGCCCAGGCGGCCGGTGAGCGGGCGCAGGCGGAGTCGCAGTCGGCGGAAGAAGCCGTGCAGACGGACCCGGGCGGCGGCGGGGTGCTGGCGGCGCCGGTGCCCGAGCCGCCGCCGGAGCGCCGGTGGCTGGCCGGGCAGGACGTGCGGCACGTCGCGTACGGAGCGGGATGGGTGCAGGGCAGCGGGGTCGGACGGGTCACCGTGCGGTTCGAGGAGCCGACGTCGGCGCCCGGGCGGGTGCGGACCTTCAAGGTGGACGATCCGGATCTGGTGCCGTCGGATCCGCTCCCGCTGGTGAGGGCGGCCGGGGATCAGGCGGGGTCGTCACCGGCCAGCCGGCCGAAGTCCCGGCCGGGGGCGGGGGAGGAGATGTCGAGCCCGTAGTGGTGGTAGAGCTGGAGTTCCTGCTCGGGGGAGAGGTGGCGGCCGACGCCGAAGTCCGGGGCGTCCTTGATCAGCGAGCGGTCGTAGGGGACGCGGAGGGAGTCGTTCACGACCGTGCTGGGCTCCAGGGGGACGAAGGCGTCGCGGCCGAAGAGGCCGGTGCGTACGGCTGCCCATTCGGGTTCCCCCGTGGCGTCGTCGAGGTACACCTCGTCCACCGTTCCGATCTTGGTGCCATTGCGGTCGAACGCCTTCCGGCCGATCAGACTGCGCGGATCGATGTCGGTCTGCACGGTCCCTCCAACTGATCGCAGCTGCTCCGTAGACCCTACGAAAGGCCACAACTGTGGACTCGGCCACTCGAGGGATCTGTGACGAGGCCCGCTGGTAGGCTGGCAAATGGCTGCTGACCCCGTGCGGGAGAGTCGCCGGTGAACATGCCGGGGACGCCGAAGGAGCAAATCCTCCCCGGAATCTCTCAGGCCCCCGTACCGCACGGACGAGGTCACTCTGGAAAGCAGGGCGGGCGTCGGGCGGGCATGTGCTGGAGAGCAGCACAGCACCTGTCGCGGCTCCCTTCCTCACCGACGGTGAAAGCCGGAACGACCTTCGACGTCAGCGATGTCCGTACGGTCTTCCGGTGAAGCTCTCAGGTTGAGATGACAGAGGGGGAGGCCGTCCGGGCACCCGTGCCGTGGTGCCCCTCGCAGGTCGCGTCAGACCAGGAGGCCTTCCGCAGATGACCGCACACCGCATTCCGCTCTCGCAGCTCGAGCGTGGCATCCCCTTCGAGCAGCGCCACATCGGGCCCGATGCCGGAGCTCAGGCCAAGATGCTCGCCCAGGTCGGGTACGGCTCGCTCGACGAGCTGACCGCGGCCGCGGTGCCGGACGCCATCAAGAGCGCCGAGGCGCTCGGGCTGCCCGACGCCCGCACCGAGGCCGAGGTCCTGGCCGAGCTGCGTACGCTCGCGGACCGCAACCAGGTGCTCGCCCCGATGATCGGGCTCGGCTACTACGGCACCTTCACGCCGCCGGTGATCCTGCGCAACGTCATGGAGAACCCGGCCTGGTACACGGCGTACACGCCCTACCAGCCGGAGATCTCGCAGGGCCGGCTGGAGGCGCTGCTCAACTTCCAGACGATGGTCGCCGATCTGACCGGTCTGCCGACCTCGGGCGCCTCCCTGCTCGACGAGGGCACCGCGGCCGCCGAGGCCGTGGCGCTCTCGCGCCGCGTCGGCAAGGTCAAGAACGGCGTCTTCCTGATCGACTCCGACACGCTGCCGCAGACCGTGGCCGTCATCCGGACGCGTGCGGAGCCGACCGGTGTCGACGTCGTCGTCGCCGATCTGTCCGGAGGCATTCCGGCCGAGGTCGCCGGGCGCGGTGTCTTCGGCGTGCTGCTTCAGTACCCGGGCGCCTCGGGCGCCGTACGGGACATCCAGCCCGTCATCGAGCAGGCGCACGAGCTCGGTGCGATCGTCACCGTCGCCGCCGACCTGCTGGCGCTGACGCTGCTGACCTCGCCCGGCGAGCTCGGCGCGGACATCGCGGTGGGCACCACCCAGCGCTTCGGTGTGCCGATGGGCTTCGGCGGCCCGCACGCCGGGTTCATGGCCGTACGTGAGAAGTTCGCGCGCAGCCTGCCGGGGCGGCTCGTCGGTGTCTCCGTCGACGCCGACGGCAACAAGGCGTACCGGCTGGCGCTCCAGACGCGGGAACAGCACATCCGCCGGGAGAAGGCCACCAGCAACATCTGCACGGCGCAGGTGCTGCTCGCCGTCATGGCCGGCATGTACGCCGTCTACCACGGGCCCGACGGGCTGCGCGGCATCGCGCGCCGCACGCACCGGTACGCGACGCTGCTCGCCGAGGGTCTGCGGGCCGGCGGGGTCGAGGTCGTGCACGGCTCGTACTTCGACACGCTGACCGCGCGGGTCCCGGGCAGGGCGGCCGAGGTCGTCGCCGCGGCCCGTGAGGGCGGGGTCAACCTGTACCTGGTCGATGCCGACCACGTCTCCTTCGCCTGCGACGAGACGACGGCCCGCGCGCAGGTCGCCGCGGTCTGGTCGGCCTTCGGGGTCGACGCCGACATCGAGGCGCTCGACGCGAAGACGGCCGACGCGCTGCCCGAGGGGCTGCTGCGGAGCGACGAGGTCCTCACGCACCCCGTCTTCCACCAGCACCGTTCCGAGACCGCGATGCTGCGCTACCTGCGCAGGCTCGCCGACCGCGACTACGCGCTCGACCGCGGCATGATCCCGCTCGGCTCCTGCACGATGAAGCTGAACGCGACCACCGAGATGGAGCCGGTCACCTGGCCGGAGTTCGGGGCGGTCCACCCCTTCGCGCCGGTCGAGCAGGCGCAGGGGTACCTGACGCTCATCCGGGAGCTGGAGGAGCGGCTGGCCGAGGTCACCGGGTACGACGCGGTGTCGATCCAGCCGAACGCCGGTTCACAGGGCGAGCTGGCAGGGCTGCTGGCGGTACGGGCGTACCACCGGGCCAATGGCGACGAGCAGCGCACGGTGTGCCTGATCCCGTCGTCCGCGCACGGGACCAACGCGGCGAGCGCGGTCATGGCCGGCATGAAGGTCGTCGTGGTCAAGACCCGCGAGGACGGTGAGGTCGACGTCGAGGACCTGCACGCCAAGATCGAGCAGTACCGCGACGAGCTGTCGGTGCTGATGATCACCTACCCGTCCACGCACGGGGTGTTCGAGGAACACGTCGCCGACATCTGCGCGACGGTGCACGAGGCCGGCGGTCAGGTCTATGTCGACGGCGCCAACCTCAACGCGCTGGTCGGACTCGCCAAGCCGGGCAAGTTCGGTGGGGACGTGTCCCACCTGAACCTGCACAAGACCTTCTGCATCCCGCACGGCGGCGGCGGCCCCGGCGTCGGTCCGGTCGGCGTACGGGCCCACCTGGCGCCGTACCTGCCGAACCACCCGCTCCAGCCGACGGCCGGTCCGGAGACGGGCGTGGGGCCCATCTCGGCCGCTCCGTGGGGCTCGGCGGGCATTCTGCCGATCTCGTGGGCGTACGTCCGCCTGATGGGCGGCGAGGGGCTCAAGCGCGCCACGCAGGTCGCCGTGCTCGCGGCGAACTACATCGCCAAGCGGCTGGAGCCGCACTACCCCGTGCTCTACACCGGCCCCAACGGGCTGGTGGCGCACGAGGCCATCGTCGACCTGCGGCCGCTGTCGAAGGCGACGGGCGTCAGCGTGGACGACATCGCCAAGCGCCTCATCGACTACGGCTTCCATGCGCCGACCATGTCGTTCCCGGTGGCGGGGACGCTGATGATCGAGCCGACCGAGAGCGAGGACCTGGCGGAGATCGACCGGTTCTGCGACACGATGATCGCCATTCGCGGCGAGATCGAGAAGGTCGCGTCGGGCGAGTGGCCCGCGGACGACAACCCGCTGCGCAACGCGCCGCACACGGCGGCCGCGCTGGGCGGCGAGTGGGAGCACGCGTACAGCCGTGAGGTGGCGGTCTTCCCGGCCGGGGTCTCGGCCTCGGACAAGTACTGGCCGCCGGTGCGCCGGATCGACGGCGCGTTCGGTGACCGCAACCTCGTCTGCTCGTGCCCGCCGCTGGACGCGTACGACAACTGACGGACGCGGGGACGGCGCAGAGGCGCCGATGTGCGTCGGGGCCGGTCCGGAGGATTTCTCCGGACCGGCCCCTCCGTCGTACCGCGCTACGGCCGTACTCGGCGTACGGGCCGGGCTACGCGGCCTTGACGACGTCCAGCGGGCGGTGCGGGGCGATGATCTGGCCGTCCGGCAGCAGTTCGCCGGTGTCCTCGAAGACGAGAACTCCGTTGCACAGCAGGCTCCAGCCCTGCTCCGGATGGTGTGCCACGAGACGGGCGGCTTCCCGATCGGCGGATTCGGCGGTCGGGCAGGCTGGTTGGTGCTGGCACATGGAAGGGTTCTTTCGCTGCGTTGTGGTGAGTGTCCTGCGGCTCGATGCGGTGCTCATGGCCGCCCCCCGTATCAATCGGTCCGGTCCCAGTGTTGCCCTACGGACGTCGATCCGCAGGGATTTCACGACAGCTCTCCTCACTGATTGATGACGCGTCACCCGTGCGGGCGGTTCAGCTCAACCGGGGCGTATTTTCGGGTGGTTCGGGGTGGCCGGTACGGGCTAGTCCGGACGGGTCGGCATGGGTCAGTACTGTGCCCCGTGCCGGAGCGGGCACGGGGCACAGGGGACGTGAAGGGCGTCGCGAGGAGCTTGTGAGGGCTGGTCGCGCTGTCGCGCTGTCGTCAGGCGGACTGGCTGAGGAGCGGGGTGGCCGCCGGTGGTGCGAGCCGGTGGGTCAGCAGCGGCAGCAGGTCGGCGACCCGGTGCGGGCGGTGCGAGGCGATGCCGGGCGGCGCGGGCGCCAGGGGCACGAGCAGGTCCGTCGGCAGCGGCATCGTGTCGGAGGCGTCGGTGTGGGTTTCGGGGCCGTCGTGCAGCCACAGGGTGAGCATGTAGAGCTCCGGCACGGACAGCAGGCGGGGCTGGTAGCGCGTCGTCATCGCCTCGGCCTGACGCAGCGCGCGCTCGCTGGAGGTGATGTACGGGCCCTCACAGAAATGGGAGAAGGCCCACCCGTCGGGGGTGAGCATGCTGTCGGCGGCGGCCACCGTGCGGTCGCCGCTGCGGATCAGGAACCGCCAGCCGGTCAGCCGGGCGCGCGGTGGCCTGCCGGAGGGGATGATCCCGTCCAGGACGTGGACGGGAAGAGGGAACTCGGGGCTGAGGGGTCCCTGGGCCGCACGGAGGGCCGCGGGACGGGCCTCCCGGACGGCGGTGGGGGAACCGAGTGCCGCGAGGACGCTGCGCAGGGCGGGCGCGGGAGCCGAGGGGACAAGCAGCGGCATGGTGGGTCGCCTCTCACTTGGGAGACACGGTGATACGTGGGCGGTGCGGACGGCGCTGTCTGCGTGTGATGCAGGTGCGGGGTCAGAGGGGGGCCGTGGGACGATGGCCGGGCGCCAACTCTCTGCCTCGTCTGCGGAGTTTATACGACATGTGTTCACATGATGTTTCGACTAGCGGTCGCCGGCATTGCGGGCAAGGCGGTATCCGGACCTTTTCCTGCGGAGAATCTACCCATTCACTGGGAGCTCAGGCCCGTGGCCTGGAAAGTTCCGGCGAAAGCGGTAGGCCGGAAATCATCGGCTTTTCTCACCGACGGCAGGGCGCTGGTATCTGCTTTCTGTCGCATGCCGAGTGAATGTGCCGCTGGGCTTCCCGGCCGAGGGTACTCGGTCCTCGGCGGCCGTGGGGCGTTACGGATCGGCATGTCTGGGCATCATCGATCGTGACGTCCATGCCCGATGCTGTGAGCCGCCCACTCGAGGAGGGGTACTTCGATGGGGGAGAAGGTCGTAGCAGGCGGGTTCGATCTGTCGGACCGGCAGCGGTACCGGAGGAAACTCCAGCAGTGCCTGGAGGGGCTGGAGCGGCTGCTGGCGGAGAAGCGCTTCGACCGTCCCAGGAATCTCATGGGACTGGAGATCGAGCTCAATCTCGCCGGGGCCGACGGGATGCCGGCGATGATGAACGCTGAGGTCCTCGACCGGATCGCCAGCAGTGATTTCCAGACCGAACTCGGAATGTTCAATCTGGAAGTGAATATTGTTCCGCACCGGCTGGGAGGCCGGGTCTTCGATCAGCTGGCGGAGGAGCTGCGCACCAGCCTGGGGTATGCCAACAGAAAGGCGGAGGAGGTCGCCGCCGGCATTGTGATGATCGGAATTCTGCCGACACTCGGGCGCCATGATCTGGTTTCGGCAAATCTCTCCGACATCGACCGCTACCAGTTGCTCAATGATCAGATCGTCGCCGCGCGGGGTGAGGACTTCACCCTCGACATCGCCGGTGTCGAGCGCTTGACCTGCACCTTCGCCTCCATTACGCCCGAAGCGGCCTGCACCTCGGTGCAGTTGCACCTCCAGGTCACGCCGAACCGGTTCGCGGATGTGTGGAACGCGGCCCAGGCGATCGCGGCGGTGCAGGTAGCCGTGGGTGCCAACTCGCCGTTCCTCTTCGGGCACGAGCTGTGGCGCGAGTCGCGGCCGCCTCTCTTCCAGCAGGCCACCGACACCCGCCCGCCGGAGCTGAAGGCCCAGGGCGTACGTCCCAGGACGTGGTTCGGTGAGCGGTGGGTGGAGTCGGCGTACGAGCTCTTCGAGGAGAACGTGCGCTACTTCCCGGCTCTCCTGCCGATATGCGACGACGAGGACCCGCTCCTGGTGCTCGACGACGGCGGGGTGCCGCGGCTCCAGGAGATGGTGCTGCACAACGGGACGGTCTACCGCTGGAACCGGCCCGTGTACGGGCTGGTCGACGGCGTACCGCACCTGCGGGTCGAGAACAGGGTGCTGCCCGCGGGACCGACGGTGACCGATGTGATCGCCAACGCGGCCTTCTACTACGGGCTGGTCCGGGCGCTCGCCGAGGACGCGCGGCCGGTGTGGAAGCGGCTTCCCTTCGAGGCCGCGGAGGAGAACTTCGACGCGGCCTGCCGCCACGGCATCGACGCGGAGATCGTCTGGCCGAAGCCGGGGCGTGCGAACGGGACCGCGCGGGTGCCGGCCGTCAGGCTGGTACGGGAGGAGCTGCTGCCGCTGGCCGCGGCCGGGCTCGACGCATGGGGCATCGAGCCCGCGGACCGCGACTACTACCTCGGCGTCATCGAGCAGCGGTGCAGGCGGCGCGTGAACGGTGCTTCCTGGCAGGTGGACACGTACCACCGTGCCCTGGAGGCCGGTCTGGAACGCGAAGCCGCACTGGCCGCCACCACCCGCCGCTACAGCGAGCTGATGCACCAGGGCGATCCGGTGCACACCTGGCCGGCGGGATTCCCGGGACGGGCCTGAGGGGGCAGCCGGCCGGGTGACGGGTGGGCCGTCGCCGGAGCCCGGGGTGTGCCGTGGATGTGAGCCGGAGCCGGTTTCTTGACCTGGTGCCGTCCGTCGCCGCGTCGTCGGGCAAGCTGTGACGTCCCGGGGCCTGTCACGCGCGATCTCCGTGCCCGTGTTCGAGACCCTGGCGGCGGAGCCGGTGACGAGGCGGGATGGCCGAACTGGAGGCTGGTGTGCAGGCAGAGGCGGGGCGGGTGGCCGGTTCTCATCCTGGGCGGGGGGTGACGCCACGGACCCTCCGTACCGAGGTTCTGATCGTTCTCGCGCTCTCGCTGGGCGCGAGCGCGGTGTCGTCCCTGATCAGTTTTGTCGGAGCGCTCACGAAACCGGGCGGGCTCAAGGACCAGGCGGCGAAGCTCAACGGGTCGTACACACCGGGGCGGCCGTGGCTGGATCTCGCCTGGCAGCTGTTCGGCATCACGTCGGCGCTGGTGCCTGTGGTGCTGGTCGCGTACCTGCTGACGCGGGAGGGCGCCGGGCTGCGCGCGATCGGGTTCGACCGTACGCGGCCGTGGCCGGACCTGGGACGGGGGGTGCTGGTCGCGGCGGGCATCGGCAGCGCGGGCCTCGCCTTCTACCTGGTCGCCATCGAGTCGGGGTTCAACCTCACGGTGGTGCCGGAATCGCTGCCCTCGGTGTGGTGGAAGTTTCCCGTGCTGATCCTGTCCGCGATGCAGAACTCCGTGCTGGAGGAAGTCATCGTCGTCGGGTACCTGCTGCGCAGGCTCGATCGGCTGGGGTGGTCGCCGATGGCCGCTCTGGCGGCGAGTTCGGTGCTGCGCGGCTCGTACCACCTGTACCAGGGGATCGGCGGTTTCATCGGCAACCTGGTGATGGGCGCGGTCTTCGTGCTGCTGTACCGGCGCTGGGGGCGGGTCGGGCCGCTGGTCGTGGCCCACGCGCTGCTCGACGTCGGGGCCTTCGTCGGATACGCGCTGCTGGCGGGCAGGGTGGGATGGCTGCCGACGGCCTGAGGGCGTGAGGAGGGGGCGTACCGGAGTTCCGTCCCGCACGGGAAGTCCGGGTTCCGTACGGGACGTTCGGTACGCCCCTTCGCGCCGCCGGAGCTGTCAGGCGAACAGCTCGCCGTCGATGACGGTGACGGCCCCGCCGGTCAGCAGGGTGCGGTCGCCGCGCAGTGACACGGCGACGAGGCCGGAGCGGGCGGAAGCCTGGAGGCCGGTCAGCTCGTCGCGGCCGAGGCGGGCCGACCAGAACGGGGCGAGGGCCGTGTGCGCGCTGCCGGTCACCGGATCCTCGTCGATGCCGGCCCGGGGGAAGAAGCAGCGCGAGACGAAGTCGTAGCCGCGGGAGGGGTCTTCGGCGGCGGCCGTGGCGACGATGCCGCGCCTGGAGTGGGCCACGAGGGCGGCGAAGTCGGGCGTGAGCGCCCGTACGGCCGACTCGTCGGCCAGCTCGACCAGCAGGTCGCCGATGTGCGGCCCGGTGTCGTGGGCCGAGAGGACCTCGGCGCCCAGCGCCCTGCTCACGCCGTCGGGGACGGGCGCCCCGGTGAGCGGCGCGGTCGGGAAGTCGAGGGTGTAGGCGCCGCTCTCCCGCACGGTGGTGGTCAGGATGCCGCAGCGCGCCGAGAAGCGGACGGTGCCGGTCGCGGCGCCCGTGGTGTGCAGGACGTGGGCGGTGGCCAGGGTGGCGTGGCCGCACATGTCCACCTCGGTGGTGGGGGTGAACCAGCGCAGCGCCCAGTCGGCGTCGCCGCCGGCGGGGAGCGGGTGGGCGAAGGCGGTCTCGGGGTGGTTCACCTCGGCCGCCACCCGCTGGAGCCAGGCGTCGTCGGGGAAGCCGCCGGAGTCCAGCAACAGGACTCCGGCCGGATTTCCGGCGAAGGGGCGGTCGGTGAAGGCGTCGACGATTCGAATCCGCATGGCCATGAACGTAGCGGCGGGGTGAAGCCGCAGGCCAAGGCCAATTTCGTACGACTGGCTCTTCGACGCTTGGCGGAAGAGTCCTTCCGATATATCGTTGAAGCATCGCGACAGGTCACCGATGGAAGGAGCGCGGCGATGCGTTCACATGGACACGGACATGGAGACTGCGGGCCCGGTCATCGCGGCCGGGGTGAATTCGAGGGGCGGCGCGCCGCGTTCGGTCCCTTCGGGCCGCCGTTCGGCGGGCCGTGGGGCGGCGGACGCGGCCGGGGCGGACCTCGCGGGCGGGCGCGGCGCGGCGACGTACGCGCGTCGATCCTGGCGCTGCTGGCGGACCGGCCCATGCACGGCTACGAGATGATCCAGGAGATCGGCGAGCGCAGCGGCGGGGCCTGGCGGCCGAGTCCCGGCTCGGTCTACCCGACGCTCCAGCTGCTCGAGGACGAAGGGCTGATCGTCAGCGAGAGCGAGGGCGGCAAGAAGCTGTTCACCCTCACCGACGCGGGGCGTACCGAGGCGGAGGCCGGGCCGCGGGCTCCCTGGGAGGAAGCGGGGCGCGGCATCGACTGGGAGAACGTGAACGAGATCCGGCAGGCCGGGTTCGGGTTGATGGAGGCGTTCGGCCAGGTCTGGAAGACCGGATCGGCCGAGCAGCGGCAGAAGGCTCTCGCCGTCATCAACGAGTCCCGCAAGAAGCTCTATCTGATCCTCGCCGACGAGGACTGAGGACCGAGGACTGAGGGCTGAGAGGGCGGGGAATCCCGGCGTCTCGCATCGGGGTGTCCGGGTTTCCCTGCTCTCATCCGTAAGGAGGAGGGCTCGCACGGGGTGCCCACCTTCTGTCGGATGCGCACATGCTTCCCGCCGGGGATGCCGTCGGCGGCGGCGGCGGATGAGGTGGGAGGTGTGCAAAGCCGTACCCCACGGGTTCCTCAGCAGCCTGCTCCTCGGCCCCCTCCTTCCTGCGCAGACATCGAAGCCGAGCTCACCGCGGAGCTCGCCTCGGTGGTCGCGGGTGCGCGCAGGCGGGCGCTGCGGGACGGTGACCGGCAGATCGACACCGCGCATCTGCTGCACTCGGTGATCGAGACCGACCCCGATGTCAGGGCGGCGTTCGACGGCGGCCCGCAGGTCGCCAGGGTGCTCGGTTACCTGGTGCAGCGCAGCATCGGTTACGGGCTGCGCTGGCAGGGGACGGTGGAGGACTCCGGCGCGGTGCCCAGGGCGGGGGACACCGGCGTGGCGGGCTGGTCGCCCGCCGCTGTCGCGGCCATGGCGGGTGCGCTGGGGCGCGCCGCGGCGCGTGACGACCGGCGGGCCCGCGGCCTCGACCTGCTCGCCGTGCTCGCCGCGGAGCCCTGCTGCCGCGCGGCGGAGGTGCTCCGGCGGGCCGGTGTCGACACGCAGCTGCTGGCGGGGCGCCTGCACGGAGAATCCCGTCAGGTGTGACGGAGATGAAGCTCCTGACCTCACCTGGCATGATGTGCCGATGCAAGCGTCTCAGGGGAGGAGCGCCGGCCTGGGACTTGCCCTGGCATCGGCGTTCGCATTCGGTGGTTCGGGTGTCGCGGCCAAGCCGCTGATCGAAGCGGGGCTCGACCCGCTGCACGTGGTGTGGCTGCGCGTGACCGGAGCCGCGCTCGTCATGCTGCCCGTGGCCTGGCGCCACCGCGCCCTGCTGCTGCGCAAACCCGCTCTGCTCGCCGGTTTCGGCCTGCTCGCGGTCGCCGGTGTGCAGGCCTTCTACTTCGCCTCGCTGTCCCGGATCCCGGTCGGCGTCGCCCTGCTCGTCGAATACCTCGCCCCCGCGCTCGTGCTCGGCTGGGTCCGCTTCGTGCAGCGCAGGCCGGTGACGCGCGCCGCGGCGGTGGGTGTGGTGCTGGCCGTCGGGGGCCTGGCCTGCGTCGTCGAGGTGTGGGCGGGGCTGAGTTTCGACGCGCTCGGGCTGCTGTTCGCGCTCGGCGCCGCCTGCTGCCAGGTCGGCTACTTCGTCCTGTCCGACCAGGGCGGCACCGGCGACGACGCGGCCGATCCGCTCGGCGTCATCGCGTACGGACTGCTCATCGGCGCCGCGGTGCTGACCGTCGTGGCGCGCCCCTGGGGCATGGACTGGTCACTGCTCGCGGGGAGCGCGGAGATGGGCGGGGCGGACGTGCCGGCCGCGCTGCTGCTCGGCTGGATCGTGCTGATCGCCACCGTCCTCGCGTACGTCACGGGCGTGGTCTCGGTGCGCAGACTGTCGCCGCAGGTGGCCGGTGTGGTCGCCTGCCTGGAGGCGGTCATCGCGACCGTACTGGCGTGGGTACTGCTGCGCGAGCACCTGTCCGCGCCGCAGATCATCGGCGGAGCCGTGGTGCTCGTCGGTGCCTTCATCGCCCAGTCGTCGGCGCCCAAGGCGCCGGGCGGGCCCGTCGCGGGCGGGCTCACGGGGGCGGGCGCGGATCTCCGGCATGCGGACGGGGAGTTGTCCGCCGAGCGGACCGCGCCGTAGGGTGACGATCATGCATTCGACTGTGCTTCCGCCTCCCGCCGCGTAACGCGGGCGGCCTTGCCGAAGACGAAGACCGGGCTCGGGCAGTCCCCGAGCGGTTCGTCGCTGCCCGCGTGCGGAGCCGAGCGACCACCTGTCCCGTCTTCACGCGGAGAAGTCACGTGTCGAAATCCTCCTGCCCTTCCTCAGGCCTGCCCGTCCGGCGTGGCCTGATCTACCTGATCGTCGCCGGAACGGCCTGGGGCACCGCGGGGGCGGCCGCCTCACTGACCTTCCTGGCCAGTGATCTCGGGCCGCTCGCGCTGTCCTTCTGGCGCTGCGCCGGCGGCCTGGTGCTGCTCGTGGCCGCCCGTGCGCTGCGCCGTCGCCCGGCCGTCGCGGCGGTGGCGCCCGCCGAGCCCCGCAGGCGGCGGGTGACGCGCATCCTCGTCACCGGTCTGGGACTCACGGTCTTCCAGAGCGCCTACTTCGCGGCCGTCCAGGCCACCGGGCTCGCCGTCGGCACCGTCGTCACCATGGGCGCGGCGCCGGTGCTGATCGCGCTCGGGGCGCGACTGACCATGGGAGAGCGGCTGGGGCGCGCCGGGGCGCTCACCGTGGCGGGTGCGCTCGTGGGGCTCGCCGTGATGGTGCTGGGCAGCGGCGGTACGTCGGTGCGGCCCGTCGGCGTGTTCTTCGCGCTGCTGTCCGCCGCCGGGTACGCCGCCATGACGCTGCTGACGCGCCGGCTCGGGCGTGACGGGGGCGGGGCCGACCCGTTCGCGACGACCGCGTGGGCGTTCGCGATCTGCTCGCTGTGCCTGCTGCCGTTCGCGGCCGCCGAAGGGCTGCTGCCGCACACCGCCGATCCGGTGCGGGTGCTGTGGCTGCTGGTGTACGTGGCGGCGGTGCCGACGGCGCTCGCGTACGCCCTGTACTTCGCGGGGGCGGCCGTCGTCCGGTCCGCGACCGTCTCGGTGATCACGCTGCTCGAACCGGTGAGCGCCGCCGTCATCGCGGTCGTCCTGCTGGGCGAGCACCTGGCGCCGGCCACCGTGGCGGGGACGCTGCTGCTGCTCGCGGCGGTGGCGGGTCTCGCGGTCGCGGAGGCCAGGACCGCCGCGCTGGGCCGGAGGGCCGCCGCTCTCGTGTAGGGGGCTCTCGTGCAGGGGGCGGCGGACCGTGCTGGTCCGTGTCCGGAAGCCGGCGGGCGCCTTCGCGGGCACCCGCCGGCTCCGGTACGCGGCGGCCGGTTCTCCGTACGGTCCCTCAGAGGGTGGTGAGGTAGTCGGGCAGGGCGACGGCCGGATCGAGGTCGTCCGCCGGAATCGGCGCGCCGTGGCCGCGGACGAGCGGGACGACACCCGCCCAGTGGGGGAGCGAGGCGTCCTCGGGCTCGTCGCCCGGGCCGCCGGTGCGGACCTTCGCGGAGACCTCCTCCAGGTCGAGGCGGATCACGGCGGTCGCGGCGAGCTCCTTGGCGTCGGCCGGGCGCGAGTCGTAGGAGCGGCCGGGGACGACGTGGTCGACCAGCGCGTCCAGGGCGGTGCGGCGCTCCTCCTCGTCCACGACCGCGTGGGCGATGCCGTGGACCACCACGGAGCGGTAGTTGATGGAGTGGTGGAAGGCGGAGCGGGCCAGGACGAGGCCGTCGACGTGGGTGACGGTCAGGCAGACGGCGAGGCCGGGATCGCTCCGGCCGGCCATGCGCAGGGGGCGGGAGCCCGTGGAACCGTGCACGTAGAGGCGGTCGCCGATCCGGCCGTAGAGCGTCGGCAGGACGACCGGGGCGCCGTCGCGGACGAAGCCGAGGTGGCAGACGTAACCCTCGTCGAGTATCGCGTGCACCAGCTCGCGGTCGTAAGAGGCGCGCTCCCGGGAACGCGTCGGGACGGTGCGCTCGGAAGGCGTGTAGGAGCTGGTGTCCGGCATTGCTCTCTCCATTGCACTAGTGCATAATCTACTTTGTGCTAGGAGAATATCGGATCAGTGGGCGGCGTGCATCGGAGATTGCCGCGAGCGTGGAGCGCGCGGTGGGTGCCGGAGAGCTTGCGCCCGGCCAACCGCTGCCGCCGATGAGGGAGTTGGCGGGCGACCTCGGGGTCAATCCGAATACGGTCGCGGCCGCGTACCGCACCCTGCGCGAGCGCGGGGTGATCGAGACGTCCGGTCGCCGCGGCAGCCGGGTGCGTCCCCGCCCGGCCAGTACGGCGCGCGAGTCCATCAGGGTCGACGTACCGCCCGGCGTGCGCGACCTGAGCCAGGGGAACCCCGATCCCGCGCTGCTGCCACCGCTGCACGACGCGTTCGCCGCCGCGGCGCGGCACAGCGCGCAGCGGCCCGGACTGTACGGACAGGAGCCCGTGGACCCGGACTTCGGGCGGCTCGCACGGGCCGCGTTCGACGCGGACGGGGTGCCGGAGGGCCCGGTCGTCGTCACCTCGGGGGCGCTGGACGCGATCGAGCGCGTACTGGCCGCGCATCTGAAGCCGGGGGACGTGGTCGCGGTCGAGGACCCGGGGTGGGGCGGTCTGCTCGACCTCGTCCCCGCGCTCGGGCTGAGCGCCGTACCGGTCGCGCTCGACGACGACGGGCCGCTGCCCGGCGCGGTCGAGCGGGCGCTCCGGAGCGGGGCCCGGGCGCTCGTCGTCACCGACCGGGCGCAGAATCCGACCGGTGCGGCGGTGAGCGCCGCGCGCGCCGGGGAACTGCGCGCGGTCCTGGCGGCGTACCCCGGGGTGCTGCTCATCGAGGACGACCACGGGCACGCCATCGTCGACCTGCCGCTGCATCCGCTCGCGGGCGTGACGGACCACTGGGCGTTCGTGCGGTCCGTCGCGAAGGCGTACGGGCCGGACCTGCGGCTCGCGATGGCGACCGGCGACCCGGTCACGGTGGACCGGGTGGCGGGGCGTCAGCGGCTCGGCCCCGGCTGGGTCAGCCGGCTGCTCCAGCGTGCCGTCGTGGACCTGTGGGAGGCGGGCGCCGTGGACGTCCGCACCGTCTCGCGTGCGTACGCCGGGCGGCGGGACGCGCTGGTACGGGCGCTGGCGGAGCGGGGGATCGAGGCGTACGGGCGCAGCGGCCTGAACGTCTGGGTGCCGGTGGCGGACGAGACGGGGGCGGTGGCGCGGCTGCTGCACTCGGGGTGGGCGGTCGCGCCGGGCGCGCGGTTCCGGATGTCCGCGCCGCCCGGCGTACGCCTGACGGTCTCGGCGATGACGGCGCGTGACATCGGTCCGGTCGCCGACGCCGTCGCGTCGGCGACCGGACCTTCGCCGGCGGCCAGGCACTACGCCTGACGTGCCGCGCTGCCGCACCGGCTCCGGTTCCGGCTGCCGCCCCGGGCCCGGCTCTGGGTGAGCGCGGCGCCCGCGAGGACGACGAGGGCGCCGACCGGAGTGTTCCAGCCGAGGTGCTCGCCCAGCAGCGTGACGCCCGCGACGGTGGCGATCACCGGGACGAAGTACGTGACCATCTGTGCGGTCGTCGGGCCGATCTCGGCGACCAGACCGTACTGGATGAGCATCGCGAGGCCGGTCCCGAGGGCGCCGAGGGCTACCACCGCGAGCAGCGGAACGACCGGGAACGAGCTGGGCACGGTGGTGAACAGCGGCGTGACCACGGCCAGCTGGACGGTGCCGAGGAGAAGCTGCGCACCGGTCATGGAGAGGGCGGAGCCGCCGCTGCCCGCGAGGGTGCGGCGCAGGTAGATCCAGCCGACCGGGTAGCTGAGGGCGGCCAGCAGGGCCATCACCGTCCCGCCGAAGTCCAGTCCCGAGAAGCCCTGCCAGACGCCGAGCACGGTCAGTACGCCGATGAAGCCGAGGCCGAGTCCCGCGACGCGGCGGCGGGTCGGGCGGTCCTCCGAGAACGCGACCACCGAGAGCGCCATGCCCCACAGCGGCGAGGTGGCGTTGCAGATGCCGGCGAGCGTCGAGGGGATCGTCAGCTCGGCGTAGGCGAAGAGCGAGAACGGCAGGGCGTTGAGGAAGAACGCGGCGACGGTGAGATGGCCCCAGGTCCGGGCGCCGCGCGGCAGCCCCACCCGCTTCACGGCCATCGCGACGGCGAGGACGGCCGTACCGAACACCAGGCGGCCGAGAGTGACCTGGAAGGGTGCGTACGCCTGCGTGCCGACCTTGATGAGCAGGAAGCTGAAGCCCCAGATGAGCGCGAGCACCGCGAAACGGATGCGCCAGTCCAGCGCGGGGCGGCGGACGGGCGCGGGAGGGCCGCCGGGGGCGGTAGCGGTGGTGTCGGGGGTGGTGGGCAGCGCGGCGCGGGGCGGGGAGACGGGGCTCATGGTGCTTACTCTGGATCGTTCAACCTCTTAGAACAAGCGAGATTTAATGAATCCTATCGCTTAGCATCGCTTACATGTTGAATCTGGAGCGCCTGCGTACGCTCGATGCCCTGGCCCGGCACGGCTCGGTCAGCGGTGCGGCCGAGGGCCTGCACGTGACGACCTCCGCGGTCTCCCAGCAGATGGCCAAGCTGGAACGCGAGGTCGGTCAGCCCCTGCTCGCCAAGAACGGCCGGGGCGTGCGCCTCACCGACGCCGGACGGCTGCTCGCCGATCACGCCGCCCGCATCCTCTCCCAGGTCGAACTGGCCCAGTCCGACATCGAGGCACAGCGGGGCCGCGTCGTCGGTGAACTCGCGGTGGCCGCCTTCCCCACGGCCGCCCGCGGTCTGCTGCCGTCGGCCCTCGCGGCGCTGCGCGCCGGACATCCGCACCTGCGGGTGCGGATGCGGGAGATGGAGCCCGCCGATTCGGTACGCGCCGTCCTGCGGGGCGACTTCGACCTGGCCGTCGTACTCGACTGGTACAACAAGCCGCTCTCCATGCCCGAAGGACTCGCGAAGCGGGAGCTGCTCCACGATCCCGCCGACGTCGCCGTGCACGTCGACCACCCCCTCGCCGGCCGGGCCGCGGTGGACCTGGAGGAGTTCGCCGACGACGACTGGGTCACCTGGGCGGAGGGCGAGTTCTGCCACGAGTGGCTGATGTTCACGCTGCGCGGCAAGGGTGTCGAACCCCGGATCGCGCATGTCGCGGAGGAGCACGCCACCCAGCTCGCGCTGATCGCCGAGGGGCTCGGGGTGTGCGTGGCGCCCCGGCTGGGGCGCGGGCCCGTGCCGGACCGGGTGCGCGTCGTACCGGTGCGGCACCCGATGCGGCGGCACGTGTACGCCGTCTGGCGCGCCGACGCCGACCGGCGGCCTTCCCTCCGTGCGGCGGTCGATGCACTGGTCACGGCGGGCGCGGGGGTGGTGGAGCAGTGACGTGACCGGTCCGGGCCGGTCGCTGCCGACGGCCACGGTCGGCCGGGCGTCCTTCCGCGGCCGCGTCGTCCGTTGTTCGCCTTCCGCGGCTGCGCCGCCCGCCGCCCGCCGTTTGCGGTCCGTCGTCCGTCCGGGTCAGGCGAGGGTGATCGCGTCGCCCTCGACCTTGAGGGCGGCGGCGGGCAGCGGCTGCTTCGCCGGTCCGCCCTTCACACTGCCGTCCGAAGCGTCGAACGTGCTGTTGTGGCAGGGGCAGTTGATCGTTCCGTTCGAGACGTCCTTGACCGCGCAGCCCTGATGGGTGCACTTCGACGAGAACGCCTTGAACTGCCCCGCGGTGGGCTGCGTGACGACCAGCCCCTGGTCGGCGAAGACCTTGCCGCCGCCCACCGGGATGTCGGTGGTCCTCGCGAGTACGGCTCCCGCGTCGCCGGCGCCCGCGCCACTGCCGCCCGTACCGCGCACCGGTTCCCCGACCGCGGTGCCGGCCGGGCCGTCGCCGCCGGAGCCGCCGCACGCCGTCAGCGCCGCTGCGGCTCCGGCGGCGCCCACCGCGACGACGACCGTACGGCGGCCGATCGGCCGCACTGCCTCCTGAGACCTCGTCATGCCGGCACTCCCCTTCGACGACTGGCCGCGCGTTGTCGGACGCGGTTGTACGGGGTGGTACGGGGCAGCGGACCGCGCTGTTCAGCACCCGAGCGACTTCTTCAGGAAGTCGAGTTCCAGCAGCAGCAGTCTGTCCGCGACGCCCTCCTCGGTGACGAGGTGGCCCGACCCGGGCAGCGGCAGGACGGTGTGCGGCCGCCCGGCGGCGAGCAGCGCCGCCGAGAAGCGCAGCATGTGGGCCGGCAGCACGTTGTCGTCCGCCATGCCGTGGACCAGCATCAGCGGCCGCGTCAGCTTGCCGGCGTGCTCGACCAGTGAGCAGCGTTCGTAGTTCTCGGGCAGGACGCCGGGGTGGCCGAGGTAGCGCTCCTTCCAGTGGGTGTCGTAGAGCCGCAGATCGGTGGGGGCCGCGCCCGCGACGGCCGCGTGGAAGACGTCGGGGCGGTGCAGTACGGCGCCCGCCGCCAGATAGCCGCCGAAGGACCAGCCCCGGATCCCCACCCGCCCCAGGTCGAGGTCGGCGCAGTGCCCGGCCGCCGCGTGCAACGCGTCGACCTGGTCCTCCAGTACGGGTGTCAGCTGATCGCCGTGGATGCTCTTCTCCCACGCGACGCCGCGCCCCGGCGTACCGCGCCCGTCCGTCATCAGCACGGCGAACCCCTGCTCGGCCCACCACTGGCCCACGGCCGTCCACCACGCGCGGGCCCTGACGGCCAGCTGCACCCCGGGGCCGCCGTACGGGCTCAGCAGGACGGGCAGGCCGCCCGATCCCGGTTCGTGCCACGACGGGAGGAAGAGCAGGCTGCGCAACTCCCGCTCGCCGAGCGAGAGACGGACCGGCCGGGGCGTGACCAGCGGCTCCTCGGCGCGTACGGCGATGCGTCCGGCGGGCTTGCCGTCGCGCAGGACGGTCACCGTGTGCCCCTCGGGCGTCATGCTGTCGAGTACGACCGTGCCGCCCCCGGCGGCGGCCGTGTGGACGCCGGGCCCCTCGCTCAGCCGGACGGAACCCGAGTCCGGTCCGTACGACCAGACGTGGACCTCCGTCGGCTCGTCGCTCGCGGTGAAGAGGACCCGTTCGCCGAGGGTGCACAGCACTTCACGCACGTTCAGTCCGGGCGGCGTGACCGCACCGTGCCCGGCCACCCTCAGGCCCCGGACGTCACCTCCGGGAGGCACGAACGCCAGGACGGGGGAGCCGGCGGCCGTGCGCGTCGGGGCGCCGGGGACGAACTCCAGCCATGCCCCGTCACGCTGCATGTGCAGCAGTGAGGTCTCACCGGTCGCCGGGTCGATGCCCATCAGGTACGCCGTGCGCTGGTCCCTCGTCTGTACGTTCACGAACGGGCCGGCGGCGTCCCACCCCGCCGTGACGACGTACTCGAAGGCCGGGTCCGTCCACCGGCCTTGCACGTGGTGCTCCGGGTCGGCGGCGGCAGGTGTCCGTACCGCGACACGTGCGCCGTCCACTCGTACGACGTGCATCGTAGTTTCGGCATTGGCCGTTCCCGCCGCCGGATACGGGAACGCCCGCGGTGCGTTCCCGGGATGCGCGGGATCAGCGGTGTGCCACCGCTGCACCATCGACGTGTCCACGCGCGCGACGAGCAGCGCGTCGCTGTCCGGTGACCACCAGTGGCCGCGCGTCCGGCCGAGCGACTCCGCCGCCACGTGGTCCGCGAGTCCGTACGTCACGTCGGCGTTCTCGGGAGCGGCCAGCAGCCGGTCCTCGGTGCCGTCGGTGCGCACGACGCGCAGGGCGCCCCCGGTGACGTACGCGACGAGCGTTCCGTCCGGGGAGGGCCGCGGGTCGACAGCCGGGCCCGCCGTCGGGATGCGGCGCGGGGCGGCTCCCTCCGCGTCCGTCCGTACGGTCCAGAGCTCGCCCCCCGGGGCGTACGCCACCACGCGGACCTCGCGGTCGGTCGCGTACGCCACCACGCCCCGGGACGTTTCACGGGCCCGCTCCCTGCGGACCCGCTCCGCCTCGGGAACGTCGCCGGCGCCCCGGGGCCCGGCCAGCACCCGCTCGCTCCCGTCCTCGTACAGCCACAGCCGGCTGACCGGGTCGTCACCCGCGTCCGACCGTACGAAGAGCACGCGCCCGCCGTCGGGCGAGACGGTGAAACGACGGGGGACGCCGAGCGAGAAGCGGCGCGTACGGGCGAACTGGCGAGGAAAACCCTGGGCGTTCATCCGGGCACCCTAGGCACGCGGGTATGTGATCGAGAACTCCGCGGCCGGGCGGCGATCCGGGAGTCGGCAGGCTTCGGCCCGCGTATGGTCCGGATCTTGGTGGGTCGACGCAGGCGTAGGCGGGACGGGCGTCTGTCGGCGGGCCGGAGCAGGGTTGCTTCGCATTACTGACGAGGGCTCGCTCCAGCGTGTCCTCGTCGCCGCTGCCGCGGCGGGGACGCGTGCAGCGCCAAGACACGCGGCCCTGGGCGTCCCCGGTCTGTCGCGGCGGCCTCGTCCGATGTGCTCACGCCGTCGTCCTTCCGTCCGCTGTTGTCCACCTCACAGCTGATCGTCGACACCGCCCGCCCCAAACGGTCGGCAAGAGTCCGGCAGGACTCCCCGGAACTAAGCCCACGCGAGTTCTCCTCCCGCTCGCCCGTGGTCAAACTCCCGGCGCGCACCTTGCGGGATCCGGGAGCGATTCCTCCGTGATGCTTGAGCACGGTGAACACCGAACCGGGCGGCTTGCCGATCTACCGCGAGATGATGCTGATCGACTCTTGCTCTGCCCGGTTGAATCTTCTGAGGACCGCTCACGTCCACCGCCGCGTGAGCAGGCACAAAGTGAAATTGCTGTCGGGCACGGCCTTACCGGCCCGTGACCACGCCGTCAAACCGACCCCAGTTTGATCATCCCGCTTGGGCCGGAAGCACAACCGAGAGGAACAGCACCCGTGAGTGAATGGCAGCTGGCCGAGACATTCCGCAGCACGTCGGGCGACGTCCGCTGGGGCAGCCTCGGACAACCCGGCCAGGATCCGGTCGTACTCCTGCACGGGACACCCTTCTCCTCGTATGTCTGGCGCGCTGTCGCCCGCTCACTCGCCCGCCGTCACCAGGTGTTCGTGTGGGACATGCCCGGTTACGGGGCATCGGAGATGTCCGTCGGCCAGGATGTCTCCCTTGCCGCCCAGGGCAGGGTCTTCACTGAGCTTCTGGCGCACTGGGGCCTGGAAGAACCCCTGGTGGTCGCCCACGATTTCGGCGGTGCCGTCTCCTTGCGGGCGCATCTGCTGCACGGCGCCCGCTATCGCGCGCTCGTTCTAGTCGACCCGGTCGCGCTGGCGCCGTGGGGGTCGCCGTTCTTCCGGCTTGTCGGTGAGCACTCCGAAGTCTTCGAGCAACTGCCGCCCACTCTGCACCGCGCCCTGGTGCGCGAGTACGTAACTTCGGCCAGCAGTTCCGGCCTGCACCCGGCAGTCCTCGACCGGCTCGTCCGACCCTGGCTCGGCGACCCCGGCCAGGTGGCCTTCTACCGGCAGATCGCCCAGGCCGACCAGCTCTACACCGACGAGGTGCAGGACCGGTACGGCGAGATCGGCATCCCAACGCTGGTGTGCTGGGGCCAGGACGACACCTGGATTCCCGTGGCGAAAGGACGGGAGCTCGCCGCCCGCATCCCGGGCGCGCGCCTTGAACCAATCGCCGGTGCGGGCCATCTCGTCCAAGAAGACGCGCCCGCCGAGCTCACAGCCGCTCTCATCGCCTTCCTCCAGAACCCACGCCAACGCCCACCAACCCGGTGAACCTTCCTGGTCACAGCACAGCAAGGAGGGGCTCATGGCGAGGAGGTGTGCGGGTCCTGGCTCTGTCCGTTCGTGCGTCGGCGGTAGTAGGCGTGCGTTACCAATCCCAGAATCGGCCCCCAGGCGAGCGAGGGCAGGTAACAGGCCGTCAAGATCATCTCTTCAGTGGTCGTGTGCCCGGGGAAATCCCTTGAGGAGGAGGGAAAGGAAGAAGTAGTACACGGTCCCCATGGACGCGAGTGCACCCAGTGCGGCCGGGAACACCACACCGAGCGGGGGGATGCGGCGTCCGCCCAGCAGCGGTATCCAGCGCGGCACCACCTCGCCCCAGCGCTGGACCAGCGCCAGGGTGAGCAGGCCGAGAGCCTCGGAGACCGCGAAGAGGAAAATCAGATACAGGTCGAGCCCGGTGCCGTGGCGCGCCTCGGCTGAGCCGAAGCCGGGGACGGCCGGCATCACTCCCATGCGCCACAGCCCCGAGGGCAGGATGGCGAAGGGCACCGCGTGCGCGGCGACCCGCGCCCAGCGGGGCACTCCGGAAACGGGGGCGCGGCCTGCATTGCGGGTTGCACGCCGGTGCCCGTGCGCAGGTGGCTCGGGACAGAGGCTTGGCATCGGTATTCCTTCGATTCGTCAAACACGGTCCGTGACGCAACTCGAAGATCGCGGCCCTTGCCGTCCGCTGGCATCAATCGCCTGCAGGGGGCCGGTCCACCGTGCGGGAGACGCCATTGTCGACTCAAGGATGATCCCTGGAGGTCTTTCCTGGGTGGAGCACGGCGTTGGATGATCCCGGTCTGCGGCGAATGGAGGTTCTGAGCGTGCACCGGGGTGGACCGCGCGCCGCGGCGGTAGGAATGGATCACTGTCGGACGGGCCGCCAAGTGCCGTGTCGGGTTGCGGAGTTGCCGAAGGATGCAGAGCGGAGGTATCGGCTGTTCGGTCGGGGCGTGCGCCGACGCTTCGGCGTGCCGGTCCACCTGGGCACCGCGTATCTGGCCCGCTTCGCGGACGAGGGCATGCCGATCGCCCTGGCGCTGCCCGCGATCCACCGCACCGGCAGCGCGGCCGAAGGGGCCTACCTCCTCACCGCGTGGATGACGCCGCACGTGCTGACCGCCCCCGCTTACCGGAAGCCTGGCCGGCCGGGTGCGGCATCCGCGGCTCTTTTACTCGGGGGCGCTCGGGGTCTTCGCGGCGTCGATCGTCGTGCTCGCGTCGACGGTCGGCCGGGCGCCCTTCGCAGTGACCCTCGCGGTGGCCCTGGCCGGCGGCAGCTGTGGGCCGATCGTCACCGGCGGGCTCTCCGGGCTGCTGCCCCGAGGGGCGGCACGACAGCGTGAGTATGCCCTGGACGCGGCGACCTCAACGCGGCAGCCGTCACCGGGGCGGCGGCGGTGACCCTGGTCGCGGAGGCGGCGACACCCGTTGCGGCCGCGGTGCTGCTGGGCAGCGGAGCCGCTCTAGCCGCCCTCTTGGTGGCCGCCCTGCCGTACCCGCCGACGACCACCCGGCCCGCAGACGGGCCCTCGCTGGTGGCGGACCGGGAGTCCGGGCTGGCGGCGGTCTGGCGGGTCGCCGAGCTGCGGGCGATCACCGCGGCGACCGTGATCGCCTTCGGCGGCATCGGGGGCTCCCCCTAACGGCGGTGCTCCTGGTGGGCGACCCGGCCGCGGGGGCCACGGGCGGTACCGCCGCGGCCGGAGGCGCGGAAACCACTTCGGCGGCGGCTGTCTGATGACCGCCTTCGCCTGGGGCGGGCTCGTCGGCTCACTGGCCCTGGTCCGGTGGCAGCCATTCGCCACCGGGCAACGACTCGTGCTCTACGCTCTGCTGGGCACAAGTGCCGTGTTGGCTGCCTCCGCGCTCGTACCCTCCCTCCCCGTGCGCGTTGCCCTGTTCGCGCTCGCCGGTCTGTGCGACGGGCCGCTGCTCGGCGCCACCCTGCGCATCCGGGCTGGTTACGCGCCCCCGCCGTACTGCCGCAGGTCTTCACGATCGGAGCGGGACTGAAGATATCCGCGGCGGCCTGTGGCTCTGCGCTCACCGGGGCAGCCGCCGCGCTGGGCGCCCCGTACCTGCTGCTGGCCATCGCCTGCCTCCAGTTCGCCGCAGCGCTCCTGTACGTGCTGATGCGCGGCCGCAGGACCCGACCTGCGGAGACCGGCGCCGAGCCCTGCCGCCCGGGCGTGCACAGCAATACCTGAAGCGCCTCCCCTCTCCCGGCCCCCTTCCCGGGCCTTCTCCGTGGAGCGGGCCGTCAGAGAGGCAGGGCGGCGTGGGCCGGGCCCAGTATCCGGCCGGCCAGCTCCACGGACTGGGCACGGATCTCCGCAATCGCCGTCGTCTCCCACAGGGTTCCGCGCCGCAGCTGACCGAGGGTCCACACGGGGGCCGCAGTGCCTCCGCCCGCCGGGACGAGCCTGCCCTCGGCGGTGGTGTCGAAGCCCAGCCCGTGCGGCCCCGGCACCGCCGTCCCCGTTTCCAGCAGGCGACGGACGAGAGGGTCGGCCAGTTCGCCGGTCCTGCTCTCGGTGCCCGCGCAGTTCACCACAGCGCCGACGGTCACCGAGCGGCCGTCGGACAGCCGCACGGTGACGGTGCGTCCGCCATCGGCCGGCTGCGCCGTGACGACTCGGGCCGCGCGCACCGTCAGCAGTCCGGACCGCAGCGATTGCGTCAGGGCCCGGTTCGTCGCGGGTGCCAGCCGGTGTCGGCTCACTTCCCACTCGCGGAGCATCCCGCTCAGGAAGTGCTCGCGGTCGGCGAAGGAGAGCCGCTGCCACATCTCCGGTACGTGCGGGCGCAGTTCATCAATCGCCGGCCGCCAGTCCCCGTGCTGCCGCCGGTACTGAGCCGCCCGGTGCAGGACCTCCCTGCGCAGCCGTGCCAGGTCGCGCGGGGCAGGCAGCAGACCCGGGCGGGGCATCGGCGCGCCGGTGGGGGTGGCCGTCGCGTGGGGGAGCGGCACCAGTCCGTTCCGGGACACGGCGTGCACCGTGCGCCCCGGAGCGCTCAGAGTGCGGGCGACGTCGCACATCGTCAGTCCGGTCCCCACCAGCAGTACGTCGTGGTCGGCGGGAATGCCGTCGAGCGCTCCCGGCTGCCAGGGGTCGCCCACGAAGCAGGGCGACCGCCGGAGTCCCTCGGGAACCCAGCCGTCGCTCGGCGCGATGTTGCCCAGCGCGAGGACCACCGCGTCCGCGTCGAGCACCCCTCCCTCGTCCAGGCGCAGCCGCACGCCCGGGGCGCCGGGGGCCGGCCGGTCGACGGCGACCACGCGGGCGTGCCGCCTGCGGAGGGACGCGAGGACGCCGGCGGCCTGGACCGACCTGCGCAGCATGTCCGTCAGATACGTGCCGTACGTGCCGCGCGCGACGTACTCGCCGGGATCCACTCGCCGGCCCCCCCAGTGGGAGAGCCAGTGCACGAAGTCGTCCCCGTCTTCGGGCAGAGCGCTCATCCGCCCGGCCGGGACGTTCAGCAGGTGCCGCGGGTCGGTGGTGGCGTACGCCACTCCCGGCCCCGACCGGGGCGCGGGGTCGACTAGGTCGATCCACACCTGACGCCCGTTCCGTACCGCCGTGTCCAGCAACCGGGCCGACACCAGTGTTCCCGCCGCACCCGCGCCGACGACCACGATGTGGAACGTTCCCTCAGCCATGACTCACCGGATGCCGTCGGCCATGCCGGCCGCGAGCGTGGTGCCGTCGGCGGGGTCGATCAGCAGGAACGACCCGGTACGCCGCGAGTCGGCGTAGTCGTCGAGGGCCAGCGGCTCCGCCGTCCGTACGACCACCCGCCCGATGTCGTTGGCGACGAGCTGTCCGGGGGCCGGGTGCTGGGAGAGGTCGTCCAGGGTGAGCCGGGACGGGATCTCCTTGACGACGGCCATGACCGTACGGGTGGTGTGCTTGAGCAGCACCCGCTGGCCCGCGGCTAGCGGCCGGTCGGCGACGTGGCACACGACAGCAGTGACGTCCTGCGAGGTGGCGGGCGCCGACGTGCTGGGCGCGATCAGGTCGCCGCGCGAGACGTCGATCCCGTCGCGGAGCTGCACGGTCACCGACTGCGGCGCCCACGCGATGTCCACGGCCTCGCCGAGCGCGTCGATCGCCTCGATGGTGCTGGTGCGGCCCGAGGGGAGCACGGTGACCTGTTCGCCGACCCGGAACGTCCCGGCCGCGATCTGCCCGGCGTACCCCCGGTAGTCCGGGTGCTCGGCGGACTGCGGGCGGATCACGTACTGGACCGGGAAACGCGCTTGGGCCGCGGTGAGCTCGTGTGCGGCGGGGACGGTTTCCAGGTGTTCCAGGACGGTGGGGCCGCCGTACCAGTCCATGTGCGAGGACGGCTCGACCACGTTGTCCCCGGCGAGCGCCGAGATCGGGATCGCGGTGATCTCGGGAATGCCCAGTTCGCTTGCGTACGCGGTGAATTCCTCGGCGATCTCCGCAAAAACGGGTTCCGCGTAGTCGACCAGGTCCATCTTGTTGACGGCGAGCACCACGTGCGGGACGCGCAGCAGGGCGGCGATGGCGGCGTGGCGGCGGGTCTGCTCGACGACGCCGTTGCGGGCGTCGACCAGGACGACCGCCAGTTCGGCGGTCGAGGCGCCGGTCACCATGTTCCGGGTGTACTGCACGTGCCCGGGGGTGTCGGCCAGGATGAACCGGCGGCGGGTGGTGGCGAAGTAGCGATAGGCGACGTCGATGGTGATGCCCTGCTCGCGCTCGGCGCGCAGTCCGTCCGTCAGCAGCGCCAGGTCCGGCGTCTGCTGACCCCGGTTACGCGATGCGTTTTCGACGGCCTCCAGCTGGTCGGTCAGTACCGACTTCGAGTCGTGCAGGAGGCGGCCGACGAGGGTGGACTTGCCGTCGTCGACGGATCCTGCGGTGGCGAAACGCAACGTGTCGATGGTCATCTTTAGAAGTACCCTTCGCGCTTGCGGTCTTCCATCGCGGCTTCGGACATCTTGTCGTCGGCCCGGGTCGCGCCCCGCTCGGTGAGCCGGGACGCGGCGATCTCCGTGATGACGGCTTCCAGGGTCGTGGCGTCGGAGTCGACGGCGCCGGTGCAGGACATGTCGCCGACGGTGCGGTAGCGGATCAGCCGTGTTTCGACGGTTTCGGTGTCCTTGGGGCCGCCCCAGTCGCCGGCGGTCAGCCACATGCCGCCCCGGGCGAAGACCTCGCGCTCGTGCGCGTAGTAGATCCCGGGGAGTTCGATCTTCTCGCGGGCGATGTACTGCCAGACGTCCAGCTCGGTCCAGTTGGAGAGCGGGAAGACCCGGACGTGCTCGCCGGGTGCGTGCCGGCCGTTGTACAGCTGCCACAGCTCGGGGCGCTGGCGGCGCGGGTCCCACTGCGAGAACTCGTCCCGCAGGGAGAATACGCGCTCCTTTGCACGGGCCTTCTCCTCGTCGCGGCGGCCCCCGCCGAAGACCGCGTCGAACTGCTCAGCCTGGATCCTCTCCGTCAGCGGCAGCGTCTGGAGGGGATTGCGGGTGCCGTCGGGACGCTCACGCAGCACTCCGCGGTCGATGTAGTCCTGGACGGACGCGACGTGCAGCCGCAGTCCGTGCTGCGCGACGGCCCGGTCGCGGTAGTCCAGGACCTCGGGGAAGTTGTGCCCGGTGTCCACGTGCAGCAGCGAGAAGGGGACCGGCGCGGGCGCGAACGCCTTGAGCGCCAGGTGCAGCATGACGATCGAGTCCTTGCCGCCGGAGAAGAGGATCACCGGCCGCTCGAACTCGCCCGCCACCTCGCGGAAAATGTGCACGGCCTCGGACTCCAGCGAATCCAAGTGGCTGAGGGCGAAGGGGCTGTCGAAGCCTTCGCTCACAGTAGTGGCAGTGATCGTCATGCCAGACCCCTTCCAGTGAGCAGCGCGTGCAGCGCCGCCGCGGACTGCTCGACGGACTGCGTGTGCGACTCGATGCGCAGGTCCGGGGCGGTGGGGGCCTCGTAGGGGTCGTCGACCCCGGTGAGCCCCGATATCTTTCCGGCGGCCTGCTTGGCGTACAGGCCCTTCACATCGCGTACGGAACACACTTCGACCGGCGCCGCCACATGCACCTCCAGGTAGGGCGTGTCACTGCTCTGGTGCCGCTTGCGGACCGCTTCGCGGCTGTCGGCGTACGGGGCGATCACAGGTACCAGGGTGGTGATGCCGTTGCGTGCCAGCACTTCTGCCACCAGGCCGATGCGCTGCACGTTGGCGTGCCGGTCCTCGCGGCTGAAGCCGAGCTCGGCAGAGAGGAACGAGCGGATCTCGTCCCCGTCCAGCACCTCCACGCGACGGCCTTCGCCGCGCAGCCGTCCGGCGAGTTCGTGTGCGAGGGTGGTCTTGCCCGCGCTGGGCAGCCCGGTCAGCCATACCGTGGCGCCCGGCCGGCAGGTGCAGATCGCTTGCTGTTCCATCGGTTCCCTTCCGATTGTGGTCGCGTCGAGCGCGGTTGCGTACGGGTGTTTCTCAACCGAGGGAGGGCGCGGCCTGCTTGTGCGATTTCGGGATTGCCGGCTTCTTTCCGATGGCGCTCTCCGCCGATCCCTCGCGGGGCAGTTGAAGGGTGAGGAACCCGAGAATGACTGCGACCACCGCGACCACGACGTAGTACCACATGAAATCGCCGGTGACGTTCTTGAGGAATCCGGCGGTGTAGTTCCCGACGATTCCGCCGACTCCCTGCGTCACATTGGTGACGCCGAAGATGACAGTGGCCGCCGCGCCCGATGCCGACTTCGACACGTAGGCGGGAACCAGCCCGTAGATCGGGTAGAACGCGAGCGCGAAGAGAACGCCGGAGACCATCGGGATGAATCCCACCGGGGCGAGGACCAGCAGCATGGAGGAAATGAAGAACAGTGTGTAGCACATCACCAGTGAGGCGCGTACGCCGATCCGGTCGGAAAGCCAGCCGACGGCGAATCCGGCGAACATTCCGATGACGCCGATGGTGCCCCAGACCTGGGCAGCGAAATCGATGTCGAACCCCAGGCCCTCACGCAGATACGGCGAGAGGTAGTTCTGGAACGGCATGCAGGCGAAGCCGTTGAGGAACTTGATCGTCCAGACGATCACCACCCAGCGCACCAGCACCATGCGCCAGCCGGCGCGGGCGCTGTTGTCCTTGACGGGTTCGGCCGCCTGCGGGGTGCGCCCGTCCTCGGCCGCGCCGTCGGGCCCGGGCGCACCGGTGTCGTCCTGCGGGCCGCGGTCCGCCCCGGCGGCCACGGCCTCCTCGCTGCGGAACAGCCCGAGCCGGTGGAAGGTGAAGGCGGCCACCGCGGTCACCATCAGAGTGCCGAAGCCCACTGAGAACCACAGGCCGCGCCAGTTGTCGTCCCGGACGAAGCCGGGCACGAGGAGGCTGTTCACGAAGACTCCGTAGCTGGTGCCGCTGGACACGAGCCCCAGCACCTTGCCGCGGTGCCGGTAGTCGATGACCCGGCCCACGATCTCGACCAGCGGCACGTACACGGAGGCCGCCGTACCGCCCATGATCGTCAGCAGGACAGCGATCAGGACGATGCTGTTCGTCACCGGCAGCAGCACCAGGCACAGACCGCACAGCGCGACCGAGCCGACCACCACCTGGCCGCCGCCGATGCGGGTCGACAGCCAGGTGCCCAGGAGGGCGAACAGCAGGAAGCCGAGTTGCCCTGCCGCAGTGATGGTCCCGACCACCGTGTAGTCGAATCCGAGGTCCTTGCGCATGTCGGTGACGAGTTGCGCGAAGAGGTAGAAGCCGAAGCCGTAGGTCGCCGCCACGAAGCTGGTCAGCAGCACGGTGGTGGCGAATCCAGCCATCGTATGGGATCGCTTGCCGTTGGTCTGCTTGGTACTCATTGCCGTTGTGGCCTTTCTGGCTGTTTCATTTCGGTCGGCTCAGATCGGGCGCTTCACGATTCACGGCTTCCGGGCCACGTGGATGACGAAATCCACCTCGGTGATGTCGAATTTCTCCTGGAAGTCGCCGAAGGTCTGGATGGTGTCGAATCCGGAGTCCATGAGCAGGGACGAGAGCTCCGCCGAGAGAATGGGGTAGACCTCCAGGTGGTGTGTGCCACCGTCCTCGAATTCGTACTGGAAACGGCACAGTTCCTCGTCGACGTGCGCCACGGTCACGGTCGCCCCGGTGCCGCAGTAGTAGTAGTTCCCGGTGCTCCGGTACCGGTGGCGGCGGATCGCGTCGAAGTTCCGGTGGTCGACGATGAGGATGCCGCCCGGGTTCAGCGCTTCGTAGAACTCCGCGAGCACGGCCCGGCGGTCGGCCTCCTGGAAGAGGTGGGGGAACGAACTGCCCAGACAGAGGATCGCGTCGAAACGGCCGTCGAGGTGCCGGCGCAGGCTGCGCCAGTCGGCCTGGAGGACTTTGAAGGACTGCCCGTGCCGCTCGGCGTTGTGCCGGGTGCGCTCGATCATCTGGGCGCTGCCGTCGGCCGCGGTGACGTCGAAACCCTGCTGGGCGAGGGTGACCGAGTGGTAGCCGGTGCCGGTGGCGACGTCCAGTACCCGTCGGGCCTCGGCGCCGTTCAGGATCTCGGCGAAGAAGTCCTGCTCGCTCGCCCTACGCCGCTCCCAGTCGATCAGCTCGTCCCAGACGTCCACGAGAGTGGGGATGTACTGGCCCTCGAAGTCGTCGGGGGTGGTGTTCTGCGGGCCGACCGATGCGTGTGGGCCGGGTGCGCCTGCTGCACTGTGAGCGCCGTGCGCGCCCTGCGTGGCGGGGATCGTGCTGCTGACCCGGGCTGCGGGCGTGGTCATGGTGGTCCTCCGGCTCTCTTGGACGGTTGGGGTCCGCGCGGCCCCGCGAGCGCGTCGGGGGCCGCGGCGGACGGAGGGCGGGCGTGCACGCGGGGGCGGTCGGGGACGGGGGCTCTCCCTGCCGCGCGGGTTCAGCGGTACTTCGCCGCGAACGCCGCGTATTTCTGGCCGAGTTCGTCGGCCCATTCGCCGACGTCGCCGAGCTTCATGCTCTGGCACTCGTAGCCGAGCAGTCGCTTCATGACGGCCATCTCCGGTTCGGCGAAGTGCACCGTCCCGTCGTCGTCGATGCGGTCGATGCCGTCGGCGCGCTGGCACTCCTCGTTGATCCGGATCGCCTCGTCGCGGCCCAGCTCCTCGGGGAGGTCGAGCGCGCCGCCGTCACGGTGGATCCGGACCGGGTAACCGCCCGGCAGGCCGTCCGGGGCGGGGGCGTGCGCGAGCACTCCGCTGTCGGTCGCCATGCCGCTGAGCACCCGTACGGCGGAGGAGGCGGTCAGCAACTGGCCGTCGATGCCACCGATCCGCTTCAGCCGGTCGTCGAGCTGCGCGAAGAGCACGCCGTGGTCCAGCTCCGCGGTTCCGGGCCGGCCCTGCACCGTCGCCGCGAGGTGGTACGCGCCCTTTCCCGCGTCGCCGAAGCGCGGCACGTAGTGACTGAAGTAGTGCTGTGCGGTGAGCCGGAGTTCGACCTGCGAGGGGTGCGCGTCCAGCAGGTGCGCGGCGCCCAGGGTGAGCGCGGGAACGATGTTGGCGACGTTGCCCACGCCGATCGTGGGGGCCAGGCCCACCTTGTCGAGGATCGGGCCGACCGCGTCGGGGAACGCGGCGTTCACCACCTTGGTGTCGATGCCCGAGTCCCTCACCGCCCGCATCAACAGCTGGTTGAGCGTCAGGTGCATCGGCAGCCACGGCCCGAACTGTGCCTCGTCGAGATCCTCGAAGACCGCCTTGGGCAATGCGGTGATGACCCGCCAGGACTGGAGCGAACCGCCCATGAAGATGATGTCGGGGCGGACCCTGGCGAGGGTGTCGGCCGTCGCGTCGACGTCACGCAGATCGACGTGGACGGTGTCGACCGTGCCGTGCAGGCCGAGGTTGGTGGCGGTGAACAGGGCCAGGTTGCCGCGCCTGCGGATGGCCTCGGCGTCCCGCCCGGCCAGCACGACCCGGTTGGTCGCCGGGTCGCTGAGGAGCATGTTGAGTACCCTGGCGCTCAGGTCGCCCATGCCCAGCAGCATGATGAGGGGCTTGTCGAAGCCGTCGGTCGAGGGAGTCAAGAGGTGCCTCCATGACGTGCGGAGAAGGAGAGCCGTGGGGGAGAGGGGCCGCGTGCGCGCAGCGAGGCGCGGGCCCCGGGGCCGGACCGGCGCGGGCCGCGGTCAGCGCGGGTAGGAGCCGTTGTCGGCGCGTAGCAGGGCGCCGGTCAGGGTCCGGGACTCGTCGCTGAGCAGGTAGGCGCACACGTCGGCCACGTACTCGGGCAGGATGTCGCCGTCCAGCTGTTCCTGGCGCTTGTACTCGGCGTAGCGGTAGTCGGGTATCCGGTCGGCGATCGCGGTGTTGACGATCAGACCGGGGGAGACGACGTTGACCCGGATGTACGGGGCGAAGTTCATGGCGTTGGACTTGGTGAGGCCGATGACACCGGCCTTGACCGTGCCGTAGAGCGCGTCGGAGCTGCCGACCTCGCCCGCGACCGAGGCGAGGTTGACGATGGCGCCGCGCCGCTTGGCCGGCAGCAGGTGGTCCGCGAACCGGCGGGAGAGCCACACCGGGCCCTTGACGTTCACAGCGATGACGCGCTCGATGGTGGCGTCGTCGTACTCCCAGACGGGCTGTCCGAGGTAGAGGCCGGCGTTGTTGACCAGACCGTCCACCTCGGGGTGCGCGGCGACGACCCCGTCCATGAAGGCGTCGCAGTCCTCGTGCGAGGCGACGTCGGCGACGTGCGTCTCCAGGGTGCGGCCGCGGTGTTCGTCGGCCAGCGACTTCAGTCCCGGCTCGTCGATGTCGCAGGTGATGACGGTCTTGCCCGCGTCCAGCAGGCGGCCCACCAGGGCCCGGCCGACGCCGCTGGCCCCGCCGGTGACGATGACAGTGTTGACGCTCATACGGTTGCCTCCTCGGCCGGCTGCAGCCGGTACTGGTCCAGGTGTTCGTAGAAGGGACGGCAGTGGCGCTCGAACTCGCGCAGTTCGGGCCGGCTCTCGTAGTTGAAGCGGTAGGAGCGCTGCGGCCTGCTGAAGCTGCTGCTGGCGGCCACGTCCGTGTGCCAGCCGCTCCAGGTGGCCCATTGCGGCTGCTCGCCGGTGTTCCACCGCAGGGCCTCGGGAAGGAAGGGGATCCCGACCGCGGAGCAGTAGGCGGCGACGGTGGCCTCGGGGCGGGCGGCGAGGTCCGCGGCGTTGATGACCACCGGTGTGCTGCCGGTCAGTTCGCGCACGAGGTCGAACGTCTTGGCCAGCTGCTCGTAGCCGAGCACCTCGCGGGTGAGGTCGGGGTGCACCGTGGCGTGCGAGAGGACGGCTTCCTCGGGGTCGCGGATGAGGAAGGTGTTCGTCTGACTCAGCAGATAGCCGGGGTCGTCCAGCAGGTGGTCGAGACAGTGGTAGGGGAAGTCCTTGTGGAAGACCGGGCCTTCGAGCCGCGCGGCCTCCATCATCGCCTTGATCTCCGGATAGGTGAGCGGGTGCTCCGGATCCGGGTGCTTGTGCGGGATGGCAGCCCGCTCCTCGTACATGAAGAACACGTACGCGAAGGCTTCGTGGAAGACCTTGAAGTCGCGCCGCTCGATGAACGAGCGCTCCAGCGCGGTCGACATCGACCTGGGATGGCTCCAGAGCGCGATGGACTTGTGCATGACACCTCCTTGTTGAGGGGTAGGGGGATCCCGCCCGCGGGAAGCCCCTGAGCCGGATGGCTCAGACCAGCAGCAGGGGCCGCGCGGAGGAAGTGACGGTCTGGAACTGGTGCGCGACGAAGTCGATCAGCTTCCGGGTGTTCGACATGACTTCGGCGTACGTCGACACGAACGACCCGTAGTGGGCGAACTCATCGGGGTGCATGCCCTCCGGGTCGTACGCCCGGTGGAACGACGGGAGCCACATCAGCTTCTCCAGGACGTCGGCCGGCACTTCCTGGCCGATGGCCCCGGGGTCAAAGACCGGCAGCTCACTCTCGCGGCGCATGACGTCCGCGACGAACTGCGGCTTGCAGGTGTACGCGACCGCGCCCCCGGCGCTCTGCTCCAGATGCATGCTCAGCGTGCCGCCGTCCTGGCGGGGTTCGTCGACCTCCAGGCTGGACAGCAGTGGCTTGAGGGGGTGGCCGTTGTCCTGGATGAGCCGGTGGATGCGCTTGAGGACGGCGACCTCGGCCCAGCGCAGGTCGGTCGCGGTGAGCTCGATGTCACGGATGGCCGCTTCGTACCGCAGGTCCCTGTTGGCGCCGAAACGGCCGATCATGTGGGTGAAGACGGCACGCCAGCGGCCGGTGTCGATGCCCTGGGCGTGCGCCTCCGCGAGCCCCGCCTCCACGGCCCGGGCGCAGGCGGTGAACTGGGGGACGGTGTAGGAGAGGGTGGAGTTGACGGAGATGCCGCGGGCCACCAGCTGGCGGATCACCTGGTAACCCTGTTTGGTTCCCGGGACCTTCACCATCAGGTTCGGTGACACCCGGGCGATGCGCAGGGCCTGTTCCAGCATGAGGTCGGCGTCGAGCATGTGGCGGGGGTCGAGCTGGCCCGACACCCAGCCGAACTTGCCGTCGGTGGCGTGCCACATCGGCAGCATCTCGCGGGCCGCCCGGCGCAGGGCCTCCTCGTAGACGAGCGAGAAGGTGCTTTCCACGCCGGGGCTCAACTGGTAGCGGATGAGCTCCTGGATGTCGTCGCGCCAGCTCTTGGGGGAGGCCAGGACGCTCTGCGCGACCAGGGAGGGGTTGGTCGTGATACCGCGTACCAGGGACTGGTCGGGCGTCGAAGGACACAGGAACCGGTCCAGCTGCTCCTGCCACCGGTTCCTCGTCTCCTTGTCGGGGGCGGTGTCCAACTGCCGCTGACGCCAGCGCGGGAAGTCCAGGGGGGAGGAGTCCCACCAGATCTCCGCCGACTTGCCGGCCTGCTGCAGCTCGTGAAGAACGCTCGGCATGGGGATCGTGCCTTTCGACTCGGTCTCTCAGGAGGACTGGGCAGTGATCACCGGAGGGCGCGGGCGGCCGGGACCCCGGCGGCCCACTCCTCCAGCAGCGAGGGGAGTTCCTTCATCGAGCCGAAGGTCACCGCCCCTTCGGCGGCGAGGTCCGCCGCCGTTCTGTTCTGCGGCGGCGCGTACCCGAACACCGACATGCCGGCCGATACGCCCGCCCGGACGCCGACGAGGCTGTCCTCGACCACCGTGCAGTGCTCGGGGAGCACTCCGAGATCGGCCGCCACGTGCAGGAAGAGGCCGGGGTCCGGCTTCCACACACCGACTTCGTAGGCGCTGTAGATGCGGTCCTGGAAGTGGGGCAACAGCCCTGTCAGGCCAAGGGTTTTGAGGATCTTTTCGCGCGGTGCGCTGGATGCCGTGCAGAAGGGCTGCCCGAGCCCCTCCACGACCTGCCGCACCTGGGGGACCGGCCGCAGTTCGGTGGTGAACAGCTCCGCACACCCGTCTCGGAACTCCGGGACGAAGCGAGCCGGCAGCGCCCTGCCCAGCAGCGTCTCCAGCTGCCCCACCCATTCGGCGACCTTCCGGCCGCGGATGAATGCGAGTGCCTGCTCCGCAGAGAGGCCGAGCCCCTCGTGGGCGGCCATTTCCCGCATGACCCGCGCACTCAGTATTTCGCTGTCGACCAGGACTCCGTCGCAGTCAAATATGACCAGGCCCTTCGTCATGAGGATTCCTTTCATCTTCGTGCGTGCCGGTGCCGACGTTCTGCGTACGGGTACCGATGCAGGATTTCGGGACCTTCCGGCGGTGGGACCTCTCCAGTCAAGCAAGCCGTTCTTACGATTCGCTCACCGCTCGATACCGACGCATCCGAAACTATGACCATAAGGGTCCAATTCGGACGCGTGTGACAGAGTGTGCGGCCCTTCCTGGACCGGTCGCCACCGCACGGCTAGCTTCATTGCGGGGCGCATGGCGATTACTCGGTACACGAGCATCGCCCCGCTGTCCCCACCGATCATCTTGGCCGTTGGATTCTTTGATCAGACATCCTGGCGAGAGGGAGTTCAATGAAGTTCGCAGTTCTCGGCCCGCTGTCCCTGACCGACGGAAACGGTTCCCTGCTCCCGACCGCACCCAAGACGCGTCAGCTGTTGGCCCTCCTGCTGCTCCATGCGAACTCCCTGGTCACGCTCGACACCTGTGTCCAGGAACTGTGGGGCGAATCCTCGCCGCGCAGTGCCGTGCAGAGCGTGCACACCCGGGTCTTCCAGATCCGGCAGGCACTGGCCGGCGACCTGTCCGGCCGGACGACGGACGCGAGCAAGCGCATTCTGGAAACACACCACCAGGGCTACTCGCTACAGGTCGAAAAAGGCTCGCTGGACCTGGACGTACTCGAAACGTACTTGGCGGAATTCCGCCGCGCCCAATCGGGCAAGGACGACGTCGGAGTTTCCGCGGTGCTCCGTTCCGCGCTCGGGCTGTGGCGCGGTAAAACCCTGCTGGGCATTCAGCAGGGGCCGTGCATCCGGGCCTACGCGACCGGCATGGACGATCTCCGCATGACCGTGCTGGAACAATGCATAGAAGCAGAATTGCGGCTCGGCATGCACCACCGACTGCTCTCGGAATTGAGTACGCTCGTTTCCCGGTACCCGGTGCACGAGAACCTCCACGCCCAGTACATGGTCGCCCTGTACCGGTCGGGCCGTACCGCCGAATCACTCCGGGCCTACCACCGGCTCCACAAGACCCTCAAGGAAGAACTCGGCATCGAGCCCTCCCACCGCATCAGGCAGTTGCAGACGGCCGTGCTGACCGAGAGCACCGAACTCGATGTGGTGACCCAGGACAGGTCGGTCCTCTCGATGGACCTCATGGCGAGCCGATAACCGGAATCCGCACCGGGATGCATCCTCACCTCGGCCCTCTGGCGGCCGCGGCACTTCGACGGAGGAGAACGTACGTGTCAGCCGTGGATGTGCACTCGGCGCCGGGCCGTGGGTCCGGCGCCGGACCCACCAAGGAGGAGGACAGGCGGGTCCGGCGGTTCGAGACCCGCATCGCGGTCTGCGCGGGCGGCGGCGAGGTCTGCGACGGGTGGGTGCTCGGCGTCGTGGGAGCGGCGCTGCCGCTGGCGCGCGACGACCTCCACCTCACCACGGTGTGGGCCGGACTGATCGGCTCGGCGTCGCTGATCGGCTTGTTCTTCGGCGGGCTGGTCTTCGGATGGCTCACCGACAAGGTGGGCCGCCAGACGATGTACCTCATCGACCTGCTGGTCTTCCTTCTCGGCTCCCTGCTGCAACTCGTGGTCCAGGACCCCGCCCAACTGCTCGTCGTACGACTAATCATGGGCGCGGCGGTGGGCGCCGACTACGCCATCGCCGGCGCGCTGGTCGCCGAGTTCGCACCGCCCGCGCGACGAGGACGACTGCTGTCCTCCCTCATCGTTTTCTGGTATGTCGGCTACACCCTGGCCACCGGCCTCGGCCTCGCGATGGCCTCGTTCACCGACGACACGTCCGCATGGCGGTGGATACTCGCCAGCAGCGCGCTCCCCTCCCTCGTGGTGCTGCTCGCCCGGCTGGGCACCCCGGAGTCCCCGAGCTGGCTGGCGAGCAAGGGGCGGATCGCGGAGGCGGAGGCGATCAGCCGACGCTGGCTCGGCCGCGGTCTGGAACGGGCCGCCGTCGACGACACCCCGGTGCGCACCCACCACGTCACCCTGTTCTCCCCGGCCTACCTCCGCCGCACCCTGTTCACCAGCCTGTTCTGGCTCTGCCAAGTGACGCCGTTCTTCGCCATTTCCACCTTCGCGCCCCAAGTGCTGGGCCTGCTGGGCGACCTGGGTGACAACCTCGGCGAGCTGCTGCTCAACACCTTCCTGCTGCTGGGCTGCGTGACCGGCATGGTCATCATCAACAAGGTGGGGCGCCGGGCCCTCCTCATCTGGCCGTTCTGCGTCACGGCCGCTGCCCTCCTCGTCCTCGGGCTGTGGCCCCAGGCGCACCCGGGGGTCGTCGCACTCTGCTTCGGCCTCTTCGCCCTCTTCCACGCGGGGTCGAGCGTCCTGCAGGCCGTCTATCCCAGCGAAGTGTTCCCCACGGAGATCCGGGCCACCGGAATCGGATTCGCCGCCGCGGTCAGCCGGATCGGAGCGGCCGTCGGCACCTTCCTCGTCCCGCTGGTGCTCCAGACCTGGGGCGTCGGCGCGGTGATGCTGTTCGGCTGCGCCGTCTCCGTGCTGGGCGCGCTGGTGTCGGCCGCCTGGGCACCGGAAACCGGCGGCCTGGAACTGGCAGAGGCGAGCCGCCCGTAGAAGCTCTGGGCGGAGCCCGCGCCACGGCCCGCGCCGCGTCCGTGCCAGGGCCGACTGCCGCCACCGGGCCTGCCCGGTGAATCCCACCCCCGAAATCAACCGCCCCGAATTCCGAACCCCGTCCGATCAGGAGTCTCATGTCCCGCCGTCTGTTCACCTCGGAGTCCGTGACCGAGGGCCACCCCGACAAGATCGCTGACCAGATCAGCGACACGATCCTCGACGCGCTCCTG
>NZ_JBSFTV010000050.1:0-47351 GCF_053591455.1 Streptomyces sp. NPDC003016
CCGGAGGAGCTGGCCAAGGAACTCGACATGACCCCCGAGAAGGTCATCGAGGTCCAGAAGTACGGCCGCGAGCCCATCTCGCTGCACACCCCGCTCGGGGAGGACGGCGACAGCGAGTTCGGTGACCTCATCGAGGACTCCGAGGCGGTCGTCCCGGCCGACGCGGTCTCCTTCACACTCCTGCAGGAGCAGCTGCACTCGGTCCTGGACACCCTCTCGGAGCGCGAGGCGGGCGTCGTGTCCATGCGCTTCGGCCTCACCGACGGCCAGCCCAAGACGCTGGACGAGATCGGCAAGGTCTACGGCGTGACGCGTGAGCGCATCCGCCAGATCGAGTCGAAGACGATGTCGAAGCTGCGCCACCCGTCGCGCTCGCAGGTCCTGCGCGACTACCTCGACTAGGCCGTACCCGGTCGTCCACCGCCCGGACCGAGGGCCCGGAGCCTCGTACGCGAGACTCCGGGCCCCCGCGCTTCCACGGGTGCGGCGCGCCGCCGCCCGGTCGACGCTGGGGATGTCATTGCAGCGCCGAACCAGGAGGCCGAATGCGTCGCTCTTCTACCGGATCTCTGACAGGGGCGGTGGCCCTGGCGGCCGCGGCCGTTATAACGCCGCAAGCCTCGGGCGGTACCGCCGCCGCCGACGCCGTGGTGATCGGGGGCCGTCCGGTACAGGTCTCCGAGACGCCCTGGGTGGTGGCACTGGCCAGCCGTGACCGGTTCGGGGGTACGCGGGCGGGGCAATTCTGCGGGGGAGTGCTGGTGGCGCCGGACAAGGTGATGACGGCGGCCCACTGCGTGAGCAAGGACGTCCTCGGCGTACCGATCGGCCAGGTGCGCGACCTGAAGGTCGTCACCGGCCGCAGCGAGCTGGCGGGTACGGGGGGCCAGGAGGTCACGGTGAGTGAGGTGCGGATCGGTCCGGAGTACGACGCCGGGACGAACGCGGGGGACTTCGCGATGCTCACGCTGTCCACCTCGCTTCCCGCGCATCACGCCATCAAGGCCGCGGGGCCGGGAGACGCGGCGTACACGCCGGGTACGAGCGCGGTCGTCTACGGCTGGGGGGACACGACCGGCACCGGGACCTACGCGTCCGAGCTGCATGCCGCGCCGGTGGAGGTGCTGCCCGACAGCACCTGTGAGATCGCCTACCCGAAAAGCATCTACGGGACGTACAGCGCGGACACGATGCTGTGCGCCGGGGACCCGAAGGGGGGTCACGACGCGTGCCAGGGGGACAGCGGCGGGCCGCTGGTGGCCGACGGCCGGCTGATCGGGCTCGTCTCCTGGGGAGGCGGCTGCGGTCAGGCCCAGAGCCCCGGGGTGTACGCCCGCCTCTCGGCGGCCCCCGGAACGTGGGCGATCAGAGGCTGATTACGCTTACAGCGTATGAGAACGGGCGGCCTTCTCCGGGGTTTCCGGGGAAGACCGCCCGTCGACCGGTCTGTAACCGGCCCTTGGCTCGTCGTAATGGCGAGGTAATCAGCGTTCCTCGTCTTCCGGGGACGGCGGCACGGGGGTCAGCCGGTCTGTCTCGTCCTGTATTTCCGCGGCGATCTTCTTGAGTTCCGGCTCGAACTTGCGACCGTGGTGGGCGCAGAAGAGCAGTTCGCCGCCGCTGGCCAGGACAACGCGCAGGTAGGCCTGGGCGCCGCATCGGTCGCATCGGTCAGCGGCCGTCAGGGGGGTCGCGGGGGTCAGAACAGTAGTCACGTCGCCTCTTCTCTAGCTCGACGAGCTGTCGTACCAGGGTCAACATCCAACCAGGCCGAAAACGTTCCCGCTCGTGGCTTTTCCTTGAAAATTCTTCCGAAGGTGGCTGTCTGCCGCCGGTTAGCAGCGAAGGAGCCGTATTGCGTCGCTCTACGGTTTCGCGTCGGTTATTGGTGGTCTGCCCTCCCGGCTGGCTTGCCGGTTGTTCATGAGGACGTGCCCGGAGCCTAAATGGTTCATGCCTCGAAGGGAACGTGATGTCCACGTCACCCCTTCGAGGGATCGAACGTGCATACGACTCTGGACTAGCATGAGTTTTCCTGAGGGTGGCGTTACATCGGCTCTACCAGGCCTCGGTACCCTCTGACCGGCGACCCACGCCGGGCCCGTACCCCATCGGGACACATTTGAAATTCAGCGAGGAGCGAACCGCGTGACCGCCGAGACGTCCGTGCCGTCCACTGCGCTTCTGACCGGTGCAGACCGTGACGGCTCCAACTACACCGCGCGGCACCTGCTCGTACTCGAAGGGCTCGAGGCCGTCCGCAAGCGCCCTGGCATGTACATCGGTTCCACCGACAGCCGCGGCCTCATGCACTGCCTCTGGGAGATCATCGACAACTCCGTCGACGAAGCCCTCGGCGGTTACTGCGACCACATCGAGGTCATCCTCCACGAGGACGGCTCGGTGGAGGTCCAGGACAACGGCCGCGGCATCCCGGTCGACGTCGAGCCCAAGACGGGCCTGTCCGGCGTCGAGGTCGTGATGACCAAGCTGCACGCCGGCGGCAAGTTCGGCGGCGGTTCGTACGCGGCCTCCGGCGGTCTGCACGGCGTCGGCGCCTCCGTCGTCAACGCCCTCTCCGCCCGCCTGGACGTCGAGGTCGACCGCAGCAGCTCGACGCACGCCATCAGCTTCCGGCGGGGCGTCCCCGGCGCGTTCGCCGGGCCGGGCCCCGACTCCCCCTTCGACCCGGCCAACGGGCTGCGCAAGGCCAAGCGGATCCCCAAGACGCGCACCGGCACGCGCGTGCGCTACTGGGCCGACCAGCAGATCTTCCTCAAGGACGCCAAGCTCGGCCTGGAGACGCTGTACCAGCGCGCCCGCCAGACGGCCTTCCTCGTCCCCGGCCTGACCATCGTCGTACGCGACGAGCGCGCCCTGGAGGGCGAGGGCAAGACCGAGGAGATCTTCCGCTTCGACGGCGGCATCAGCGAGTTCTGCGAGTACCTCGCGCAGGACAAGGCCATCTGCGACGTTCTGCGGCTGTCCGGGCAGGGCACCTTCAAGGAGACCGTGCCGGTCCTCGACGACCGCGGGCACATGACGGCCACCGAGGTCACCCGCGAGCTCGGCGTGGACATCGCGCTGCGCTGGGGCACGGGGTACGACACCACCGTCAGGTCCTTCGTCAACATCATCGCCACTCCCAAGGGCGGCACCCACATCTCCGGCTTCGAGCGGTCCCTCACCAAGACCGTCAACGAGGCGCTGCGCTCGGCCAAGCTGCTGCGCGTCGCCGAGGACGACGTCGTCAAGGACGACGTCATGGAGGGCCTCACCGCGGTCGTCACGGTGCGGCTGGCGGAGCCGCAGTTCGAGGGTCAGACGAAGGAGATCCTCGGTACGTCGGCGGCCGCGCGGATCGTCGGCAACGTCGTCGCCAGGGAACTCAAGACGTTCCTGACCTCCACCAAGCGGGATGCCAAGCAGCAGGCGCGCTCGATCATGGAGAAGGCCGTCGCCGCCGCGCGGACGCGCATCGCGGCCCGCCAGCACAAGGAGGCGCAGCGCCGCAAGACCGCGCTGGAGACCTCCTCGCTGCCGGCCAAGCTCGCCGACTGCCGCAGTGACGACGTGGAGCGCAGCGAGCTCTTCATCGTCGAGGGGGACTCCGCGCTCGGTACGGCCAAGCTCGCCCGGAACTCCGAGTTCCAGGCGCTGCTGCCGATCCGGGGCAAGATCCTCAACGTCCAGAAGTCGTCCGTCTCGGACATGCTCAAGAACGCCGAGTGCGGCGCCATCATCCAGGTCATAGGAGCGGGCTCCGGGCGGACCTTCGACCTGGACGCCGCGCGCTACGGCAAGATCGTGCTGCTCGTGGACGCCGATGTCGACGGCGCGCACATCCGCTGCCTGCTGCTGACGCTCTTCCAGCGCTACATGCGGCCGATGGTGGAGGCGGGACGCGTCTTCGCCGCCGTGCCGCCGCTGCACCGGATCGAGCTCGTCCAGCCGAAGAAGGGCCAGGACAAGTACGTCTACACGTACTCGGACAGCGAGCTGCGGCAGAAGCTGCTGGAGTTCCAGCGCAAGAACGTGCGCTTCAAGGACTCCATCCAGCGCTACAAGGGCCTGGGCGAGATGGACGCCGACCAGCTGGCGGAGACCACGATGGACCCGCGCCACCGCACGCTGCGCCGGATCAACATCGGTGACCTGGAATCCTCCGAGCAGGTATTCGACCTGCTGATGGGCAACGAGGTCGCGCCCCGCAAGGAGTTCATCACCAGCTCGGCGGCGACCCTGGACCGCTCGCGCATCGACGCCTGAGCCGACGCCGGACGGAGTCCACCCGTGGGTGGAGCGCACCGCTCCACCCACGCTCCGATCCCCTGCGGGCCTGCGGTCCGTAGGGTCGTTCCATGACATCGCGGGCGAGCGACGGCTGGACCGCGTGGCCGTCCCCGGAGGCCCTGTCACGGCTCGGGGTGCCACCCGTGCGTACGGTCATCGACGTCCTGGTCCGGGCCGCGACCGCCACCTGGACCCTCTGGACGGCGTACGGCACGGAAGTCTTCCGGGGCGTCGCGGCCGTCGCCCCGGCGGCCGGACTGGCCCTGTGCGCGGCTGCCGCCTATGCGTACGACCGGCTCACCGCGCGCAACCGGCTGCTGCCTTCCGTCGGAACGCTCGCCGTGGTGGCCCTCGTCGGGGCGGGCTCCTGCGCCGCCGGGGCGCGGACACCCGCGTCCATCCTCTGGAGCGTCTGCGCCGTACAGGCCATGGAACGGCTGCTCCTGGCCGCCGCGCTGCCCGTGGCCGCGGCCGTCCTGGGTACGCATGGTGTCGCCAACGACGACCGGACCCTGGAGCCCGTCCTGCTCGGGCTGGGGATCGTGCTCGTCGGCTACTCCCTGCGTCTCGACGCGGAGGCCCGCGGCGCCGGCTTCCGGCTGCCCGCACAGGAACGGGCGGCCCGGGCGACGGAGGCCCGGTCCGCGGCCCTGGCCGAGCGGACCCGTATCGCCCGGGAATCCACGACGTCCTGGCACACAGCCTCTCCGCGGCCCGCATCAGCAACCTCTTCGCCAAGGCGGGGGTGCGTGACCGGGCGCAGGCGGTGCGGTACGTCCACCGGCACGGACTCGCACGGCCGCCCGGGACATCCGTCACCTGAAGGGGTGAAGTTGAAGGGATTGAAGAGTCCTGGATCTTCCCACTCTGTCCATCCTTGGCACGCGGACGATCCGTGCGCGGACAAGGAGAACTGTTCGGTGGAGAAGCACGAAGGGCGCGAGACCGCAGCGGTGCGGTTCGACGACCCCTGGTACGACGCGCTCGCCTCCGGGTGGGGCGAACTGGACGGTACGGGCGCCCCCGCGCCTGTCGCGCCGCCCGCGCCCGGCGGTCCCGGCGGTCCGCGGCCCGGCCACAGCGCGGCCGAGATCTACCTGGAGGTGCAGCGCAGCGCCGCCTTCCAGGAGGTGCGCGGCCGCTACCGGCGGTTCGTCGTCCCCGCGTCCCTCGCGTTCCTCACCTGGTACCTCGTCTACGTCGTCGCGGCGACCACCGCGCACGACCTGATGGCCCGCCCCGTCGTGGGCGCGGTGAACGTCGCGATGGTCGCCGGGCTCGGACAGTTCCTCAGCACCTTCCTGCTGACCTGGGCGTACGCGCGTCACGCGCGGCTGCGCAGGGACCGCGCGGCGCTCGACCTCCGCTGGGACACCCAGGAAATGACGCGGGGGGCCGAGCGATGACGGACTCAGCGATGACGGGCTCAGCGATGGCAGGCCCGGCCATGGCAGGCCCGGCCATGACCACGCAGCACCAGACCCTCGCGCTGCTGCTGTTCTGCGCGTTCATCGCGGTCACGCTGGCGATCACGACCTGGGTGAGCCGCAACCGGCACGGCTCCGCCGAGGAGTTCTATGCGGGAGGACGGCTGTTCTCCCCCATGGAGAATGGTTTCGCCATCGCGGGCGACTACATGTCCGCCGCGTCCTTCCTCGGCATCTCCGGACTGATCGCCCTCTACGGCTACGACGGCATGCTCTACTCCGTGGGCTTCCTCGTGGCGTGGCTCGTCGTCCTGCTGCTCGTCGCCGAACTCGTCCGCAACTGCGGCCGGTTCACCCTCGCCGATGTCATCGCCGCGCGGATGAGCGAGCGCCCCGTCCGTATCGCGGCGGGAACTTCCTCGGTCACCGTGTCCGTTCTCTACCTGGTGGCGCAGATGGTGGGGGCGGGCAGCCTGGTCGCGCTGCTGCTGGGCGGGGACAGCGAGGCCGCGCGTTCCTGGACGGTCATCGGCGTGGGCGCGCTGATGGTGATCTATGTGTCGCTGGGAGGGATGCGGGCCACCACCTGGATCCAGATCGTCAAGGCAGTGCTGCTGATGGCGGGTACGGTCGTGCTCACCGTGCTCGTCCTGGTGCGCTTCCACGGCGACTTCAACCAGCTGCTGCTCTCCGCCGCGGAGCGCAGCGGCCACGGCAGGGACTTCCTGGCACCCGGTCTGCGGTACGGCGGCGACTGGACCGCCCGCTTCGACTTCGTCAGCCTCGGCCTCGCGCTCGTCCTCGGTACGGCCGGGCTGCCGCACATCCTGTCCCGCTTCTACACCGTGCCGACCGCGCGCGCCGCCCGCCGCTCGGTCGTCTGGTCCGTCGGCCTCATCGGCAGCTTCTACCTGATGACGATCGTGCTCGGCTTCGGCGCGGCGGCGGTGGTCGGATCCGACGAGGTCCGGGCGTCGAACGCCGCCGGGAACACGGCGGTTCCCCTGCTGGCGCTCGACCTGGGCGGCGGCGCCGGCTCCACCGGAGGAACGGTTCTCTTCGCCGTCGTGGCGGCCGTCGCCTTCGCCACCATCCTCGCGGTCGTGGCCGGCATCACGCTGGCGTCCTCCGCCTCCGTCGCCCATGATCTGTACGCCTCGCTCAGGCGCCGCCACGCCAGGCAGCACAGCGAGGTCGCGGTGGCCCGTGTCGCGGCGGCCGGTGTCGGGGCCGTGGCCATCGGCCTCGGCCTGCTCGCCCGCGACCTGAACGTCGCCTTCCTTGTCGGCCTGGCCTTCGCGGTCGCCGCGTCCGCCAATCTGCCGGTGCTGCTCTACTCGCTGTTCTGGCGGAAGTTCACCACTCGCGGCGCGGTCTGGTCGGTGTACGGCGGCCTGGTCCCGGCCGTACTGCTCGTGCTGTTCTCGCCGGTTGTCTCCGGCAGTCCCGAAGCGCTCTTCCCGGGCGTCGACTTCCAGCTCTTCCCGTTGCAGAATCCGGGCCTGGTCTCGATCCCGCTGGGCTTCCTCGCGGGCTGGGCCGGTACGGCGCTGTCGCCCGGACCACCGGACGCGGCCAGGCACGCGGAGGCAGAGGTGCGCTCACTGACGGGCGCGGGCGCGGCCTGACCGGGCGGCGTCGGGAGGGGCGGCGGGAGGCGGCGAGCGGGGAGTAGGCGCGGCGGCGGGAGGCTGCGAGCGGGAAGTGGGCGCGGCGACGGGGGCCGCACGTGCTCAGCGGCTGCCGGCCGTCCACGCGTACCGGTGCTCCGGGCGGCCCGTCTCGCCGTACTTGAGGCTGAGGCGTACCCGCCCCGACCTCTCCAGCAGTTTCAGATAGCGCTGCGCGGTCTGCCGGCTCATGCCCGCCCGCTCCGCGATCTCCTGGGCGGACAGCGGGCCCCCGGCGGCCAGCAGCACCTGGCGGACCAGCTCCGCGGTGGTCGGCGAGTGCCCCTTGGGAAGGTCGGGGGAGCCGGTCACGGACAGTGCCCCGAAGATACGGTCGACCTCGGCCTGTTCCGCCTCGCCGCCCCCGTCGAGGGTCCGGCGCAGCCCGGCGTACGCCTCCAGCTTGGTGCGCAGCCCGGCGAAGTTGAAGGGTTTCACCAGGTACTGGAGGGCTCCCTGACGCATCGCCGCCTGCACGGTCCCGATGTCGCGCGCCGCCGTCACCATGATCACGTCGGTCTGGAGGCCGAGCCCGCGCAGCTCCCGTACGAGCGCGAGCCCGTTCCCGTCCGGCAGATAGTGGTCCAGGAGCACCAGGTCGACGTGGTGCGCGCGCAGCTGTGCCAGGGCGTCGGCGGCGGAGTGCGCCCGGCCGACGACGCGGAAGCCCGCCACCTTGGCCACGTACGCGGCGTTGATCTCCGCGACCCGGACGTCGTCGTCCACCACTAGTACGTCGATCATCGCGTCTCTCCCGCCGTGTCCAGCGCCGCCGTGGTCACTTCCGCATCGGCCGGCCCGCCGTCGGCCGGTCCGGCATCCGTCAGCGCCTCCGGCAGTACGACGGTGAATGCGGCGCCCCCCTCCGCCCCCTCGCCGGCCCGGGCGCTGCCGCCCTGCCGCTCCGCGAGCCTGCGCACCATCGCGAGGCCGAGGCCGCGCTTGCCGTGGGCCGGGAGCTCCTTGGTCGACCACCCCTCCGTGAAGATCAGCTCCCGCTGCCCGGCGGGAACACCGGGCCCGCTGTCGGCCACCCGCAGCACGGCCGTACGCCCCCGCGCCCGCAGCTCGACCTCGATGCGGGCGTCCGGGGAACCGGCCGAGGCGTCCAGTGCGTTGTCCACCAGGTTGCCGACCACCGTGACCAGACCGCGCGGGTCCACCAGGCGGTCGGGCAGCAGCGTCGCGTCCGAGAGCCGCAGCGCGACCCCGCGCTCCGCGGCGACCGTGGCCTTGCCGACCAGCAGCGCCGCCAGCAGCGGATCGTGGATCTTCTCGGTGATCTGCTCGGCGGTGGCGCGGTGCACCGCTGCGACCTCCGTCACGAACTCCACCGCCTCCTCGTGCATGCCCAGTTCCAGCAGTCCCAGGAGCGTATGCATCCGGTTGGCGTGCTCGTGGTCCTGGGCGCGCAGGGCGTCGATCAGGCCGCGGGTCGAATCCAGCTCGCGGCCGAGCCGCTCCAGCTCCGTACGGTCGCGCAGGGTCGCCACGGCGCCCCCGTCGTCCGTCGGCATCCGGTTGGTGACCAGCACGCGCTGGCCGCGTACGGTCAGCAGGTCCTCGCCGGTCACCCGCCCCGCCAGCACATCCGCGGTACGCCCCTCGCCCAGGGCCTCGTCGAGCGGCCGTCCGGTGACCTCGGCGCCGAGCCCGAGCAGCCGCTGGGCCTCGTCGTTCATCAGCCGGATCCTGCCCTCGGCGTCGAGGGCGACGACACCTTCGCGAATGCCGTGCAGCATCGCCTCGCGCTCGGCCAGCAGCGCGGAGATGTCGGAGAAGGCGAGGTCATGGGTCTGCCGCTGGAGCCTGCGGGAGATGAGGTACGCCGCCACCGCGCCGACGGCCAGGGCCCCGCCCGCGTACGCCAGCAGCCCGGGGATCGCCCCCAGCAGCCGGGCGCGGACGCTGTCGTACTCGATACCGACCGACACCGCGCCGACGATCTCACCGCCGGCGTCGCGCAGCGGGACCTTGCCGCGGGCGGAGCGGCCGAGCGTACCCTCGTCGATCTCCATGACCTCGTGGCCGGCGAGCGCTTCGCTGGGGTCGGTGGAGACGACCTTGCCGATCTGGCCGGTGTCGGTGTGGGACCAGCGGACGCCGCGCTCGTCCATGACCACGACGTACTCGGCGCCGGTGGAGCGCCTGATGCGGTCGGCCCCGGCCTGTACGGGCCCTCCGGCGGCGGGCCGGGAGCCGGCGAGCGCGTCGGCCAGCTGCGGCTGGGCCGCGGTGGTCTGCGCGATCGCGAGCGCGCGCCGCATCGCCTCGTGGTCCAGCTGATCGCTGAGCGGGGCGAGGAAGAGGCCGGTGGCGAGCACGGTGACACCGCCGGCGATGGCCAGCTGCATCAGGAGGACCTGCGAGAAGACGCGCTGGGGCCAGCCCAGACGGAAACGTCTGGCGGGGGCGGTCGGTGCGGCGCTCATGTCTACGAACGGTAGAGCGCCGGGCTCGCCTTTCCGAAATCCCGTGCTCACCCCCTCGCCCTCCCTGCGGCTCGTACGACCGGCCGGAGCGCCAATATCCTGGTGCGGCCGCTTCCCGCGCTACGAGAAAGGCCACCTGGTGAGCAAGAAGCAGATCCCGGTCATCGTCCTCACGGGCTTCCTGGGATCCGGCAAGACCACCTTGCTCAACCATCTGCTGAGGCGGAGCAGAGGCACCAGGATCGGTGCGATCGTCAATGACTTCGGGGCCATCGAGATCGATGCCATGGCGGTCGCCGGGCAGCTCGGGGACTCCACCGTTTCGCTCGGCAACGGCTGTCTGTGCTGCGCCGTCGACGCCAGCGAGCTCGACGCGTACCTGGAGAGGCTGACCCGCCCCGCCGCCCGTCTCGATGTGATCGTCATCGAGGCGAGCGGTCTCGCCGAGCCGCAGGAGCTCGTCCGGATGATCCTGGCCAGTGAGAACGAGCGGATCGTGTACGGAGGGCTCGCCGAGGTCGTCGACGCCGCCGAGTTCGACGCGACCCGGGAGCGCCACCCCGAGATCGACCGCCACCTCGCCCTCGCCGACCTCGTCGTCCTGAACAAGACGGACCGGGTGGGGGAGGAGCGGCTCGCGAGCGTCCTCGACACCGTCCGGGCTCTCAGCGGCTCCGCCGCCGTGGTCCGCGCGTCGTACGGGCGGATCGATCCGCAGCTGCTCTTCGACCCGGCGGCACGGCCGGACGCCGAGGAGAAGGCGCGGCAGCTGTCGTTCGACGACCTGCGGAGCGAGGACCCCGAGGACCGCCACGACGATCATCTGCACGCCGCGTACGAGAGCGTCTCCTTCACCTCCGACGTGCCCATGGACCCGCGCCGGCTCATGGAGTTCCTCGACAGCAGGCCGGAGGGGCTCTACCGGATCAAGGGGTACGTCGACTTCGGTGCGGCCGACGCCCGCAACCGGTACGCGGTGCATGCCGTCGGCCGGTTCCTGCGCTTCTACCCCGAGCCCTGGGGACGCGAGGAGCCGAGACGCACCCAGCTGGTCCTCATCGGATCCGGGACGGACGCCGGGGCGCTGGGCAAGGAACTGGCGTCCTGCCGGGCGGACGGCCCGCGGGACGCCCTCGCCGCTGCCGACGAGCACAGCATGTGGGGCGTCCTGCGGTACGTACAGGGCGAGGGCTGACCGGGGGAGCCGGGCCCCGGGCCAGGGCCGGCCGCCAGGAGACCCGGCGGCCAGGCGCTAGACCGGGCCTGCCAGAGCCGCCACCGCCGTCGTCAGCGGTGTGCCCGAGCCGTCGCGGCGCGGGTCCTGCTCGGGCAGCTCCACCGGTGTGCCGTTCTTCGCCGCCGCGCGCGCCGGAGCCGCGCCCGCCCAGGCCAGGATCAGCGTGTCCTCGCCCTTGAGGAACCGCTGGCAGCGCACGCCGCCCGTGGCCCGGCCCTTGCGCGGGTACTGGTCGAACGGCGTCAGCTTCGCCGACGTCTCGGAGTCGCCGAGCAGCGTGCCGGCCGCGCCGGCCACCGTGAAGACCACGGCGTCCGCCGCCGGGTCCACCGCGGTGAAGGAGATCACCTTGGCGCCGTCGGCGAGCTTGATGCCCGTCATACCGCCCGCGGCGCGGCCCTGCGGCCGCACCTGCCCCGCCGGATAGCGCAGCAGCTGGGCGTCGTCCGTGATGAAGACCAGGTCCTCCTCGCCGGTGCGCAGCTCGGCCCCGCCGACGATCCGGTCACCGTCCCTGAGGGTGATGACCTCCAGCTCGTCCTTGTTCGCCGGGTAGTCCGGGACGACCCGCTTCACCACGCCCTGCTCGGTGCCGAGCGCGAGCCCCGGCGAGGACTCGTCGAGCGTGGTGAGGCAGATCAGCGACTCGCCCGCTTCCAGGGACAGGAACTCCGCGACCGGCGCGCCGCCCGAGAGGTTCGGCGCGGACGCCGTGTCCGGCAGCTGGGGCAGGTCGATCACCGACAGCCGCAGCAGCCGCCCGGCCGAGGTCACCGCGCCCACGTCACCGCGCGCCGTCGCGGGCACCGCGGAGACGATCACGTCGTGCTTGGCGCGCCGGGCGTCGTCCAGGGCGAGAGGCTCGCCACTGGCCGTACGGGCCAGCAGTCCGGTCGAGGACAGGAGGATGCGGCAGGGGTCGTCCGCGACCTCCAGCGGCACCGCGGCGACCGGCGAACTTCCGGACTCCAGCAGCACGGTGCGCCGGTCGGTGCCGAACTTCTTCGCCACCGCCGCCAGTTCCGCCGAGACCAGCTTGCGCAGCTCTGCGTCCGACTCCAGGATCCCGGTCAGCTCGTCGATCTCGCCGTTCAGCCGGTCGCGCTCGCTCTCCAGCTCGATCCGGTCGAACCTGGTGAGCCGGCGCAGCGGCGTGTCCAGGATGTACTGCGTCTGGATCTCGCTCAGCGAGAAGCGCTCGATCAGCCGCTCCTTCGCCTGCCCCGAGTTGTCGCTGGAGCGGATGAGGCGGATGACCTCGTCGATGTCGAGCAGCGCGACGAGCAGGCCCTCGACCAGGTGCAGCCGGTCGCGCCGCTTGGTGCGGCGGAACTCGCTGCGGCGGCGCACGACCTCGAAACGGTGGTCGAGATAGACCTCCAGCAGCTCCTTGAGCCCCAGCGTCAGCGGCTGGCCGTCGACCAGCGCCACGTTGTTGATGCCGAAGGTCTCCTCCATCGGCGTCAGCTTGTAGAGCTGCTCCAGGACGGCCTCGGGGACGAAGCCGTTCTTGACCTCGATGACCAGACGCAGACCGTGCATGCGGTCCGTGAGGTCCTTGACGTCCGCGATGCCCTGGAGCTTCTTCGACGAGACCAGGTCCTTGATCTTGGCGATCACCTTCTCCGGGCCGACCGTGAACGGCAGTTCGGTGACGACCAGGCCCTTGCGGCGCGCGGTCACGTTCTCCACGGTGGCCGTCGCGCGGATCTTGAAGGTGCCGCGCCCCTTCTCGTACGCGTCCTTGATGCCGCCGAGGCCGACGATGCGGCCGCCGGTCGGCAGGTCGGGCCCGGGCACGAAACGCATCAGCGTCTCAAGGTCCGCGCCGGGGTGCCTGATCAGGTGCCGGGCGGCGGCGACGACCTCGCCCAGGTTGTGCGGCGGCATGTTCGTCGCCATGCCGACGGCGATTCCGGAGGCGCCGTTGACCAGCAGGTTCGGATACGCCGCGGGAAGTGCGACCGGCTCCCGCTCCTGCCCGTCGTAGTTCGGGTTGAAGTCGACCGTGTCCTCGTCGATGGACTCCGTCATCAGCGACGTGGCGTCGGCCATCCGGCACTCGGTGTACCGCATGGCGGCCGGCGGGTCGTCGTTGCCGAGGGAGCCGAAGTTGCCGTGCCCGTCGACCAGGGGCAGGCGCATGGAGAAGGGCTGGGCCATCCGTACGAGCGCGTCGTAGATCGAAGCGTCGCCGTGCGGGTGCAGCTTGCCCATCACCTCGCCGACGACGCGGGCGCACTTCACATAGCCGCGGTCGGGCCGCAGCCCCATCTCGTTCATCTGGTAGACGATGCGTCGGTGCACCGGCTTCATGCCGTCGCGGGCGTCGGGCAGCGCTCGCGAGTAGATCACCGAGTACGCGTACTCGAGGAAGGAGCCCTGCATTTCGTCGACGACGTCGACATCGAGGATCTTCTCCTCGAACGCATCGTCCGGCGGCGGGGTCTTCGTGCTGCGGCGGGCCATCGCGGCTGCGGCTCCTTCGCGGTTCTGTCGGGGTGGATTCTTGGGTCTGATGCCGACCATTGTGGACCGGTCCACTGACAACGCCGACCCCGACCCGTCCGTAGCGCCTGCTCGGGCGTTCCCTGAGGGCGTACACCGGCCGGGAACTTCGCCAGGCGTCAGTGCGCTTGCATACAGTGGCAGGACTTCTCCATATCGCGATCGAAGGGACGTACATGCCCATGGGTCACACGGCCACAGCGCAGGCCGGTTCCGGCGGCCTGACAGCGACCGAGCACCGGCTGGCCAATGGCCTGCGCGTGGTGCTCTCCGAGGACCACCTGACCCCGGTCGCCGCGGTCTGCCTCTGGTACGACGTGGGCTCACGCCACGAGGTCAAGGGCCGTACCGGTCTTGCTCACCTTTTCGAGCACCTGATGTTCCAGGGCTCGGCACAGGTCAAGGGCAACGGCCACTTCGAGCTGGTGCAGGGTGCGGGCGGTTCGCTCAACGGCACGACCAGCTTCGAGCGCACCAACTACTTCGAGACGATGCCCGCCCACCAGGTGGAGCTGGCTCTGTGGCTGGAAGCCGACCGGATGGGCTCGCTGCTCTCCGCGCTCGACGAGGAGTCCATGGAGAACCAGCGCGACGTCGTCAAGAACGAGCGCCGCCAGCGGTACGACAACGTTCCGTACGGCACCGCGTTCGAGAAGCTGACCGCCCTCTCCTACCCGGAGGGCCACCCGTACCACCACACGCCGATCGGTTCGATGGCCGACCTGGACGCCGCGACCCTCGAGGACGCGCGCGCCTTCTTCCGTACGTACTACGCGCCCAACAACGCGGTGCTCTCGGTCGTCGGCGACATCGACCCGGAGCAGACCCTCGCCTGGATCGAGAAGTACTTCGGCTCCATCCCGTCCCACGACGGCAAGCAGCCGCCGCGCGACGGGACGCTGCCCGACATCATCGGCGAGGAGCTCCGCGAGGAGATCCACGAAGAGGTCCCGGCCCGCGCGCTGATGGCCGCCTACCGGCTGCCGCAGGACGGCACCCGCGAGGCCGACGCCGCCGACCTGGCCCTCACCGTCCTCGGCGGCGGCGAGTCCTCCCGGCTGCACAACCGCCTGGTCCGCCGCGACCGGACGGCCGTCGCCGCCGGTTTCGGGCTGCTGCGCCTCGCCGGAGCCCCCTCGCTGGGCTGGCTGGACGTCAAGACGTCGGCCGGCGTCGAGGTGCCCGACATCGAGCGCGCGGTCGACGAGGAGCTGGCCCGCTTCGCCGCCGAGGGCCCCACGCCCGAGGAGATGGAGCGCGCGCAGGCCCAGCTGGAGCGCGAGTGGCTCGACCGGCTCGGTACGGTCGCGGGCCGCGCCGACGAACTCTGCCGGTACGCCGTCCTGTTCGGCGACCCCCAGCTCGCGCTGACCGCCGTCCAGCGCGTCCTGGACATCACGGCGGAGGAGGTCCAGGCGGCCGCCGAGGCCCGCCTGCGCCCGGACAACCGCGCGGTCCTGGTGTACGAGCCGACACCCGCGGCGGACGCAGCCGCAGCCGACGACACCGCAGACGCCGCCGGTGCGGCCGGTACGCAGGAAGGGGCGGACAAGTGACCGACACCGCAGCCGTGAGCATGGAATTCCACCCCCAGCCGCAGGCGGGCACCCCCACGCCGTGGGCGTTCCCCGCCCCCGAGCGCGGCTCCCTGCCCAACGGCCTGACCGTCCTGCGCTGCCACCGCCCCGGCCAGCAGGTCATGGCCGTCGAGGTCTTCCTCGCCGCCCCCCTGGAGGCCGAGCCCGAGGGCCTCGACGGTGTGGCCACGATCATGTCGCGGGCCCTCTCCGAGGGCACCGACAAGCACTCCGCCGAGGAGTTCGCCGCCGAGCTGGAGCGCTGCGGCGCCACGCTCGACGCGTACGCCGACCACCCGGGCGTCCGGGTCTCCCTGGAGGTCCCGGTCTCCCGGCTGCCCAAGGCGCTCGGCCTGCTCGCCGACGCGCTGCGCGCGCCCGCCTTCGCGGACGGCGAGATCGAGCGGCTGGTGGCCAACCGGCTCGACGAGATCCCGCACGAGACGGCCAACCCGTCCCGCCGCGCCGCCAAGCAGCTCTCCAAGGAGCTGTTCCCGGCGACCTCGCGCATGTCGCGTCCGCGCCAGGGCTCCGAGGAGACGGTCAAGCGCATCGACTCCGCCGCCGTGAAGGGCTTCTACGCGGCGCACGTGCGTCCCGCGACCGCCACCGCCGTGATCGTCGGCGACCTCGACGGCACCGACCTGGACGCCGTACTGGCCGACACCCTGGGGGCGTGGAAGGGCGACACCGCCGAGCCCCGCCCCGTACCGCCGGTGACGGCCGACGACACCGGCCGTGTGGTCATCGTGGACCGCCCCGGCGCGGTCCAGACGCAGCTGCTCATCGGCCGGATCGGCCCCGACCGGCACGACCGCGTCTGGCCGGCCCAGGTCCTCGGCACGTACTGCCTGGGCGGCACGCTCACCTCCCGCCTGGACCGCGTCCTGCGCGAGGAGAAGGGCTACACGTACGGCGTGCGCGCCTTCGGCCAGGTGCTGCGCTCCGCTCCCGACGGATCGGGCGCCGCGATGCTGGCGATCAGCGGCTCGGTGGACACGGAGTCCACGGGCCCGGCGCTCGAAGACCTGTGGAAGGTGCTGCGCACCCTCGCGGCCGAGGGCCTCACCGACGCCGAGCGCGACGTCGCCGTGCAGAACCTGGTGGGTGTCGCACCGCTCAAGTACGAGACGGCGGCGGCCGTCGCCGGCACGCTCGCCGACCAGGTCGAGCAGCACCTGCCGGACGACTTCCAGGCCCAGCTGTACGCCCGCCTCGTTGAGACGGGCACGGTGGAGGCCACTGCGGCGGTCGTCAGCGCCTTCCCCGAGGACCGTCTGGTCACGGTCCTCGTCGGGGACGCGTCGCAGATCGAGGAGCCCGTCAGGGCGCTCGGCATCGGTGACGTGACGGTGGTCGCCGGCTGACGGTCCGTCCGTTCGAGCCGAGCCGATTGCGCAACTCCCTCACCACGGGAGGTGGAGGGACCCCGGTGGCCGACAGGCTGCCGGGGTCCTTGGCGTATGTCCGTTTTGTTGCGGAGGTTGCCTTTCTGACCTGTGGGGTGCGTTACAAAGTGCGGGGTCTTTTTGGTGATTGAAAGATGTCCCGTTTAGCGTCGGTCCGGCTGTCCGTCAGCAGTGAGCCGCATCCGCGGCACCGGGCAGTCATCGCCGAGTCCCCGTCAGGCGCGAGCCTGGGGAGCCGGGGACCCACCCTCCTGCCGTCTTCGCGGCTGGAGGAGCCCAGTCCCTGGGGTGAATCGGACGTCCTTCCGTGCGTACGTACGGAAGGGGTCCGTAGGAGACCTTCCTGCTCCGAACCCGTCAGCTAACCCGGTAGGCGAGAAGGAAGGAAAGGACCAGCCACTCCATGGCGTTCACCCGTGCCACCGGGAAGCACCGTCGTCCGAGCCGTCCGGGCCGTCTGACGCGCAGGAGCGCGAGCCTCGCGGGCGTTGCCACCCTCGCGACGACCGGCGCCGTCGGGAGCCTGGCCTCTCCGGCCCTCGCCGCCGGCACCAGCGCCGACGCGGCCCACTCCGTCGAGGCGACCGGCCTGACCCAGGCCCTCGTCGTCGGCGACTCCCTCGCCGACCGGATCGCCGCCCAGGCCGAGGCGCAGCAGCACGCCGCCGACAAGGCGGAGGCCGAGCGCAGGGCCGAGGCGGCGCGCAAGGCCGAGGCCAGGCGCAAGGCGGAAGCCAGGGCCGAGAAGGAGCGTGCGAAGCGCGAGGCCGAGGAGCGCGCCGCCCGTGCGGCGGAGCGCGAGCGCCTCACCGCCTACACCCTTCCGGTCGCCGGTTCCGCCGTGACCACCGGCTACCGGAGCGGCGGCTCGCTCTGGTCCTCCGGCAGCCACTCCGGCGTCGACTTCCGGGCCGCGTCCGGCAGTTCCGTCGTGGCCGTCGGTGCGGGCACCGTCGTCGAGGCCGGCTGGGGCGGGGCGTACGGCAACAACATCGTCATCAGGATGAACGACGGCACGTACACGCAGTACGGCCACCTGTCGTCCATCGGCGTCTCCGTCGGGCAGGCCGTCACCCCGGGCCGGCAGATAGGTCTCTCGGGTTCGACCGGCAACTCGACGGGCCCGCACCTGCACTTCGAGGTCCGTACGTCTCCCGAGTACGGCTCCGACATGGACCCGGTCGCGTACCTGCGCGCGCACGGCGTGAACGTCTGACGCACCCCGGTTTTCCCGAAGGCCCCGGCTTACCGCCGGGGCCTTCGGCGTTGGCCAAAATATATCCATGAATTCCTGCCGCCCGTCGGAAATCGCGCGCCGCTGCAATAGAGTCGCCGAACAGGCGTCATTCGACCGCGTTTCGCGAGGATCAAGGCGGAGGTCCGCTCATGCGCATTCCCGCGCAATCGGTATGCACGGCGATCCGTGACGACATCGTCTCCGGCGTCTTCGAGCGGGGCAGCCGGCTCACCGAAGAGCTGCTGGCGCGCCGTTACGGCGTCTCGCGCGTCCCGGTGCGCGAGGCCCTGCGCACGCTGGAGTCCGAGGGGTTCGTCACCACCCGCCGGCACGCGGGCGCCTGCGTGGCCGAACCCACCGCGCAGGAGGCCGCCGACCTCCTGGAGGTCAGAATGCTGCTGGAGCCGCTGGCGGCGGCCCGCGCCGCCCAGCGGCGCACCGAGGCGCACCTCAAGGTGTTGCGCGGCCTGGTCAGGCTCGGTCAGGAGCGGGCCCGCCGGGGCGAGGGCGAGGGCCTGAGCCCCCTGGGCGGCTGGTTCCACGAGACGCTCGCCCAGGCGTCCGGCAGCCCCGGCCTCACGGCCCTGCTCACCCAGCTCAGGCACAAGATCACCTGGATGTACGCCGTCGAGCAGCCCGCCCGCCCCGTCGAGTCCTGGGCCGAACACGGCACGATCGTGGACGCCGTGGCGCGCGGCGACGCGCAGCGGGCCCGGGCGCTGACGGCCCTGCACGCCGAACGGGCGGTGGCCGCGTACCGGCTGCGGCGCCCCGACCCACGGCCGGAACGCGTGAGGACTTCGCAACATGCCGTACACACCGGGGGCGGCCGCAATTAACAGATGCGCCGTATACAAAGAAAGCGAATGGGCGGGGGCTTTTTCTGCTGCCCGGAATTCCTGACGTATATCTCAGCTGTCTCCGCGCAAAAGCGAAGGAGCCGCGACGTCCCGAATCCGGGATGTCGCGGCTCCCTCGTGAGAATGCGCCCGTACGAGTGGTCAGACGGTCTCGGGAAGCTCGTCGAGGCCCTCGGAGACCAGCTTCGCCAGGCGGTCGAGGGCGGCATCGGAACCGTCGGCCTCGGAAGCGAGCACGATCTCTTCGCCGCCCTGCGCGCCCAGGCCGAGCACCGCGAGCATGGAGGCCGCGTTGACCGGCTTGCCGTCGGCCTTGGCGATCGTCACGGGAACACCCGAGGCGGTCGCTGCGCGAACGAAGATGGAGGCGGGCCGGGCGTGCAGGCCTTCGGCCCAGCCGACGGTGACACGGCGCTCAACCATGGTGTTGCCCTTCATGTTCTAACGGTTGTCTAGACCAGTCTCTCATGTCGCTCGGGGAAGCCGTGCCCGCGACCCCGGGCCGGCCGGCCGCCCGCGGCGGCCCCAGCCTGCCTCGTCCCTGGCGGGCCCGCGACCCGTAGGCTTCCTTCATGCAGCCTCCGATGGAGCAGACCCCGCCGGACCGCGACGGGCACCACGCGTACCCGGCCCACTGGGAAGCCGACGTGGTGCTGCGCGACGGAGGTACGGCGCGGATCCGCCCCATCACTCCCGACGACGCGCAGCGCCTGGTCAGCTTCTACGAGCAGGTGTCGGACGAGTCGAAGTACTACCGCTTCTTCGCGCCGTACCCGCGCCTCTCCGACAAGGACGTCCGCCGCTTCACCCACCACGACTACGTGGACAGGGTAGGTCTCGCGGCGACGGTGGGCGGCGAGTTCATCGCCACCGTCCGGTACGACCGCATCAATGCGCAGGGGCGCCCCTCGTCCGGCCCCGGTGCCGACCTGGCCGAAGTCGCCTTCCTGGTCCAGGACGCCCACCAGGGGCGCGGGGTCGCCTCCGCCCTCCTCGAACACATCGGCGCGGTCGCCCGCGAGCGCGGCATCCGGCGCTTCGTGGCGGAGGTGCTGCCCGCCAACTCCAAGATGATCAAAGTCTTCACGGACGCCGGCTACACCCAGGAGCGCAGCTTCGAGGACGGCGTCGTCCACCTCGAATTCGGCCTGGAGCCGACCGACCGCTCCGTCGCCGTCCAGCGCGCCCGCGAGCACCGCGCGGAGTCCCGCTCCGTGCAGCGCCTCCTCGCCCCCGGCTCCGTCGCGGTCGTCGGGACCGGGCGCGCGCCGGGCGGGGTGGGGCGCACCGTCCTGCGCAATCTGCTCGCCGCCGGATACACGGGCCGTACGTTCGCCGTGAACCGGGCCTTCCCCGAGGACCTCACCGAGCTGGACGGCGTGCCCGCGCACCGCTCCGTCGCCGGGATCGGTGAGGCCGTCGACCTCGCCGTCGTCGCCGTACCGGCCGAGCGGGTGCCGGAGGTGATCGCGGACTGCGGCGAGAGCGGCGTGCAGGGGCTGGTCGTCCTCTCCGCCGGATACGCCGAGAGCGGGGCCGCGGGCCGGGCGCGCCAGCGCGAACTGGTGCGCCGGGCCCGCTCGTACGGCATGCGCATCATCGGGCCCAACGCCTTCGGGATCATCAACACCTCCGAGGCGGTACGCCTCAACGCCTCCCTCGCGCCGGAACCGCCCGCGCGCGGCCGCATCGGCCTGTTCACCCAGTCCGGAGCGATCGGCATCGCGCTGCTGTCGGGGCTCTACCGGCGGGGCGCCGGGCTGTCCTCGTTCATCTCGGCCGGCAACCGGGCGGACGTGTCCGGCAACGACTTCCTCCAGTACGGCTACGAGGACCCCGACACCGACGTCGTCCTCCTCTACCTGGAGTCCATCGGCAACCCGCGCAAGTTCACCCGCCTCGCCCGGCGCACGGCGGCGGCGAAGCCGGTCGTCGTGGTCAAGGGCGCCCGCCACAGCGGCAGTACGCCACCGGGCCACGCGGTGCCCGCCACGCGCATCCCCGACGCGACGGTCTCCGCGCTGCTGCGGCAGGCGGGGGTCGTCCGCGTCGACACCGTCACCGAACTCGTCGACGCGGGACTGCTGCTCGCCGGGCAGCCGCTGCCGGCCGGGCCGCGCGTCGCCATCCTCGGCAATTCCGAGTCCCTGGGCCTCCTGACGTACGACGCCTGCCTGGCCGAGGGGCTGCGGCCGCTGCCGCCGCTCGACCTGACGACGGCCGCGACCCCGGCGGACTTCCGCGCGGCGCTGGCCCGGGCGCTGGCGGACGGGACGTGCGACGCGGTCGTGGTCACGGCGATCCCGTGGGTCGGCGAGAACGGCGCCACGGAATCCGGTGACGGGGAGGTCCTGGCGGCGGCGCTGCGGGAGGCGGCGGCGACGGGGCCGGCGAAGCCGGTGGCGGTCGTGCACGTGGAGATGGGCGCCCTGGCCGACGCGCTCGCTGCGGCGACGAGCACGGCCCGCCCGGCGCCGGAGCCGGTCCCGGTTCCGGCGTCTTCGGACGGCCCGGGGGCGGGAGCGGGGGCCGCCGCGCGGGAGAACCAAGCCCGTCCGGCGTTCGAGGACACGCCCGAAGGGCGCCCGGAGGCAGGCGGTGCGGGCGACGGACGGCGGATTCCCGCCTACCCCGCCGCCGAACGCGCCGTGCGCGCACTCGCCGAGGCCGTCAAGTACGCGCAGTGGCGGCGGCAGGCCGCCGAGCCCGGGCGGGTGCCCGAGTACGACGACATCGACGAGGCCGGGGCCGCCGCCCGGATCGCCGCGCTGCTGAGCGGGGGCGGCGCCGCCCCCGGCGGGATGTCCCTCAGGGACGACGCCGCCCGGGAACTCCTCGCGCGGTACGGCATCGACGTACGGCCGGCCCTGCCCGCGCCGGGGCCCGACGCCGCCGTCGCGGCGGCCCGGCGGCTCGGCTACCCCGTCGCCCTCAAGACCACCGCCCCGCACCTGCGCCACCGCCCCGACCTCGGCGGCGTACGCCTCGACCTCGGTGACGAGCAGGAACTGCGCCGGGCCTACGGCGAGCTGACCGAGGCGCTCGGCAGGCCCGAGGAGCTCCAGCCCGTCGTCCAGGCCATGGCCCCCCGGGGCGTGGACACCGTCGTACGGGCCTCCATCGACGCCGCGGCCGGCGCCGTGCTCTCCTTCGGGCTGGCCGGAGCCGCCTCCGAGCTGCTCGGTGACATCGGACACCGGCTGGTACCGGCAACCGACCGGGACGCCGCCGAACTCATCAGGTCGATCCGCACCGCCCCGCTCCTCTTCGGCTGGCGCGGCTCGGACCCCGTCGACACCGCCGCGCTCGAAGAGCTGCTGCTGCGCGTCTCGCGCCTGGTCGACGATCACCCCGAGGTGGTCGGGGTCGCCCTGGAACCCGTGGTCGTCGCCCCGCACGGCCTGTCCGTGCTCGGCGCGTCCGTGCGCCTCGCGTCCCCGCCCGCCCGCGACGACCTCGGCCCCCGCCGCCTCCCGAGCTACTGAGCCGTCCACAGGCCCGGCATCGCGCCCCCCGGAGCCCCGTAGGATGGAGGGCATGGCGAAGACCGGTACGACGACCAAGGGGCTGCGCGCGGCCATCGAGCGCAGCGGCTACTACCCGGCCCTCGTGGCCGAAGCGGTGGAGGCCGCTGTCGGCGGCGAGCCGGTCTCCTCATACCTGGTGCACCAGGAGACGACCTTCGACTCCAACGAGGTCCGCCGCCATGTCACGGTGCTCGTCCTGACCGGCAACCGCTTCATCGTCAGCCACACCGACGAGCAGGCCGCCGATGCCACCTCCCCGGCGCCGTACGCCACCACCTCCACCGAGTCGGTCAAGCTCGACCGGATCTCGTCGGTCGTGGTCAGCCGCGTCGTCGCCAACCCGGAGAAGTACGTCCCGGGCACCCTGCCCCGCGAGGTCGTCCTGACCATCGGCTGGGGCGCGGTCTCCCGCATCGACCTGGAGCCCGCCGCCTGCGGCGATCCCAACTGCGACGCGGATCACGGCTACACCGGCAGCACCACCGCCGACGACCTCAGCCTGCGCGTCAGCGAGGCCGGCGACGGACCGGACACCGTCCGCCAGACGCTCGCGTTCGCCCAGGCGCTCTCCGAAGCGACCGCCGCGGCCGACCGCTGATGGCGCAGCCCGTCTGGTCCGACCCGGTTCCGCTCGCCCTGGGCACCGCGCCCGTCCCCGAGTACGGCAGCGGCTCGCTCGCCGACCTCCTGCCGACCCTCGCGGCGGGAATGGACGTACCCGGGGCGACCGCCACGATCCCCGAGCTCACCCCCGCCGACCGGAACTGCGTGTTCCTGATCGACGGTCTCGGCTGGGAGCAGATCAAGGCCCACCCGGACGAGGCCCCGTACCTCCACTCCCTCCTCGGCAGCTCGCGCGGCGGCACCGGCCGCCCGCTCACGGCAGGCTTCCCCGCCACCACCGCGACCTCGCTCGCCTCGGTCGGCACCGGCCTGCCGCCCGGCGCGCACGGCCTGCCCGGTTATACCGTCCGCGACCCGGACACCGGCGCGCTGATGAACCAGCTGCGCTGGAAGCCGTGGACCGACCCGCACGTCTGGCAGCCGTACCCCACGGTCTTCCAGCTCGCCGACGCCGCGGGCGTGCACACCGCGCAGGTCTCGTCCCCGGACTTCCAGCACACCCCGCTCACCAAGATCGCGCTGAGCGGCGGCACGTTCCGCGGCAAGCTCACCGGCGAGGAGCGCATGGACCTCGCCGCCGAGCAGCTGGCGGCGGGCGACCGTTCGCTGGTCTACACGTACTACAGCGAGGTCGACGGCAAGGGCCACCGCTTCGGCATGGACTCCGACGCCTGGCGCGGCCAGCTGATGTACGTCGACCGGCTCGCCCAGCGCCTCGCCGAACAGCTGCCGCCCCGCGCGGCGCTGTACGTCACCGCCGACCATGGCATGATCGACATCCCCTTCGACGAGGAGTCGCGCATCGACTTCGACGAGGACTGGGAACTGGGCGCCGGTGTCGCTCTGCTGGGCGGCGAGGGCCGGGCCCGGCATGTGTACGCCGTTCCGGGTGCCGAGAGCGACGTGCTCACCGTCTGGCGCGAGGTGCTCGGCGAACAGTTCTGGGTGGCGAGCAGGGACGAGGCGATCGCGGCCGGCTGGTTCGGCCCGGCGGTCGACGAGCGGGTCTACGGACGCATCGGCGACGTCGTCGCCGCGGCCCACGACGACGTCGTGGTCACCGCGTCGCGCCGCGAGCCGCACGAGTCCGCGATGGTGGGCATGCACGGCTCCATGACGCCCGCCGAGCAGCTCGTCCCGCTCCTCGAAGTCCGCTCGTAACCCCCGCACCCCCACGCCCTGACCTGAAAGGCCCTCACCCCCTCATGCCCGAGCTGGTGTTCTTCTCCGGAACGATGGACTGCGGAAAGAGCACCCTGGCTCTTCAGATCGAGCACAACCGGTCCGCGCGCGGCCTCCAGGGCATGATCTTCACGCGCGACGACCGGGCGGGCGAGGGCAAGCTCTCCTCCCGCCTCGGCCTGGTCACCGACGCCGTCGAGGCCGCCGAGGGCTTCGACTTCTACGCGTACCTCGTCGCCCACCTCTCCCAGGGCAACCGCGCCGACTACGTGATCGTGGACGAGGCCCAGTTCCTCGCCGGCGAGCAGATCGACCAACTGGCCCGCGTCGTCGACGACCTGGAGCTCGACGTCTTCGCCTTCGGGATCACCACCGACTTCCGCTCCAAGCTCTTCCCCGGCTCGCAGCGTCTGGTCGAACTCGCCGACCGGGTGGAGGTGCTCCAGGTCGAGGCGCTCTGCTGGTGCGGCGCGAGGGCCACGCACAACGCCCGTACGATCGGCGGCGAGATGGTCGTCGAGGGCGCCCAGGTCGTCGTCGGCGACGTCAACCAGTCGCCGGACGAGGTCGGTTACGAGGTGCTGTGCCGCCGCCACCACAGGCGCCGGACGACGGCCGCGGTCGCGCACGCCGCGGCCCTGTCGCCCGACGTGCTGCCCGTCGACCCCTCCCTCGGCGACTCCGTCAGCCGGCCGTCGTCACGATCGTGAACACCGCGCCCTCCGGGTCCGAGACGACCGCCGACCTCCCCCGCGCGTCGTCCCGGGGCGGCTGCAGCACATGCCCGCCGAGCTCCGCCAGCAGACGGGCCGACTCGTCGGCGTCCTCGACCTCGAAGTACGTCATCCAGTGCGGGCCCCGGTCGCGCGGCAGGGCGGTGCCCACGCCGCGCACGGACGCCACCGGACGGCCTTCGAGGTGCAGCGTGAGCCGGTCGAGGTCGGCGGAGACGTCCGTCTCCACCTCGTGGCCGAAGACCGCCGCGTAGAACTTGCCGACCACCGACGTCTCGCGCGTCACCAGCTCGTTCCAGACCGGGATGCCATGGGTGCCGGCCAGGGCCGTGCCCGGATGGGCCGCGGCCTGCCAGATGCCGAAGACCGCGCCGGTGGGGTCGGAGCAGATCGCCATCCGGCCGGCGTCGCCCGCGTCGATCGGGCCGACCCCGACCGTGCCGCCGTGGCTCCTGACGGACTCGGCCGTGACACCGGCGTCGTCGGTGGCGAGGTACGGCGTCCAGGCGATGGGCAGATGCCGGTCGGGCGGCAGTTGTCCGACGCCCGCGATCTCCCTGCCGTCGAGCACGGCCCGTACGTACGGGCCGAGCTGCTGCGGTCCTGGCCGGAACTCCCAGCCGAACAGCGTTCCGTAGAATTCCTGGGTGGTGGCCAGGCCGTGCACCATCAGGCTCACCCAGCAGGGCGCACCGGGCATGTGCCGCCCGGTCACTGCCTCCGTCATCGTCACTCTCTCCTCGGACCATCGGTGGTGGTCGTGCGGGAACGGGCGCCCCGTTGCGAAGCGGTGGAGTGCTGAAGGGACGCGCCCGTGCAGATGCTTGCACCACCTGGCGTGCGGCGCGTCCCGGCCGCGCCGCTTTCTACGGGTTCCCGCACGAGAATGCCCGATTTGGCATTTCCCGTCCGTTTCGGTGTGGTCACCGTACGGTGTCGGTCGTACCGAAGGCTGCGCGAGGATGGCACCTATGAATGCCATCATCACCGCAGCCGGACTCGCGAGCGAGTCGACGGGAGAGCGGCCGCCCGTCCTCCTGGACGTCCGTTACCAGTTGGGCGGGCCGCACGGTCGCGCCGCGTACGAGGCGGGACACATCCCCGGAGCCGTCTTCGTCGACCTGGAGGCGGAACTCGCCGGCCCGCCCGGCTCCGGCGGCCGCCATCCGCTCCCGGACGTCGAGGACTTCGGCGCGGTCATGCGCCGCACGGGCGTCCGTCACGACACCCCGGTCGTGGTGTACGACGGCGGGCAGGGCTGGGCCGCGGCGCGCGCCTGGTGGATGCTGCGCTGGGCGGGCCACCCGGACGTCAGGGTGCTGGACGGCGGCCTCGCGGCGTGGCGGGGCCCGGTCGAATCGGAGGTCCCGGCCCCAGCCGCCGGTGATTTCCGCCCGGCCCCCGGCGCCGCGGTGCTCCTCGACGCCGACGGCGCCGCCGAGCTCGCCCGCACCGGTCTGCTGCTCGACGCGCGGGCGGCCGAACGCTACCGGGGCGAGGTGGAGCCGATCGACCCGGTCGCCGGCCACATCCCGGGCGCGGTCTCCGCCCCGACCATGGAGAACGTCGGCCCCGACGGCCGCCTTCTCCCCGCCCCCGAACTGGCCGCCCGCTTCACGTCGCTGGGCGCCGGCGAAGCGCGGGCGGTCGGCGTCTACTGCGGCTCGGGCGTCTCCGCGGCCCAGCAGGTGCTGGCCCTGGAGGTCGCGGGCATTCCGGCGGCGCTGTACGTGGGGTCGTGGTCCGAGTGGTGCGCCGACGCGTCCCGTCCGGTGGCCACCGGACCCGACCCCCGGTAACCGCGCGGGGCGAGGGGCCCGTACGCGATCCGTGCGATCCGTACGGGCCCCTCGCCCCAGGCGTCCGGCGTCTACTCCTGCTTCTTGCGGCGCGTACCGAAGACGATCTCGTCCCAGCTGGGTACGGCCGCCCGCCGTCCGGGGCGGACCCCGTCGGCCTCGGCCTGACGGTCCGTCGTACCGGTGAGCCGGTCCCGGTGCCCGGCGACGGCGCGCGGCATGAGGACATCGGCGTACGCCGCACCGGCTCCGGAGGCGGCGGACGCGGCGGTCTCCTCGGCCTCCGGTTCCTGCGCGCCGGGTTCGGTCGTCGGCGGCTCCGGAGGCTGCGCGGGCCGCTCGGGCACCACCATGTCGCCCCGGAAGCTCGGCACCGCCTCCAGCAGGCTGGTCAGCGAATCCCGCTCACCGCCGGCGCCCTCCTGCTGCGGCTCGGACGCGGGCAACGGCACGGCGGGCCGCTCCAGCTGCCGGTCGAGCGCACGGTCCAGCGGCCGGTCCCGGGGCAGCCGCGCGATCCGCGGTACGAAGGGGAAGCTCGGCTCGGGCGCGGCCACCATGGTGGTGTCGTCCGTCTCGCCGATCAGCGCGCGCGCCTCGTCGTCCACGGCCTGTACGAGCCGCCGGGGCGGGTCGTACGTCCAGCTCGCGGAGTGGGGTTCGCCCGCGACGCGGTAGACCAGCAGCACTTCCCATGTGCCGTCGTCGCGCCGCCAGGAGTCCCACAGAAGGGTTTCCTTGTCGGCGCCGCGCAGCAGCAGCCGCTCCTGCACCGCCTCGCCGAGCTGGGGTCCGGTCCCGGTGTTCTCGCCGGGGCGGCGCACCGGGGTCTTCCGGGCGCGCTCGGCCATGAAGGCGCGTTCGGCCAGTACGGGGCCTTCGAAGCGGCGGACCCGGTCCACCGGGATGCCCGCGTGCTGAGCGACCTCCTCGGCGGAGGCACCGGCCCGTATCCGGGCCTGGATGTCGCGAGGACGGAGGTGGCTCTCCACCTCGATCTCGATCTGACCGAGGCGGGCGCGGTCGTTGCGGACCGCCGCACGCAGCCGCTCGTCGATCGGAAGTGTGTACTCCGTGCTGTCAGCAGCCTTCAGCACCAGTCGTGTGCCGTCATTCGAGACGGCCACGACACGCAGTTCGGGCATGGGAACCTCCCGGGTGGTGCCTGCCGACGTCACGTGCGTCGCTGCTTCCGCTAGTCGAGTGTGGCCTGCCCGGGTGCAGCCTGCCACAACCTTGCCCAGTTGCCCGGCGTGTCGGGCATCAGCCCTGGATCGCCGGTATGGCACGGTTGCCATTTCGCCACTCATAGTGACCGACTCGTCACTGTGAGCATTCGGCGCCCGTGATGGAGGCCGGACCCAGGGCTCGCCACAGTACTCCATTCGGACCATGAGGGTGGACCGGCGCGCCGCCGAAGTTCTCCACGCGTGCGGGAGTTGAGGGCGGCGGCCCGTCGCCGCAGGGCCTCTGTAGTGGTCTGTTTCACAGAATCTTTTGAAACGGAACTATCCACTTCGCCCAAATGTCCCTCCATGTTGCAAGGTGGACCAGATGGGTGAGATAGGCAATCAGAGGCTGGGCATGGGCGGTAAGCCGGAAAACCACGTAGAAGAACCGAAGAATCCGCGACTGGACCTGAGTGTCGCTCAGGTGGCGGGAAGCGCGGTGGCCGCAGTCGTGGCGGCGGTGCTGGCTTCCCAGCTCGGTGTGTACGGGACGATCATCGGCGCGGGAGTGGTCAGTGTCGTCGCGACCAGCGGCGGCACGGTCTTCCAGCATCTCTTCCGGCGCACCGGGGAGCAGCTCCGCGAGGTCACGGTCCACGCGAAACCGAAGGCCCGTCAGGTGCCGGTGCATGAGCCGCGCGGGTACGGGCAGGAGGGCCGGGAGGACGGAGACGCGACGCGGACCCGGGTGCTGCGCACCGTCATGGTGCCGACGGACCTCTCGAACGCCGGCCTCCCGGACGAGGAGTTCAGCGAGGCCACCACGCACGGCACGCGGGTGCGGGGCTGGAAGCGTTCCGTCGTCGCGGCCGTCGTCGTCTTCGTCGTGGCGATGGGCGGCATCACGGCGTACGAGCTGATCACGGGCGACGGCCTCGGCGGCGGCAAGGGCAGCACCGTGGGCACCGTCTTCCGCGGCGGAGAGCAGCATCAGCGCCAGAAGGAGACCCCGCCGTCGCAGGCCCCCGGGGAGACGCCGGGCAGCGGCTCCACGACGCCCGGCACCGGGACCGGCGGCGGACAGAGCCCCGGCCAGGACTCCGGCACCGGCACAGGGGAGGGCGGCGCCTCGCCCGACCCCAGCAGCACGCCACCCACGACGACGGACGGCGGCTCGACGGGTGAGACGGGCGAAGCGACCCCGACGCCCACTCCGACCCCGACGCCGTCCGGAACCACCGGTGGTGAGGGCGGCGACACGGGCGCCGACGCCGATGAGGACCCGGCCACGGGCGGCGACGGCGACAACGGCAGCAGCAGCGACAACGGCGAGCAGGCCGGTACCCCGGCCCCGTAGGGCGGGGCGGGGGCAAGGCCCCCGCGGGGCCGGCCCCCTAGTCGCCCAGGACCCGCCGCAGGTAGCCGTTGGTGAAGAGCCGCTGCGGGTCCAGCCGGTCGCGCACCGCCGTGAACTCGGCGAAGCGCGGGTATGCCCCGGCCAGGTACGCGGCGTCGCGCGTGTGCACCTTGCCCCAGTGCGGCCGGCCGCCGTGCGCGGTCATGATCCGCTCGACCGCGGTGAAGTACGCCTGGTACGGGGTGCCCCGGTACAGGTGCACCGCGATGTACGCCGTCTCCCTGCCGGACGCCGTGGACAGCGTGATGTCGTCCGCCGGGGCCGTCCGTACCTCCACCGGGAAGCTCACGCGCAGCGGCGAACGCTCGACCAGTGCCTTCACCTCGCGCAGCGCCTCCACCGCCGCCTCGCGTGGAACGGCGTACTCCATCTCCATGAAGCGCACGCGGCGCGGGCTGGTGAAGACCTTGTAGGGGATGTCCGTGTACGTACGGGCGGAGAGCGCGCGGCTGGAGAGCCTGGCGATCGCGGGTATGGCCGCGGGAACGGCCCGGCCGACCGAACAGGCCACCTGGAAGGCGCCGTTGGACAGGAGCTCGTCCTCGACCCAGCCGCTGACCCTGCCGGGCGGGGCCGCGGGGCCCGCGCTGCGGTTGTTGCGCTTGGTGTTGCAGTTGCCGGTGTGCGGGAACCAGTAGAACTCGAAGTGCTCGTTCTCGGCGTGCAGCGCTTCGAAGTCGGCGGTGACCCGGTCGAAGGTCATCGGTTCCTCGCGGGCCCTCAGCAGGAAGAGGGGCTCCACGGCGAAAGTGATCGCGGTGACGACGCCCAGCGCGCCGAGCCCGAGCCTGGCGGCCGCGAAGACGTCGGCGTTCTCCTGCGCGGAGCACGTCAGCAACGAGCCGTCGGCCGTGACGAGTTCCAGGGCGCGGATCTGCGCGGACGTCGAGGCGGAGTCGCGGCCGGTGCCGTGCGTGCCGGTGCTGGTCGCACCGGCCACGGTCTGCTCCATGATGTCGCCCATGTTCGTGAGCGACAGGCCCTCCCTGGCCAGTGCCACGTTCAGACGCTTGAGCGGGGTGCCGGCCTCCACGGTCACGGTCCCGGCCGCGCGGTCGACGTCGCGGATGCCGGTCAGCAGGTCGGGGCGGATCAGCACACCGTCGGTCGCGGCGGCCGCCGTGAACGAGTGGCCCGTGCCGACCGGCTTCACCTTCAGGCCGTCCTCGGCGGCCCGGCGTACGGCTTCGGCGAGCTCCCCGGCCGAGGCGGGGGTCACTTCCCGTGCGGGACGGGCGGTGACGTTCCCGGCCCAGTTACGCCACGTGCTCGTCGTTCTGGATGTGGTGGCCATCTGCCCCGTACCCTCCCCGAGTCTGTGCCGGCCTGCGGAGCCGGCGGAACCCCAGGAACGCCACCACGGCCGCGAGCGCTCCCGCCGCGACGGGCACCGCGTACCCCGACTCCGCCCCCGCCGCGTCGACCACCCAGCCTGCGGCCGAGGAACCGAGAGCGATGCCGACGGCGAGCCCGGTTCCCGTCCAGGTCATGCCCTCGGTCAGTTTGGCGCGCGGTACGTGCTGCTCGATGAGAGCCATGGTGGTCACCATCGTCGGCGCGATGGCAAGGCCCGCAACAAAGAGCGCCACGGCCAGGAACGGCAGGCTCCCGGCCAGTAGGAGGGGGATCATACTCACGGCCATCGCGCAGACTCCCACCAGCCACCGGGTGGACGCCGCGCCCTTGAGGTGCAGCAGCCCGAAAACCGCTCCCGCGAGGCAGGAACCGAGCGCGTACACGGCGAGGACGAGGCTGGCCGCGGCCTTGTGGCCCTGCTCCTCCGCGAACGCCACCGTCACCACGTCGACCGACCCGAAGATCGCGCCGGTCGCCACGAAGGTGGCCACCAGGACCTGGAGCCCGGGGGAGCGCAGAGCGGAGCCGCCGGTGTGCTCGTCGCGCGGGTGCGGGACGGGCTCGGTGGCGCGCTGGGCGGTCAGCCAGAAGACGCCGACGACCAGGAAGCCGGCGGCGAGCAGCGGGCCGGCCTCGGGGAACCACGCGGTCGAGAGCCCGATGGAGACGATCGGGCCGAAGATGAAGCAGACCTCGTCGACGATCGACTCCCAGGAGTACGCCGTGTGGAGTTCGCGCGGGGAGCCGCGGTAGATCTCGGCCCAGCGCGCCCTGACCATCGAGCCGACGCTCGGCACGCAGCCGGCGCCGGCCGCGAACACGAACAGCGTCCATTCGGGGGCGCCCTGCTGGGCGCAGACCAGCAGCCCGGCGACCGCCGCGACCGAGACCAGGGTGGCGGGGCGCAGGACGCGGCGCTGTCCGTACCGGTCCACGAGACGGGAGATCTGCGGACCCAGGACGGCGGCCGCCGTCGCGAGGACGGCGGTGAGGGCGCCCGCGAGCCCGTACTCCCCCGTGAGCTGGGAGATCATGGTGACGATCCCGATGCCCATCATGGACAGCGGCATCCGGCCGAAGAAGCCGGCGGCGGAGAACGCCTTGGTGCCTGGGGCGGCGAAAATCGCGCGGTACGGACTGGACAAGGGATGCTCCGGTAAGGCGTACAAATGGGATTCACAGCTTACGTCCGCCGGGCGGCGCACCGCACGGCGGTTTCACCGTCGTCGCGTACGGGTGGCAGGATCGGACCCATGCCCGATCAGCGCGATCCCGCCCCTTACGACGCCCTGCTGCTCCTCTCCTTCGGCGGCCCCGAAGGCCCGGACGACGTGGTCCCGTTCCTGGAGAACGTCACCCGCGGCCGGGGCATCCCCAAGGAGAGGCTCAAGGAGGTGGGACAGCACTACTTCCTGTTCGGCGGCGTCAGCCCGATCAACGAGCAGAACCGTTCCCTCCTCGACGCCCTGCGCAAGGACTTCGCCGAGCAGGCGATGGGCGGCCCGGACGGCCTGCCGGTCTACTGGGGCAACCGCAACTGGGCGCCGTACCTCGTCGACACCCTGCGCGAGATGGCCGCGGACGGACGCCGCCGCATCGCCGTGCTCGCCACGAGCGCGTACGCCTCGTACTCGGGCTGCCGCCAGTACCGCGAGAACCTCGCCGAGGCGCTCGCGACCCTGGAGGCCGAGGGGATCGAGCCGCCGCGCGTCGACAAGCTGCGCCACTACTTCAACCACCCGGGTTTCGTACGTCCCATGGTCGACGGGGTCGTCAAGTCCCTCGCGGAGCTGGACGAGAGCGTACGGGCGGGAGCCCACCTCGCCTTCACGACGCACTCCATCCCGACCGCCGCGGCGGACACGTCGGGCCCGGTGGAGGGCCACGGCGACGGCGGCGCGTACGTCGCCGAGCACCTGGACGTCGCGCGGGTGATCGCCGAGGCGGTGCGGGAGGAGACCGGCGTCGCGCACCCCTGGCAGCTCGTCTACCAGTCGCGCAGCGGGGCGCCGCACATCCCGTGGCTGGAGCCGGACATCTGCGACCACCTGGAGGAGCGGCACGCCGCGGGCGTGCCCGCCGTCGTGATGGTCCCGATCGGCTTCGTCTCGGACCATATGGAGGTCCTGTACGACCTCGACACCGAGGCCACCGCCAAGGCCGCCGAACTCGGTCTGCCGGTGCGGCGGTCCGCGACCGTCGGCGCCGATCCGCGCTTCGCCGCAGCGGTGCGCGAGCTGGTACTGGAGCGGGCGGCCGCCGAGCGGGGGCTCACGGTGCGGCGGTGCGCGCTGGGGACCCTGGGCCCCAGCCACGACCTCTGTCCGGTCGGCTGCTGCCCGGCCAGGTCCCCCAAGCCCGCCGCCGCGGGCGCCGACAGTCCGTACGCGTAACCCCTGCCGCACCCCTGCGCACAAAGGAGAGCCGTGACCGATCCCCTCACGTCCGAGCTGCTCGAACTCGCCCTGGAGGCCGCCCGGCGCGCCGGCGCACTGCTGCGGGACGGGCGGCCCGCGGATCTGGGCGTCGCCGCCACCAAGTCCAGCCCCGTCGACGTCGTCACGGAGATGGACGTCGCCGCCGAGAAGCTGATCACCGACTTCCTCACCGAGCACCGTCCCGAGGACGGGATCCTGGGCGAGGAGGGCGCGAGCAGCGAGGGTACGAGCGGGGTGCGCTGGGTGATCGACCCGCTCGACGGCACGGTCAACTACCTGTACGGGCTGCCCACTTGGGCGGTGTCCATCGCGGCCGAACGCGACGGCGAGACGCTGGTGGGCGTCGTGGAGGCGCCGATGCGCCGCGAGACGTACCACGCGGTGCTCGGAGGCGGCGCGTACGCCGACGGCGCCGCACTGCGCGTGCGGCCCGCGCCGCCGCTCGACCAGGCCCTGGTCTCGACGGGCTTCAACTACGTCGCCACGGTCCGCAGCCACCAGGCGGACATCGCCCAGCGGCTGATCCCCAGGGTGCGGGACATCCGTCGCGGCGGGTCGGCCGCGATCGACCTGAGCGATGTGGCGGCGGGACGTCTGGACGGCTACTACGAGCGCGGTCTCAGCCCGTGGGACCTGGCGGCGGGCGACCTGATCGCCCGGGAGGCGGGCGCGCTGACGGGTGGACGGCCCGGTGAGCGCCCGTCCGGGGAGCTGGCGATCGCGGCTTCACCGGGCGTTTTCGAGCCGCTCCAGGCCCTGCTGGAGGACTTCGGCGCCTGGCACGACTAGGGAGCCGCGACCAGGGGGCCACGACCAGGGAGCGGCGGGGGCCCCGGCAGGGCGTGGAAGGGCCCCGGCGCAGTCCTCTGGCGCCGGGGCCCTTCCACGCGCTCCGTACGGTCGGCCGACGGGTCAGGCGCTCACGGCGTCCAGCTGCACGCCGTGCTCCGCGGCGAGGCGGCGCAGGTCCTCGAGTTCCGCCTGCTCCACCTCCGCCAGGAAGTCGTCGCCCGTTTCGAGAGCCATCGTGAGGTCTGTTTCCGTGGCCTTTATGCGCTGCAGCAGGCCTGCGGTGAAAGCGTCCATGGGTGCGCCCCCTCGTCATGGGTCGGTGGCACGGGGGTGTGCCGAGGGTGGGGTGATCACTCTCCGTCAGAGGGACAGAGCGGGGTGTGGCATGCCACATACAGGGCGTGATCGCGGGTGTGCAGTCGTCCTCCCCATCGGCCGCCCCGGGAAAACCTCAACTGGCCCAGGAATCATGGAAATCCCCACGCATGCCTGACCGGGTTCGCTCGTGCGGGCTCCCGGGCCCCTTCCCCGGTGTACCGCCTTACCGCCGGTTTATGGCCGAAAGGGGCAGGATGGCAGCACACAGTCGATGGGACACACCCCTGCCCGCATGGGCAGTCAGCGGAAGGAATGCGACGTGCGCGTACTCGTCGTCGAGGACGAGCAGCTGCTCGCCGATGCGGTGGCCACCGGACTGCGCCGGGAGGCCATGGCCGTCGACGTCGTGTACGACGGCGCGGCCGCTCTGGAACGTATCGGGGTGAACGACTACGACGTCGTCGTGCTCGACCGTGACCTCCCGCTGGTCCACGGTGACGACGTCTGCCGGAGAGTCGTCGAGCTCGGCATGCCCACCCGTGTGCTGATGCTCACCGCCTCCGGTGACGTCAGCGACCGCGTCGAGGGCCTGGAGATCGGCGCGGACGACTACCTCCCCAAGCCCTTCGCCTTCAGCGAGCTGACCGCGCGGGTACGGGCCCTCGGGCGCCGTACGACGGTCGCGCTACCGCCCGTCCTGGAGCGCTCCGGCATCAAGCTCGACCCGAACCGCCGCGAGGTATTCCGCGACGGCCAGGAGATCCAGCTGGCGCCGAAGGAGTTCGCGGTGCTGGAGGTGCTGATGCGCAGCGAGGGCGCCGTCGTGTCGGCCGAGCAGCTGCTGGAGAAGGCCTGGGACGAGAACACCGACCCGTTCACCAATGTCGTGCGCGTCACGGTGATGACCCTGCGCCGCAAGCTCGGCGAGCCACCGGTCATCGTGACGGTGCCCGGCTCCGGCTACCGGATCTGACGCGCGATGGCACCGACTCCGGCGCCGCCCGCGGCGCCGCCGAAACCGACCTGGGACCCGAGGGAGCACGAGCCCTCCTTCCCCTGGCTGCGCCCCACGATCCGGATACGGCTCACTCTGCTGTACGGCGGCATGTTCCTGATCGCCGGCATCCTGCTGCTCTCGATCATCTACCTGCTGGCGGCCCAGGCCCTCGCGGTGGGCAGCGAGCTCCCCTTCAAGATCGTGAGCGGCAAGGTCGAGAGCGCGGTGTGCGGTCTGGGCCTGCCCGACAACGCCCCGCCCGAGCAGTTCAACGCGGCCATGAACGCCTGTGTCAACCACCAGCGCCAGCAGGCGCTCGACGAGCTGCTCAGCCGCTCGCTGCTCGCCCTGCTCGGGCTCAGCATCATCGCCTTCGCCTTCGGTTACGCGATGGCGGGACGCGTCCTGTCGCCGCTCGGCAGGATCACGCGTACGGCCCGCAGGGTGGCCGGCACGGACCTGACCCGGCGGATCGAGCTGGACGGCCCCGACGACGAGCTGAAGGAGCTCGCCGACACCTTCGACGAGATGCTCGACCGCCTGGAGCGGGCCTTCACCGCCCAGCAGCGGTTCGTGGGCAACGCGTCGCACGAGCTGCGCACACCGCTCGCGATCAACAGGACGCTGCTGGAGGTCCACCTGTCCGATCCGGAGGCGCCCCCCGAGCTCCAGCAGCTCGGCAAGACGCTGCTGGCCACCAACGAGCGCAGCGAGCAGCTGGTGGAGGGTCTGCTGCTGCTCGCCCGCAGCGAGAACCAGATCATCGAGCGCAAGCCGGTGGACCTGGCCGAGGTCGCCTCGCGCGCCATCGACCAGGCGCGCGGCGAGGCGGTGGCCAAGGGCGTGGAGATCCGCGGGGAGCAGGCACCCGCCGTCGTCCAGGGCAACGGCGTACTGCTGGAGCGGATCGCCCTCAACCTGGTGCAGAACGCCGTGCGCTACAACGTCCCCGAGGACGGCTGGGTCGAGGTCACCACCGAGAGCCGGCCCGGCCAGGCGCTCCTGGTGGTCTCGAACACGGGCCCAATGGTTCCCGCGTACGAGATCGACAACCTCTTCGAGCCGTTCAGGCGCCTGCGTACGGAGCGCACCGGCAGCGACAAGGGCGTGGGCCTGGGCCTGTCCATCGCGCGCAGCGTCGCGAGGGCTCACGGAGGCCGTATCATCGCGGAGCCCCGTGAGGGCGGCGGCCTCATGATGCGCGTCACTCTTCCGATCTGAGGCGTTTCGCGCAGGCGTGAATCCGTTCGCTTTAAGCGGAATTTTCAAGACCTGGTCCGGAGGGGCCTGTGTGTGATCGATCACAGGCTCGAATTTCCGGCCCTCTACACTCCGTGATCGCCAACTCCCCCGGAAAACAGGGAAAAGTCCGGGTTTCCTGGGGGTGGTATCACGGGAAGTACACGGGGTGGCGCCCGTGAAGTGCGACATTCGGACCGTGTACGGTCCCGATCGCCATCCAAACCGACCACTCCGGAGGAGATCGGTTGGGTGTCGATTGAGTAACAGACCTTGATGTGAGGCAAAATCTCCGCCTCAGGTCGGGCACAAGTCCGGCCTCTCACGCGTTACGTGCGCTGAGACACCGCAACCACCCAGAGGGGGAGAGCGACAATGGCAACGGATTACGACACCCCACGCAAGACCGACGACGACGTGGATTCCGACAGTCTTGAAGAGCTCAAGTCACGCCGGAACGACAAGTCGACATCGGCCGTTGACGTGGACGAATTCGAGGCGGCGGAGGGGCTTGAACTGCCCGGCGCCGACCTTTCCAACGAAGAGCTCGCCGTGCGCGTCCTGCCCAAGCAGGCCGACGAGTTCACCTGCATGAGCTGCTTCCTCGTGCATCACCGTTCCCAGCTGGCCAGGGAGAAGAACGGTCAGCCGATCTGCCGCGACTGCGACTAGGTCGGGCCGGCCGTGGCAGGCGCGACACCGTCCAGGAAGAAGCGCTTCCGGAGGAAGGACTCGCCGGAGGCGCAGCAAGACGTGAGCGCGGCCGTCGGCGCACGTGACGACGAGCGGGGCCTGACGGCCTCGCTCGAAGTGGCGGAAGGGTCCCCGGCCAGGGCCCGGCGCCTGGCGGCTGTCCGGCAGGGCGTACGGAGGGGCGGCGAGAGCGCGAAGGCCGTCGTCGGCTTCCTCGCCGACCGGATCATCGAGAGCGCGCCGCGCGTTCCCGTACGTGACCTGCCGACCCTGCGCAAGCAGTTCCCGGGTCTCGGCCCGGAACAGATCGCCGACAGGCTGGTGGCGGGCGCGGCCAACGGCACCTCCACCGTGGGGGCGGGAATCGGTGCGGCCGCCATGCTGCCCGTACCCCCCGCCATGCCGGCCGAGCTGGCCGCCGAGGTCACCGGCGTCGCCGCGATAGAGCTGAAGCTCATCGCGGAGCTCCACGAGGTCTACGGCATGCGGCCGCCCGGCACTCTCGCCCAGCGCAGCATCGCCTACCTCAACTCCTGGTCGCAGGAGCGGGGGATCGACGTGACCAGACCGGCCACGTACAGCACCGGGCTGGGCACGCAGATGAAGCGCCAGCTGCGGCAGCAGATCATGAAGCGCATGGTCCGCAACCTGCCGAACCTCATGCCGTTCATGGTCGGCGCCGCCGTCGGCGCCGTGATGAACCGCCGCGACACCAGAAAGCTCGCCGACCGGATCCGCGCGGACCTGCGCCGCACCCAGATCCCCTGGGACGCGCTGCCCGAGCTGCCGCCCCTGGAGCAGCCCCCGGTCGAGCCCGGGCGAGGCCGCAAGGAGCTGGAGGGCTAGCGGCCCCGCTCAGCCCGCCCGTACGGCCGCGAGAGCCGCGGCCAGGCCCTCGGGATCACGGGTCGAGAGGTAGAGGTACGGCGTCGGATCGGCCGGGTCGGTGACCTCCACGCGCAGCGCTCCCGGGATGTAGCTGCGCAGCAGCATGTGGGCGCGCGTATCCGCCTTGTGGGACCGCCAGGCGCGGGCCTCCTCGGCGTCCAGCACCTCGGCCTCGCCGAGCGCGGAGACCGGGATGCGGGCGTCGCCCGCGATCAGCGCGTCCCCGACGACCCGGATCCGCTGGGAGCCGTACGCGCTCACACCCGCGGTGGCGAGCGCGCCGGCGCCGATCAGCCCGCCGAGCATCGGCAGCACGCCCAGGGGCAGCAGCATCAGTCCGCCCGCGATGCCGAGGAGCCCGGCGATGATCCACCAGGAACGGGGTGCGGTCAGGCGTTCTGCGTACTGCGGGGCTGAAGGCTGCATGAAACCAAGCTTGACACGGCGCGACCTGCGCGTACCCGCGCGGGTAAGGTCTGCGCCTGTGAGTACTGAGAACCCCCGGGAGGCTGCCCCCGGGCCCGCGGCCCTGATCCCCCCGGCCGACGCCATAGCCCCGGTCAGGCACCCCGACGCACCACCGCCCGGAGAGCTCCTCGGCGCGCACTACGCGCACTGCTTCGGCTGCGGCGGGGGCCAGCCCCACGGGCTGCACCTCCAGGCCCGCGCCGGTGAAGGCGTACAGGTCTCGGCCGAGTTCACGGTCAAGGCCGCCCACCAGGGCGCTCCCGGACTCGCGCACGGCGGCGTACTGGCCACGGCGCTCGACGAGACGCTCGGCTCGCTGAACTGGCTGCTGCGGGTGATCGCGGTGACCGGCCGGCTGGAGACCGATTTCGTACGTCCCGTGCCGGTCGGCACCGTGCTGCACCTCGACGCCGAGGTGACCGCGGTGCACGGCCGCAAGATCTACTCCACGGCGACCGGACGGATCGGCGGCCCCGGCGGACCCGTGGCCGTCCGCGCCGACGCCCTCTTCATCGAAGTCAAGGTCGACCACTTCATCGAGAACGGACGCCCGGAGGAGATCCGGGCGGCGATGGCCGACCCCGACCAGGCCCGGCGCGCCCGCGCCTTCGAGGTGAACCCGTGACCCGTAGCCCTGTCGACGTGCTGATCCGCCGGGTCGACCCCGACGTACCGCTGCCCTCGTACGGACATCCGGGTGACGCGGGAGCCGACCTGGTCACCACGGAAGCCGCCGAACTCGCCCCCGGCGAACGCGCGGTGCTCCCCACCGGGGTGTCTGTCGCGCTGCCCGACGGGTACGCGGCCTTCGTGCACCCGCGTTCCGGTCTCGCCGCCCGCTGTGGAGTCGCCCTCGTGAATGCCCCGGGGACGGTGGATGCCGGGTACCGTGGGGAAATCAAGGTGATCGTGGTCAATCTCGACCCGCGCGAGAGTGTGCGGTTCGAGCGCTTCGACCGGATTGCCCAACTGGTCGTCCAGCAGGTCGAGAAGGTGCGCTTCCACGAGGTCGCGGAGCTTCCCGGATCGGCGCGGGCCGAGGGGGGCTTCGGTTCCACCGGCGGTCATGCCGCCGTGGACGGCCGGACGGGTGGGAATCGATACGCATCGGTCGTATCCGACCGGGAAGGACAGTGACGTGTTCGGACGTCGCAAGAAGAGCGAATCCGCCCAGGACGTGGCGGGCGAGGCCGAGCAGGTCGTCGACGACGTCGAGCCTGACGAGGCCGCCGACGGCGACGGGTCGGTCCGCAGCAGGGTGAACCTGCCGCCGGCGCCCCGCCCGGACGGTCCGTGGGACGTGTCCGAGGTCATGGAGCCCGGCGAGGGCCGGGTCGACCTGGGCGGAATGTTCGTGCCCGGAGTCGAGGGCATGGAACTGCGGGTCGAGGTCGCGGGCGACGCGATCGTCGCGGCGACGGTCGTGCTGCGCGACAGCGCCGTCCAGCTCCAGGCTTTCGCGGCACCCAAGAAGGAAGGCATCTGGGGCGAGGTCCGCGAGGAGATCGCTTCGGGCATCACCCAGCAGGGCGGCGTCATCGACGAGGTCGAGGGACCGCTGGGCTGGGAGCTGCGGGCCCAGGTGCCCGTACAGCTGCCGGACGGCACGGGCGGCGTGCAGATGGTGCGCTTCGTCGGTGTCGACGGGCCGCGCTGGTTCCTGCGCGGAGTGATCTCCGGCCAGGGCGCGGTGCACCCGGAGGCCGCGGGCGTGCTGGAGCACGTCTTCAAGGACACCGTGGTCGTACGGGGCGAGGGGCCGATGGCGCCGCGTGACCCGATCGTCCTCAAGCTGCCGAACGACGCGCAGATGGTGCCCGAGGGCGTCCAGCAGGAGGAGCAGGAGGGCTCGCGCTTCTCCGGCGGGATGGGCCAGCTGCAGCGTGGTCCCGAGATCACCGAGGTGCGCTGATCGTCCTGGTGCGCAGAGACTGAACCACAGCGGACGGGCCGGTGGGCCGTACTCCCGAATCGGGGGTGCGGCCCACCGGCTTTCGCGTTCCGTACGGATCGTTCGGACCGTTCCGTACGGATCTCGTCAACGCGGCGCCCCCGGCCGTAGGGGAGGCGTCAACGGACGGCCCGGCCCGGCGGGGGAGGGGTTTCCTCGGGGGGTCGGAGAATCCGTATCGCATCCAGGAGCACCCGATGGCCGACCTGGCCTTCGTCGTCACCACGCCCGCGGTCCTCGCGCTGGTGGCACTCGTCGCCAAGGGGGTGGCGAAGCTGTGACTGCCGAGAACATCGTCGGGCTGGTCGTGGCCGTCTCCCTGCTGGGCTACCTCGTCCTCGCCCTCGTGTACCCGGAGAGGTTCTGAGCCCCGTGATGAGTCCTGTCCTCGCCGGCGTGCTCCAGCTCCTCGCGCTCGTCGTGGCGCTCGGCCTGGTGTACCGGCCCCTCGGCGACCACATGGCCCGCGTCTACTGCGCACCGGCCCATCTGCGGGTGGAGAAGTGGATCCCCCACGCGGTCGGCGCCGATCCCACCGCGCGGATGCGCTGGCCCGCGTACCTGCGCGGGGTCCTCGCCTTCTCCGCGGTGAGCGTCCTCTTCCGCTACCTGCTCCAGCGTGTCCAGGGCCTGCTCCCCGGCTCGCTCGGCTTCTCCTCCATCGACCCGGACCAGGCGTTCAACACCGCCGCGTCCTTCGTCACCAACACCGACTGGCAGTCGTACTCCGGCGAGCAGGCCATGGGCCACGTCGTGCAGACCGGCGGCCTCGCCGTGCAGAACTTCGTCTCCGCGGCGGTCGGCATGGCCGTCGCGGTGGCTCTCGTACGAGGCTTCACCGGTTCCGCACCGGGGAGATCGGCAACTTCTGGGCCGATCTCGTGCGCGGAGTGGTGCGCATCCTGCTGCCCCTCTCGGTGGTCGGCGCGCTCGTGCTGGTGGCGTGCGGCGTCATCCAGAACTTCGCCGGGATCCATGAGGTCGGGCAGTTCATGGGCGGCAGCCGGCAGTGGAACGGCGGCGCCGCCGCCTCGCAGGAGGTCATCAAGGAGCTGGGCACCAACGGCGGCGGTTGCTTCAACGCCAACTCCGCCCACCCCTTCGAGAACCCGACCCCCTTCTCGAACCTCTTCGAGATCCTCCTGATCCTCGTCGTCCCGTTCGCGCTCACCCGCACCTTCGGCCGCAGGGCCGGGAACCCGCGTCAGAGCTACGCGATCCTCGCCGCGATGGCGGCCGTCCGGCTCGGGACTGGACCCGCACATCTCTCCCCAGTACGCCGCCCTCCGGGCGCCCCGCGTCGCCGAGAGGAACGGCCTGGACGCCGGGCGGGTGGAGAAGCTGGCCGAGGATCACACCGAAGGGCGGACCCTCGGCTTCATGGGGGAGCCCCGGTGAACGTCCTCGGGCTCGACATCGCACTCAAGGAGCTCGTGGCCGGGGCAGCGGCCAGGGGCTGACGTGACCGTTGCGGGGCCGGGCGCGCCGTGACCGTACTGACGCCCGGCCGGACCACCGCACGGGGAGCACGTATGAGCGAGAGCACCAGGGGCAGCACCGGCACGGCCGTGGCCGCCGGCCCGGCCGCGGGGCCCATGGTCGAGGTGACGGATCTGCACCGCTCCTACGGCACGGGGGCGGCGGCCGTCCACGCGCTGCGCGGCGTCTCCTTCAGCGTGCCGCGCGGTGAGCTCGTCACGCTCAAGGGCCGGTCGGGCTCCGGCAAGACGACCCTGCTCAACCTGGTCGGCGGCCTCGACACCGCCGACCGGGGCCGCATCGTCGTCGACGGCACGGAACCGGCGGGCCTCGGCGAGGACGGCCCGCTCGCACTGCGCCGCGACCGCATCGGCTTCGTCTTCCAGCCCTTCGGCCTGATCCCCGTCCCCACCGCCGCCGAGAACGTCGGCGTACCCATGCGGCTGCGCAGGACCGACCCCAAGGTGCGCGAGGAGCGCGTCGAGCCGCTGCCGGCCCTCGCCGACCACGCGGCGCAGCGTCCCGGCGAGCTCTCCGGCGGCCAGCGGCAGCGTGTCGCCATCACCCGCGCGCTCGCCAACAAGCCGGCGCTGCTGATCGCGGACGAGCCCACCGGACAGCTCGACGCGGAGACCGGTCTCGCCGTGATGGAGCTGCTGCGGGCGGCCGTACGGAGCGAAGGCGTCACCGCGCTGGCCGCCACGCACGACGCCCAGCTCCTGGGCCTCGCCGACCGGGTGCTCGAACTCGGCGACGGCCACCTCGTCGAGCACGTCCGAGTCCGGCACGTCCGAGTCCGGCGCGTCCGAGTCCGGCGCGTCCGAGTCGGAGGGGCGCCGACGGGCGTCAGAGTTGTGTCAATACGCACCTCTGATCCCCGCCCCTCGCCCGTTTTGCCGCATTCCAGGGCTGTAGCTTCACCAGAGCCGGCCCACCGGGCCGCAGCACCTCGCTGGAAGACAATGGGGCCATGGGACGCGGCAAGCTTCGGATCTACCTCGGCGCGGCGCCGGGTGTCGGCAAGACGTACGCCATGCTCTCCGAGGCCCACCGCCGGGTCGAGCGCGGCACCGACTGCGTCGTCGCCTTCGTCGAGCACCACGACCGGCCGCGCACCGAAGTGATGCTGCACGGCCTGGAGGACATCCCGCGCCGCGCGATCGAGTACCGCTCCACGGTCTTCGCCGAGATGGACGTCGACGCGGTCCTCGAACGCCGTCCCGCCGTCGCCCTCGTCGACGAACTCGCCCACACCAACGTCCCCGGATCGCGCAACGCCAAGCGCTGGCAGGACGTCGAGGAACTGCTCCAGGCGGGCGTCGACGTCATCTCCACGGTCAACATCCAGCACCTGGAGTCCCTCGGCGACGTCGTCGAGTCGATAACCGGCGTACGGCAGCGGGAGACCGTACCCGACGAGGTCGTCCGCCGCGCCGACCAGATCGAGCTGGTCGACATGTCGCCCCAGGCGCTGCGCCGCCGCATGGCCCACGGCAACATATACAAGCCGGACAAGCTCGACGCCGCCCTGTCCCACTACTTCCGCCCCGGCAACCTCACCGCGCTGCGAGAACTGGCCCTCCTGTGGGTCGCCGACCGCGTCGACGAGTACCTCCAGCAGTACCGCGGCGAGCACAACATCCGCTCCACCTGGCAGGCGCGCGAGCGCATCGTCGTGGGCCTCACCGGCGGACCCGAGGGCCGTACGCTCATCCGCCGCGCCTCGCGCATGGCGGCCAAGGGCTCCGGCGGCGAGATCCTCGCCGTCTACGTCGCCCGCAGCGACGGGCTGACCTCGGCCTCGCCCAAGGAACTCGCCGTACAGCGCACCCTCGTCGAGGACCTCGGCGGCACCTTCCACCACGTCATAGGCGACGACGTCCCTTCCTCGCTGCTGGAGTTCGCCCGCGGCGTCAACGCCACCCAGATCGTGCTCGGCTCCAGCCGCCGCAAGACCTGGCAGTACGTCTTCGGCCCCGGCGTCGGCGCCACCGTGGCCCGCGAGTCCGGGCCCGACCTGGACGTCCACATCGTCACCCACGACCACGTCGCCAAGGGCCGGGGCCTGCCCGTCGCCCGCGGCGCCCGCCTCGGCCGGGCCCGGATCGTCTCCGGCTGGCTGGTCGGCGCCGCCGCGCCCGTCCTGCTCTCGCTGCTGCTCACCAGCATGGAGAACGGTCCCGGGCTCGCCAACGACGTCCTGCTCTTCCTCTTCCTCACCGTCGTCGCCGCCCTGCTCGGCGGACTGCTGCCCGGGCTCGCGTCGGCCGCCGTCGGCTCGCTCCTGCTGAACTACTACTTCACGCCGCCCACCCACACCCTGACGGTCAGCAATCCGAAGAACATCGTCGCCATAGTGATCTTCTTCGCGGTGGCCGTCGCGGTCGCCTCCGTGGTCGACCTGGCCGCCCGCCGCACCCACCAGGCCGCCCGGCTGCGCGCCGAGTCCGAGATCCTCTCCTTCCTCGCGGGCAGCGTCCTGCGCGGCGAGACGACCCTGGACGCCCTCCTGGAGCGGGTACGGGAGACCTTCGCCATGGACTCGGTGGCGCTGCTGGAGCGCGCGAGCGACGTCGACCCCTGGACCTGCGCCGCCGGCGTCGGACCCAGGCCGCTCGGCCGCCCCGAGGACGCCGACGTGGACATGCCCATCGGCGACCACATGGCGCTCGCCCTCTCCGGCCGCGTGCTGCCCGCCGAGGACCGCCGGGTGCTCGGTGCCTTCGCCGCCCAGGCCGCCGTCGTACTGGACCGGCAGCGCCTGGTCGGGGAGGCCGAGGGGGCGCGCAAGCTCGCCGAGGGCAACCGCATCCGCACCGCCCTGCTCGCCGCCGTCAGCCACGACCTGCGTACACCGCTGGCCGCCATCAAGGCCGCCGTGTCGTCCCTGCGCTCCGACGACGTGGCCTGGTCGCAGGCCGACGAGGCGGAACTGCTCGCGGCTATCGAGGACGGCGCGGACCGCCTCGACCACCTCGTCGGCAACCTCCTCGACATGTCCAGGCTCCAGACCGGCACCGTCACCCCGCTCATCCGCGAGACCGACCTCGACGAGGTCGTCCCGATGGCCCTCGTCGGCGTACCGGCCGAGAGCGTCGGCCTCGACATCCCGGAGACCCTGCCGATGGTGGCCGTCGACCGGGGACTCCTCGAACGCGCCGTCGCCAACATCGTCGAGAACGCCGTCAAGTACAGTCCCGGCGACGCCCCCGTCTCCGTCGCCGCGAGCGCGCTCGGCGACCGCGTCGAGCTGCGCGTCGCGGACCGCGGACCCGGCGTGCCGGACGACGGCAAGGAGCGGATCTTCGAGCCGTTCCAGCGGTACGGCGACGCCCCGCGCGGCGCCGGAGTCGGCCTCGGCCTCGCCGTCGCCCGCGGCTTCGTCGAGTCCATGGGCGGCACGCTGACCGCCGAGGACACGCCCGGGGGCGGCATGACGATGGTCCTCACCCTCAAGGCGGTCCCGGGACACGCCCCGGCACGCCCCGGTCTTTCCGCCCGGGTCACCTCATGACCCGGGCGCCCGTGTTGTTCCGTACGTCCCGCAGAAAGGCAGGCACCACATGACCCGGGTGCTCGTGGTCGACGACGAGCCGCAGATCGTACGCGCCCTCGTGATCAACCTGAAGGCGCGCAAGTACGAGGTGGACGCGGCCCCGGACGGAGCCACCGCGCTCCGGCTCGCCGCCGCGCGCCAACCCGACGTGGTCGTCCTGGACCTCGGTCTGCCCGACATGGACGGCGTGGAGGTGATCAAGGGGCTGCGCGGCTGGACCCGCGTACCGATCCTGGTGCTCTCCGCCCGCCACACCTCCGACGAGAAGGTCGAGGCGCTGGACGCCGGGGCCGACGACTACGTCACCAAGCCCTTCGGCATGGACGAACTCCTGGCCAGGCTCCGCGCCGCGGTCCGCAGGGCCGAGCCGGCCGGCGCCGCCGGGGACGACGTGCTCGTCGACGCGGGCGGCGACTTCACCGTCGACCTGGCCGCGAAGAAGGTGCACCGCGACGGCAGGGACGTACGGCTGACGCCCACCGAATGGCACCTCCTGGAAGTGCTCGTACGGAACACGGGCCGCCTGGTCAGCCAGAAGCAGCTCCTCCAGGAGGTCTGGGGCCCTTCGTACGGCACCGAGACCAACTACCTGCGGGTCTACATGGCGCAGCTGCGCCGCAAACTGGAGGCGGACCCCTCGCACCCCCGGCACTTCGTCACCGAGCCCGGCATGGGATACCGCTTCGAGCGGTGATCCGGGGCCGGGCCGGTGCGATGCGGGGCTGTTCCGGTGTGATGCGGGGCTGTTCCGGTGTGATCCGGGCGGGCCCGCTCCCCGGTACCCTTCGGGTATGAGTGCCGTATCACGTTCGGAGAAGCCCGCCGGCCGGTTCCGCCGGATGCTCGACCGGCTGTCCACCTCGCAGGAGGACCTGCACTCCGCGGAGCTCCAGGAGGACGCCCAGGCCGCGGGGTGCTCACGCATCTGCGACTGCGACGACCGCCAGGTGGTGAAGGTGACCGGTACCCTGCGCACGGTCACCCTGCGTCCCCGGGCCGGTGTGCCCGCCCTGGAGGCGGAGCTGTTCGACGGCACCGCGCCGCTGGACGTGGTGTGGCTGGGCCGCCGTTCCATCGTGGGCATAGAACCGGGCCGCAGGCTCATCGCCTCGGGCCGGATCTCCATGAGCCACGGCCGCCGGGTGCTCTTCAATCCCAAATACGAACTCCGACCGCTCGGACAGGAGTAGCCGGTGACGTCTCTCGACAAGCCGACCGCGACGGATCACGACAGCGCAGCAGCCGCTCAGGACGTCCAGAGCGCCCAGAGCGCCCAGGACGCGAAGGCCGTCACGGAGGCCGCCCTCTTCGAGGCCTTCGGCGGCCTCAGGGGCATGGCGGAGACCGTGCTCCCCGGTCTGCTGTTCGTGACCATCTTCACGATCAACAAGGACCTGCACGTCTCGGCCATCGCCGCCCTCGCGGTGTCCTTGCTGCTCGTCGCCGTACGGCTGATCCGCCGGGACACCGTCAAGCACGCCTTCAGCGGGGTCTTCGGAGTCGCCTTCGGCGTCGTCTTCGCGATGATGACCGGCAACGCCAAGGACTTCTACCTGCCGGGCATGATCTACACCTTGGGCCTGGCCCTCGCGTACATCGTGACCACGCTCGCGGGTGTCCCGCTGATCGGCCTGATCCTCGGCCCGATCTTCAAGGAGAACCTCTCCTGGCGGACGCGCAACCCCGGGCGCAAGAAGGCGTACGCCAAGGCGAGCTGGGCCTGGGGCCTGATCCTGCTCGGCAAGTGCGCGATCCTCTTCCCGCTGTACTGGTGGGCGGACACCACCCAGCTCGGCTGGGTCCTGGTCGCGCTGAAGATCCCGCCGTTCCTGCTCGCGGTCTACCTGACCTGGGTCTTCCTGGCGAAGGCGCCGCCGCCCATCGACGTGTTCGCCGAGATGGAGGCGCAGGAGAAGACCGAGAAGGAGCGCAAGGCTGCCGCGGCCGCCGCGGCGCGGCGCGAGACCTGATCGCCCCGGCGACCTGCTCCAGGGTGCCGAGCAGGGCGTGGTAGATGCCGCCGCCCTCGTCGGTGTCGAGCAGGCCGCTCATCGAGTGGGTGAGGAAGTACCCG
>NZ_JBSFTV010000051.1:0-45294 GCF_053591455.1 Streptomyces sp. NPDC003016
GGGGTCTTCAGCTCGTCCGCGATGCGTTCGGCGACGGTGCGGGCGGCGATGCGGCGGGGCTGGGTGCCCGGCCCATCCCCGCGTTCCGCTCCTCCTCCGCCGTCCGCGCAGGGCAGAGGCCGGCCTCTCCCAGATGTCCGCTCCCCTCATGCCCCCCCCTCTGGGGCAGGGGGCGAACGCCGGGAAATCGTGACGCGGTCGTCGGCCGCACCGTCGGCGCGATCGTGATCTCCGCCCTGGTGGGTGCCGCCCGCGCGTGACTCGTCATCAGCGGCCCGGAGCGGGGCCGGTTGCAGGCCGGTCACCCGGCCGTGAGGGCGGCGAGTGACCAGATGGTGTGGGCCTCACCTGTTGAGGAAGGCGTTCACGGTCACGGACGCTACGGCGGGCGCTCACGACCCGGCCGATTGCCCGCTCGACGCGTCGGCGACGGGCAGGGGACGGAGCCCTCTGGCGGACCGCGTGGGAAACCGGAGCGCGTCATCGGAGACAAGGGCTGCGGCTCGAGGGCGGTCCGTACCCGGCTGCCGCCCGCCGGCCTTTGGAAAACGGATCTGCCGGTGTCGCGATGTCGTCGAACACTGTTCCGCCCTCGTCCCGCTGCCGGTGCAGGCATGACACTTCGACGACAACTCCTGGGGCGCGTCCCGCACGGCGCTAGGCTCGGGGCCGTGAGCAGCGAGGTGGCGGGGGACGCGGTGGCGGCGGGCGGGGCGTGGTACCGCCGGGAGGAAGTGGCCCGGGCGGCCGGTGTGAAAGTCCGCAATCTGCGTTACTACCAGGAGCGCGGGCTGCTGCCCCCGCCCCGCCGGGAGGGCCGGATCGCCTGGTACTCCGACGATCACCTGGCCCGGCTGCGGCTGATCGACGACCTGCTCGGCCGCGGCTACACGGTGAACGGCATCGCCGAGCTGCTGACCGCCTGGGAGCAGGGTGGCGGCATCGCCCAACTCCTCGGACTGAGACGGGAGATGACCCGGGACTGGGTGCAGGAGGAACCCGTCACGATGGGCCTCGCCGAGCTGCGGGAGCTGTTCGGCCCGGCGGCGACATCCCAGGACACCCGGCGGGCCGCCGCGCTGGAGTACGTACGGGTCGACGGGGACACCGTCACCTTTCCGAGCCGGCTGCTGCTGGAGGCGACCCTGACGCTGCTGCGCCAGGGCGTGCCGCTCGCGGAGATCCTGGACGCGGGGGGCTTTGTCCACGCTCAGGCGGCGGCGCTCGCGGACCGGTTCGTCGCCCTGTTCCGGCGGCATGTGATCGGCCCGGAGGGCCTGGAGCAGCTTTCGGCCACGCAGTTGGATCACATCGCGGAGGCGGCAGCGGCGCTGCGCCCGGTGGCGGGTGAGGTCGTGGCCGCGGAGTTCGCGCGGGCGATGGCGCGGAGAGTGGAGGCGGAAGTCGCCGCACTGCTGCGTACGGAGCAGTAGGACTTGGCCGAAAGGTGGTGTTCGCGCAACCTTGCCAACCACCATTGGCACTCTTACATTCAACTCCACGGTCGTACCGACGAGTAACGATCACACGCGACCGGATCACGCCGGATGACGGCGGCTCGCGCCGGGTCGCACCGGGTCCCAGTCCCACCGGATCGCACTGGTTCAGACCGGATCACAGCACCTCCGACCCCCACCCACCCAAGGGGAATCTGTCATGGATCACGACTTAGACGACGGCCGGGTGAGATGGCGGCGCTTCGCCGTCCTGACGGTCCCGGCCATCGCCGTCACCGCTGGCCTCGGCATCGCTCTCGCCCAAGGAGCGCTCGCCGCCTCCTTCGCCGTCTCGGGCCAGCAGTTCAAGGTCTCCGCCCGGAGCCTGACCGGCGAGGGCTTCGCCCAGTACGGCAGCGTGGACGTCAACGCCCGGGAGGAACTCATCCCGGTGGCGGTCACCGCCATCAAGGAGGCCGAGCTCAACAGCCTCTGCCAGTCGGTGGTCACCTCGCTCCCGGTGATCGGCGACATCTCGCTCAACCTGACCGCCGGTCGGAAGACCCCGGTCGAGGCGACGAACCTCTTCGTCGACGCCACCCAGCTGTCCGGCAACGCGACCTTCACGAACATCGAGATCGGCCGCGACGCCTCCACCCTGGACAAGGGCCCGGCCGACGCCCAGGGCATGCAGGACATGTTCGCCCAGCAGGCCGACACCGTCAGCATCACCGATCTGCGGCAGACGGCGTGGGCCACCAACGCCGGTACCTTCAAGCTCTCCGGCCTGAGCATGAAGATCAGCAAGGGCAAGAAGGAATGCTTCTGAGCCGGACGCGGTTCCGGCGGTGGCGCCGCAGCCGGCCGTTCTGGGGCGGTTTCGCCGCCGTCCTCGCCGGGGCCGAGATCTGTGTCCTGCCGCTCGCCCCGCTGAAGGTCATGCTCACCCAGGGCGTGGCGGGGATCCCGTCCGTCCTGATGGGCCTCGTGATGATCGTCCTCGGTGTCTCCGTCTGGTTCGCCCCGCACTACCGCGCACTCGCCGGGGTCCTCACCACCCTCATCGCCACCGCCGCGCTCGTGCTGTCGAACCTCGGCGGGTTCCTCATCGGGACCCTGCTGGGCATCCTCGGCGGCGGCCTCATGTTCGCCTGGCAGCCGCGAACCCCCAGGTCCGGCGCACCTGCCGGAGCCGGCAGAACCACAGAATCCGCACTGCCCGCACCGGACGGAACCCCCTCCTCCGCACCGCTCTCCGATCCCCAAGGAGCACAGTCATGAGCCGCACCCGTGCCACCCTCGCCCTCGGGCTCGCCGCCGCAGGCGCGCTGACCCTCGGCGCCGCCTCCGCCACCGCCGCGCCGTTACCGTTACCGGCAGCGGTGGCCGGCTCGACCACCGTCACCCCGGCCGGCCACGCCTTCAAGGCCACGCTCAGCGGCAAGGCCACCCTCAAGGCCGGCTCGGTCACCGTGACCTGCTCGGTCTCCGTGTCCACCGGCACCGTCCCGGCCGCTCCCGGCAACCACAACCCGGCCGGCCCGGTCTCCTCGCCGATCTCCGCCCCCACGTACAGCTCCTGCACTTCGAGCATGCCGGGCGTGACCCCGACCGTCACCACCAGCGGCAACTGGAAGGTGTCCATGCAGAACGGGACTCCGGCCACGGCCACCATGACCGTCCCGACGGGCGGCCTCGTGGTCAAGACGACCGGGCTGGCCACCTGTACGGTCGTCACCGCGCCCACCGCCGCGGCGAGCGTCCCCGGCTCCTGGACCAACGGCGCCCCGTCCTCGCTGGCCTTCACCAACGCCTCGGTCCCGGTCAAGGTCACCGGCGGATTCGGCTGTCCGACCAGCGCGACGAGCTCCACCTTCAACGCCGTCTACACGGTGGCGAACACCACCGACCCGGCCCAGCAGATCACCGTGGCACCGTAACCCTGTAGCCCCTTCGCTCAGGACGGACAGTTCGAGGCGGACAGCTCGGGACAGACGGACGATGCTGGGCGCGCCCGTCGTCGGGCGGACACCGATCCGGGTCCGTACGCCGTACAGCTCGCCCAGCATCTCCTCGGTCGGCACTTCGGCCGGGGACCGGGCGGCCACCGCCCGTCCCCCGTGCGGGAGATGCGGCCGGTCGCAGGAGAAGGCGGCCAGGTCGGGGTCGAGGACGTGCGACCCCGGCAGGCCGGTGGCGGTCGGGCCCCGCACCGGCCTGTCGACGCGTCGGCTCGTCAGTGCCAGGGGGTGGAGGCCGGTTCGCGCTCCTTCCACCGCTTCTACGACGTGGTACGGGAGCTGACGTCCTACCCCCACGTCCTGCCCGTCCACCAGGGCCGGGCGGCGGAGCGAATCCTCTTCTCCACACTGCTCGTTCCCGGACAGATCACCCTGAGCAACACACACTTCGACACCACCCGCGCCAACGTGGAACTGAACGGTTGCCAGGCGTACGACCTGCCCTGTCCGCAGGCAAGGGACCTCGACAGCGACGAACCGTTCAAAGGCGGCATCGACCTCAGAGGACTGGAGGAGGCACTGCACGGCCCCGACGCCTCCCGGATCGCCGCGGTGATCATGACCATCACCCACAACGGAGGGGCGGCCAGCCGGTCTCCACGGACAACCTCACCCGCGCCGCGGCCCTGTGCCGTGAACACGGCGCGCTCTCCTTCCTGGACGCCGCCCGATTCGCCGAGAACGCCTGGCTGGTCACCCAGCACGAATCCGCCTACCGGAACCACACTCCGCGACAGGTCGCCGAAGAGGCATTCCGGCCGGCCGACGGCTGCCTGATGAGCGCCGAGAAGGACGGCATCGCCCACATCGGCGGCTTCCTCGGCCTGCGTGACGACGACCTCGCCGGGCGGTGCGAACTCCTGCTCATCGCCACCGAGGGCTTCCCCGCCTGCGGCGGACTGGCCGGACGGGACCTGGAGACGGTCGCCCAGGGCCTGTCCGAAGTCACCGATCCCCAGTACCTTCGATCCCACGCCGAGGCGGCGGGCCACCTCGCCGGCCTGTGCCGGAACGCCGGTGCCGACCTCCTCGAACCACCTGGCCTGCACGCCCTTCACCTCAACGCAGGACGACTCCTGCCGCACATTCCTCCCCACCGCTTTCCCGGCCATGCGCTCGCCTGCCGGCTCTACCTGGAAGGCGGCATCCGGTCGGCGGAGCCCGGCTCGCTCTACCTCGGCAGGGAGGACGAGGACGGAAAACCGGTCGTCACGGCCCCTGCGAACTGGTACGGCTCGCGCTTCCCCGCAGGACCTGCATTTCCGGCCACCTGGATTACGCCGGCCGGGTCCTTGAGGCGACCGTGAAGGACAAGGACCGGATTCCCGGCTACCGGATGGTCGAACAGGCCCCGATCCTGCGGCACTTCCGTTCCAGGCTGGAGCCCGTCCCGCGATGACGGCGGGAAACCGGAGCCGCTCGCCGCACCTTCCGGACGCTCCGGCGTCCAGGCCGATGCGGGCCTTCGCGCACCGTCTGAGCCGGTATCCGGAACATTGTGTTGCATGAGAGCGCCTCGCGCGGGAACACGTACAGCACTCAAGAGAGTCTGCGGGAGGGACTGTAGTGGTGTTGAAGCCGGAGCCGCGCCGTGTGAGAACTCTGCTTGCCAGGTATGCGAGCGCACGCATTGCGCTTGCGGAGAAGCCTGACCAGGCGTGGCAACGAGAGCTTGCAGACGTCACCTACACGCTGTGCGTGGTGACCGGGACCCGTTCGATCACTGATGCGATCGCGGCTGCCGACGAGATCCTGGAGGCGGCCAGGCAACCCGAAGGGGACTTTCGGGCACCACTCGCACCGGACACCACTCTCGCGGCCTGAGGCTGCCGCCCCGCTGCCCGCAGTCCGCTGGCGCAAGGCGAGACGACCCCGTACGCCGCTCGGTCGCCGAGGTGGGAGCACCCGCACCCGGCGGTACGCAGGTACGTGGACGATCGCGCGACTGAAGTCGTCGGTCACCGCACACGCGGACGACGAAGAGGACCGGTTGTTTCCACTGCCGGCCGAAGCGTGGTCTGCCGAGGCCCTGAACGAACTGGACGAGAAGGTCCGCAGGGTCGGCGGGGCCGAGGAGAGCGGCACTGACCGGCGACCCGCGCCCGCAAAACAGATCATGTCCGACAACCACCCGTGAAAGGCAGGACAGCGCATGACCACCGCACGAGAGATCATGACCGAAGGCACGGAGTGCATCGGCGCGGAAGAAACCGTGCTGGCCGCCGCGGAGAAGATGACCCGGCTGGGCGTCGGCGCCCTGCCGATCTGCGGCACGGACAACAAGCTCAAGGGCATGCTCACTGACCGCGACATCGTCGTGAAGGTACTCGGTGCCGGCAAGGACCCCGCCGACTGCACAGCAGGCGAACTGGCGCAGGGCGAGGCGGTGACCATCGGCGCCGACGACGACGCCGAAGAGATTCTGCGCACCATGACCCAGCACAAGGTGCGCCGCCTGCCGGTTGTCGACGGCCACGACCTCGTGGGCATGGTCGCCCAGGCCGACGTGGCCCGAGCCCTGCCCGACCCCAAGACAGGCGATCTCCTTCAGGCGCTGTCCACCGACTGATCCGCAGCAGTGAAGGCCCCGGCCCAAGGCCGGGGCCTTGTGGCGCCCTGGCCGCCCGAGCGGACACAGCGTCGGCCCCCTTATTGCGACACCGCGGTACTGCGACGGGTGTGAGGTTGCCGGGTCGCTCTCCGGAAACCGGCGAGGCCCTGGCGGCCGCCTGCCAGCAGGTGCACGATCGGTGGCGACAGTCCCGCCCGTAACCATCGGCCCGCAACTGGCACACCCAGGCGCAGCCCAGGATGCCGCTCAGCGAGGGCATCCGACCCGGAGGAGCCGCGGAAGGCGGCCTCGGCCCCTCGTTCGCGCGGCAAGCACTCGGCGCTCATGCGCTCCAGCCGGGTGACGCCGGCCGTCACCGGCGCGTCATCCGTCGCCCCGGTCCCCTCCGGAGGCGCGCCGCCCCCGCGTCATCGCGAGGACACTTCCCGCGGCGGCGATCACGGCGATGGCCAGGGCGATGCTGACCCCGCCCTCGGTGTCCCAGTACACGTCCTCCAGGCTGATCAGCAGTGCCGCCTCGTCGAGGACCAGGGCTAGGCCCACCCCGTAGGCGAGCCCCATCCAGGCGCGCACCCGCGCCGAGCGTTCGACCAGCCCGACCGCGCCCACCGCCGCGAGCAGCAGGATTCCCCACACGTAGTGGTGGATGTGCACCCCGCCGGCCTGTACGTCGCCCACCCCGGCCACGTCGATGTGGATGAGCCAGGTGAGCAGGCGCATCCCGCCGAAGGCGAGGGCGAACCCCCACCAGGCCAGCACGAAGCCGCGCCGCTCGGGGGAGATGCCGGGCAGCAGGCGCAGCCAGGGCGACGGACGCTCCGGATGCCGGGACTGCGAACGGTCGGGCGTCTTCGACGGCTTCATGCGCGCTCTCCTGCTGTGAATTCCTCGATCAGCGTGGCCACGGCGTCCGGCGCACTGTAATAGGCCCCGTGTGCGGAGCCCCGGACTTCGGCCGCGCGTCTGTCACCGGCCGCGTGCCAGGCGCTGCGCCCATGCGTCGGAGGTGATGGTGCCATCCGTTCCCCGTACGGCGGATGTCGGCGCGTGGACCTGGGCCGGGTCCCCCTCGGATGACTCGGCGGCGTCCGGCAGGGCGTGGCGGAAGGACGCGATGCAGCCCGGGCGGACAAGGACGGAACGTCTCCGCGGCGGTCCGTGGCGGTCCGCGGCAGGTGTCGGAGGGGCTGATGCCGAGTTCGCGTACGCCGACGGTGATCTCCAGTAGGTCCAGGCCCAGGTCCCCCGCCATGCCCTCACGCGCCGCTTCCCGGCCCGAGGAACACCGGTCCGGGCCTGCCGGCGACCGCTGCGCGAGAAGGCAGAGCGGATCGGGGCGGCTGAGTCCCTCGTACGCACCGGAGCTGCGACAATGAAAGAGCCGCCCTCATCGCCTCCCCGCCGGAGCCGGGCGGACCGCAACACGCTGGAGGCATCACCCTCGGGCTGGATTCCGTGGACCCCGGCAACCACCCGCTTTCACGGCCAATCACGGGTCTGTCGGCCCGGAAGAGGAACGACCATGGTTGACGGACCCCTCTCCGACCTACCGGACCTGACCGGCTTGCTGCTCGACGCCGAAAGTGTCGATGAATTCCTGCAGGCTCTCGCCGACCGTGCTCTGGAACGCAGCCCGGCCGCCGAGGGGTGCGGCATCACTCTGGAGCGCCAGGGCCGGCCCCTGACGGTGGCCAGCGCCGGCTCAAGAGCCATGGAGCTGGACGAGAAGCAGTACGGCCAGGACGACGGCCCGTGCCTCCAGGCGCTGCGCACGGAAGAAGAAGTCCTGGTCGGCGACATGATGGACGAGCGGCGCTGGGGCGACTACCCCGCCTATGCCGTGGCGTACGACACCCGCTCCTCCGTCTCGCTGCCGATCGCGGCCCACACCCACACAGCCGGTGCCTTGAACCTGTACTTCGCCAAGCCGGACGGGTCGGCGGACGTCGACATGGATTTCCTCCGCGCGTTGGCGGCGCAGGCCACCGGAGCGATCGCGCTGGCGCAGCGCATCGGCGACGCCCAGGAATTCGCCGACCACCTGCAGACCGCACTGAAGTCCCGCACCGTCATCGATCAGGCCATCGGCGTGATCATGGGACAGCAGCGGTGCACCGCCGAACGTGCCTTCACGGTCCTGCGCAGCGCCTCCCAGCACCGCAACATCAAGCTGCGCGACCTGTGCACCGACCTCCTGACCAACATCGCCGGGCGGCCACCGGCCCCGGACGAGCTGCGCCCCCGGCCCTGAGCCGCAGGGGGTCACCCACCGACGTCCTGATCCCACCGCGACGGCTGCTTCGAGACGGGACGGCACCCGCGCGCGCAGGCCACGGCGCCGGACAACGTGGCGGTCACCAGCAGAAACCGGTACACGCCGGCGATGCGGAACACCTTGCGGGCCAGAGGACGGCGTGCCACCACAGCCAGCACGGCTCCTCCACGGCGGGCGACCTGCCGAACGCGCAGCAGCACGTTGACGGCCACAGCGGTGACCAGCGGTGTGTGCACATCGACAATCACGATCCGGGCACCGGAACCCGAGATCAGCGCGCGCAGCTCGCTTTCAGCGGCGTCCTCCTCGCCGAAGTCGATCACTTCGTGAACCTCGATCACGAGACGGTCCACGTCGAGTCGGTAGTACGGAAACAGCAAGGTGGGCTCCAGGAGGCATGCCTGTAGGACGGGCCGCTTCCTGACCACCGTCATCCCCATGTGCCCCTGTTGCGGAGGATGATGCAAGAGATCGATGTGGTCCTGCTTACCTGCGCGCGCCCCTCAGCGGCGGAGCAGCCCGCAGACGAAGTCCTCCTGGACGTCGCGGAGCTGGGCCAGGAGCTGCGGCGTGGTGCTCTCCCCGAGCCGGGTGGTGAGGGAGAGCGTCACGGAGCGCTTGCCGTCGGGGGTGGCGGCGGTGGACCGGGTGCGGCCCGGCCCGTTTCGCACGGGGGTTTTCGCTGAAGGGCATGGCCCACGCAGGCTCGGACGTGCGCATTCTGCGCGCATCGGACGCCGTGCGGGAGCGGTAGGTGTGGTGGGCGCCTGCGACCAGGTTCTTCACCTGCCCCGGCACCGCAGCCGGGGACGCACGTCCGGAGATGGGTGGATGTGGTCTCGCCGTGCGCTGCGGGCCTGCACAATTCGGCTTGTGATCGATGACGACCCGTACCTGTGGCTGGAAGACGTTGAGGGTGAGGCCGCGCTCGCGTGGGTGGCCGAGCGGAACGCCGAGACGGAGGCCGTGCTGGCTGCCGGCGCCGGGTTCGCTTCCCTGAAGGAGCGCCTGCGGGAGGTGCTGGACGCTTCCGACCGCATCCCCTACACCACCCGTCGCGGAGCGTTCCTTTACAACTTCTGGCGGGACGCCGGGCATGTGCGCGGTGTGTGGCGGCGTACGACGCTGGAGCAGTACCGCAAGGATGAGCCCGAGTGGGAGATCCTCCTCGACGTCGACGCGCTCGCCGCCGCGGAGGGCGAGAAGTGGGTGTGGGCCGGTGCGCAGGTGCGCCGCCCCGACTGCGACCGGGCGCTGGTGCGCCTGTCGCGCGACGGTGGTGATGCCGTGGTGGTCCGCGAGTTCGACCTCGCCACCCGGACCTTTGTCGAGGGAGGGTTCCGGGTGGGGGAGGCGAAGACGCGGATCGGGTGGATCGACGCCGACACCGTCTTCGTCGGGACGGACTTCGGGCTCGGCTCGCTGACCGACGCCGGCTATCCGCGCACGGTGCGCAGGTGGCGGCGCGGCACGCCGCTGGAGGAAGCCGCCCTGGTTTTCGAGGCCGACACGGGAGACGTGTCGGCCTGGGGCCTGCACGACACCACACCCGGTTTCGAGCGGGACTTCGTCGGCCGCTCGCTGGACTTCTTCCGCAGCGAGATGTACCTCCTCACCTCCGAGACCACGCTCGTGAAGATCGACGTTCCCGACGACGCCCGTGCCTACGCCCACCGCCAGTACCTGATCGTCACCCTGAAGTCCGACTGGCTCGGACAGCGGGCGGGTTCCCTGCTGGCGTTCGGCTTCGACGCCTTCCTGGCCGGCGACCGCACCCCCGAGGTGCTGTTCACGCCGGATGAGCGGACGGCTCTGGCCGGGCACTCATGGACCCGCCACCATCTGGTCCTGGAGACGATGCGCGACGTCAGTACCCGCATCGAGGTCCTCACCCCCGCCCCCGGCGGCGGGTGGGCGCGCAAGCCGCTCGCGGACGTCCCGGCGCTGTCCGCGGTCACCGTCGTGGACACGGACCCGGACGTCTCCGACGAGTACTTCCTGGATGTGGCGGGGTTCTTGCAGCCCTCCACCCTCTACCGCGGGAAGATCGGCGCCGACACGGAGATCCTCAAGCAGGCTCAGGCCCGCTTCGGCACGGCCGGCCTGGTGGTGGAGCAGTTCTTCGCGACCTCCCGGGACGGCACGCGGGTGCCGTACTTCGTGACCGGCCCCGACCGTGCCCTCACCGGCCCCGGCCCCGCCCTGCTCTACGGCTACGGCGGCTTCGAGGTCTCCCTCACCCCCTTCTACGGCGCCGTGAGGGGCCGGGCGTGGCTGGAGCGCGGCGGCACCTACGTGATCGCGAACATCCGGGGCGGCGGCGAGTACGGACCGGACTGGCACCGGGCCGCGCTCGGCGCGGAACGGCCGCGAGCCTTCGAGGACTTCGCGGCCGTCGCCGCGGACCTCGTCGCGCGGGGCATCACCACCCCGGGCATGCTGGGCGCCGCGGGAGGCAGCAACGGCGGCCTGCTCATGGGCGCGATGCTCACCCGCTACCCGAAGCTGTTCGGCGCGATCGTCGCCCAGGTACCGCTGCTGGACATGCTCCGCTTCCACAAGCTCCTCGCCGGCGCGTCCTGGATCGCCGAGTACGGCAACCCGGACGACGGAGCCGACCGCCCCCACCTCCGCGCGCTCTCCCCCTACCACCGGATCACTGCGGACCGGGTGTACCCGCCGGTCCTCCTGATGACCTCCACCCGTGACGACCGCGTCCACCCCGGCCATGCCCGCAAAACGGCCGCACGGCTGCGTGAGCTCGGCCACCCGGTGCTGTTCCACGAGAACACCGGCGGCGGCCACGCGGGCGCCGGCGACAACGAACAGTCCGCCTACAACAACGCCCTGGTGCATACCTTCTTGTGGCAGCACCTCGCACAACCGGCCCGGCCTGCCACTTCTGGGCCGTGCCCTGGCAACCAGCTGGTGGGAACCGAACGGCTGCCGTATTCCCCTGGTGATCCGTTCGGCGGCTGAGGCCGTCTCCGCCATGGCCGACCGGGCGACTTCCGTCGTGGTGCCGGAGGACGGTGCCCACGCGGTGTGCGGGGCCCGCTTCGGGCGAGCCTTCTCCGGGCCGGCCATGCCGCAGCCGGCAGCGGTCTTCCCCGGCCGCAAGGCCGTCGACCGCCGCACCGGCCGGAGGCGCTCAGGCGGCCCCCGGGCCGGCCGCGGGGGCCGCCTGAGGCTCCTTGGCGGCGGTGGTGAGGCTGCGGGCGCCGCTGTCGAAGGCCAGGCGGACCCCGACCGCCAGGGCCGGGACGGCGGCCACCGCGAAGGCCACGCGCAGGTCGCCCGTGACCAGGAGCCCCATGACCGCCAGGGAGATCGGTTCGAGGACGACCCGGGGCAGGTACATGACGCTGTTGATGCGGCCCAGGACCTCCTCGGGGGTCCGGGTCTGGATGAACGTGGGCAGGGCCACGTCGCTGGAGTACGCCACGCCCACGCCGAGCAGGGCCAGGGTGGCGGCGGCCAGCCAGACGTTCGGGAGGACACCGAGGAGCGTGAAGGCCACGCCCTCCGTGAGCGTCATGCCGATGATCAGGATGCCCCAGCGCCGCGGCAGGCCGGTGAAGACCGCCGCGATCGTCCCGGTCAGCTGGCCGAGTCCCCAGGCGGACAGGAGCAGGCCCAGGGCCATGGAGTCCGGGGAGAAGGACTTCGCCAGCGCCGGGAGGGCCACCGCGAAGAGGCCGCTGTAGCTCAGCGCCGCCGCACCGATGATCATGAGGACGGTACGGGCCTCACGGTTCCGCCGGGTGTACCGGAGGCCCTCGACGATCTCGCTGCCGATGACCGAGAGCGGCTTGGACTCCTCGACGTCGGGCCGGCGCCTCGGCGCGGCGAGGACGGTCCAGGCGGCCGCGAAGAAGGTGCCGCTGTTGAGCAGGATCGCGGCCGGGGTCCCCACCATGGCCACCAGGGAGGCGCCGAGCAGCGGCCCGAGGAACCGGGCGCCCTGCTCGCCGAAACCGACCAGCGCGTTCCCACGCGGAATCTGCTCGGTGGGCAGCAGGGACGGCAGGATGCTGTCCTGGGCCGGCATGAAGAAGGCCTCCGCCACCCCCGCGACGGCCCCCAGGGCGTACAGGTGCCACACCTGCACGTTGTCCATCACGGCCAGCAGGCCGAGCATCCCCACCGCGGTGCCTCGGACCAGGTGGGAGCAGAGCATGACCGTACGGGGCGACACCCGGTCGGTGACCGCGCCCCCGACCAGCAGCAGCACCCCGCGCGGCACCGTCTGCACCAGCAGCACCGCCGCCAGTGCCCCGGCCGATCCGGTCTCCTGGAACACCAGCCAGACGAATGCCACTTCGAAGCTGTAGTCGCCCAGCATCGACAGCGTCTCACCGCACCACACCGTCCGGAACGCGCGGTGGCGTAGCGGCAGTCGAACTTGTTCCAGCATCATTCCCTCTGCGATTTCCTGGTATGTGCAACCGTTGCAGCACGGCGCGGCGACGGTGGACGGCTCCGGCGGCCCGGCCCCGGCCGGTCAGCCGGCCGGGGCCGCTTCGCGCAGCGACTTCGGCGTCATGTCCGTCCACAGCTCCTCGATCCTCCGCAGGCAGTCCTCCCGCGGCGAGGGCTCCCCGACGGTCCGCCAGCCCCGGGGAACGTCGTGGTAGGTGGGCCAGACCGAGTACTGGTCCTCGTGGTTGACGACCACGTGGAAGAGATCCTGGTGCATCATTCCTCCTTCTCGTGTTCCTGGACAACGACGGGGGGCAGCCCGTGGCGGCCCACCCCCGCGCGGTGGAGCCGGCGCAGCAGCGGGTCCCTGATCCGCCCGCGCTGGTAGTAGGACCGGAACAGCCGGTCGTAGATGCCGAACCAGTTCCGGCGGTCGTGCAGGAAGAGCACGTCGTGCGGTGCCATCCGGCGTATCGCGAGTACCCCCAGCGGAGCCACGGAGACTCTGAACGCCGGGTTGCGCACGGCCCGTTCGTCGCAGTGGGGGTGGAACTGGCCGATCATCAGGCCGCTGTCCACCGCCTTGTCCTTCAGGGCCTCGTACTCCCGGTCCAGGGTGCGCCACCCCTCGGGCCCGGTGTCGGGAAGGGCCACCACCCGGCTCTCCAGCGAGGTGCCGGAGTGCGGGACCGGCCTCGCCACCCGGACGAAGTCCCGTATCTCGGCCTCCAGAGCCCGGTGCAGCAGTGCGCCGTCGAGGCCGTCGATCTCGTACCGGAGGCTGAACTGCACCGCGTGGTCGCTGAGGGCGGGAGGGACGAACGGGCAGACCGGGCCGCGGCGCCCGAGCTCCGGATTGGCGCTGCCCACGTAGCTGCGCAGCCACTCGTCGATCCGGGCGAGGTCCCGGTCCACCCGCTTCCGGGGCTGGGGCGGTGACACCCGCACCCACGGGCCGTCCGTACCCGCCGGCGCCCGGCCCTCGGACGGTATGGAGGCCGTCATGCCGAGCCCCGGAGCGGGGCCTGGCCGGGGCTGCCGGTCGCGGCGCGCTGGGCGCCGATCAGCTCGCACAGCTCCGCGTAGGTCTCCACGGCGTAGACGTCCGCGAACTCCAGGGCCACGCCCAAGCCGTCCCCGATGTCCTGGACCAGCCGGATCATGCCGACGGAGGTGCCGCCGTCGGCGAAGAAGTTGGAGTCCGCCGCGGGCGGCATCCCGGTGTGATGCTCCCAGGATCCGGCGATGACCTCCTCCGCCGCGGCGCGGGTGTCGCTCACCTGGCCCCTCCCCGGGCGGTGTCGGCGGTGTGCGGGAGGAACCGGGCCCGGGGGTGGGGGTGGGGTGCCAGTGCGATGGTCGGGCGGAGTCCGGTGCCCTCAGGGGGGATGTCCACGTCAAGGGTGCCGTGGCTGAGAATGGTCGCACTGGCCACCTGGGCTTCCAGCAGCGAGAACTGGCGGCCCAGACACTGGTGCGGGCCCGCCCCGAAGGGGAAGTACTGCTGGGCGGGCGGGCGTTCGCCCAGAAACCGCTCGGGGCGGAACTCCTGTGGTGCGTCCCAGAGTTCGGGGGCGCGGTGGATGGCCCACGTACTGGACATGACGACGTCGCCGACTTCCAGCCGGATGCCCGCCGCTTCGAGCGGTGCGTCGATCCGGCGGAAGAGCGCCCAGGCCGGCGGGTGGAGCCGCAGCGATTCCTCGACCACGGCCCGGGTGTACGGAAGGGCCCCGGACGGCAGGGAGGGCAGGTCGGACAGCTGCCGCAGGTCCTCGGCGAGGACTTCCCGGAGTGCGCGGTCCCGGGTCTCGGGATGCGCCGCCATGTTGTGGAAGATCCAGGTCAGCAGGGTGCCCATGGTCTCCACCCCGGCGACGAACACGGAGAGCAGCTCCTCCCGCAGCGCCTGTGCGGTATCCGCCTCCTGTCCGTCCTCGCGCAGGGCGACGACGAGGTCGGCGAGCAGCCCGCGGCCGGTGACGGGGCAGGTATGGCGCGCGGCGCGCTCGTCGATGAAGTCCTCCAGGACCGCGCGGTCGGCGGCGAACCTGTCGTGGTCGGTCTCCTCGACCTTCTCCGGGGCGAACAGCCGGGTGTCGAGATAGCCGACCGCGGCGTGCAGGGCGGAGGTCAGCTCGGCCAGTTCGGGTCCCGCGAGTTCCGGTTCGACGAGCCGGAGGATGATCTCGATGCTCAGCTGCTGGAATGTTTCGGCAAGGTCGATGGACTGCGCCGCGGAAGGCAGCAGCTGCCGCTGTACGAAGTCCTCGGTGGCCTCGATCACCAGACCGTGCAGCTCGGCCACCGCGCGGGCGGCGAACATCGGGCGCAGCAGGCCCCGGCGGCGGCGCCACTGTTCGCCCGAGGTGACCACGAACAGGCCGGAGCCGACCAGCTGCCGGAGCAGCTCGCGGTGGTTGCGGGAGCCGTGGGCCAGGGCCGCCGCGGCGAGTTCCGGTTCCGAGGTGACGATGAGGCGGTGCTTCTCCCCGGACCGGATGACGCAGACGGTTCCCTCCTCGTGCAGCCGCGTCATCATGCCGAGGGGGCTGGTCCTGATCTGGTGGTTGAAGCCCTCGGTGTCCAGGGAGCTGAGCGTGATGGCCGCCATCTCAGCCACGCTCCGATCCGGTGTCCTCGTTCACGGCGAAGATCTGGCCGGAGTGGTCGTCCATGACCCAGCCCTCCTCGGTGCGCACCGAGGTGCGGGACTTCTCCGCGTAGCCGGCCTCGTCGTGCTGGAAGTGCCAGGCGTACGGCGGGCGGAGCAGCCGCTGCTCCACGGGCGTCCATTCCTCGCCCGGCAGGTCGGACGGTACCGGGGCCGGTGAGCTGTGCTGCACCATGCCCGCGGTGTAGCGGCAGAAGACGACCCGCCGTTCGAAGTCGGCCACCCAGGGCCAGCTGCCATGGGTCGCGGTGTCGGCGAAGAGTACGACGGTGCCGGCTTCGACGGGCACCCGGCTCACCCAGTCCCCGGTCTTCGCCCAGGTCTGGAAGTCCTCCGGCGGCGGGAAGTTGGCCTTGTGGCTGCCGGGGACCACCGCGAAACCGCCCTGGCCGGCGAGGGCGTCGGTGAGACAGAAGGCCGCGATCATATGGCCTCCGTAGATGCGCCCGTCCCGTACCTGGTAGGTCAGCGGCGGGTACTCCCACGGGGTGTTGCCGTTGTGCAGGATCAAGGCGCCCGCGCCCTTGCGCGCGTAAAGGACCTGCCCCTCGTCATAGCGGAGGTCGGGGCCGAGGAGCTCCTCCAGGCAGGGCAGCACCGCCGGGTGGCTGATCAGGTTCCGTACCGGCCGCGGGGTGGTGTGCAGCGGGCCGGCGTTGACGATGAACGGGTTGTACCGCTTGAGCAGCTGGTAACCGAGCTTGTTCTCGCCCTCCCACAGGCCGTGGTTGTCGAGGGCCGCGTTGATGTCCGCGACCTCGTCCTGGCCGAGCGCGTCCGGCAGGACCAGGTAGCCGCGGAGGTCGAAGAGGTACTTCTCTTCCTCGTTCATGTCATTCCTCAATCTTCGGTGAAAGGTTGAGCCGGAACGGTCCGGTCCTCGATCTCCGCGGCGAGCGCGGACAGTTCGGTACGGAGATCAGCCAGGTCGAACATCCGCACGCAGCCGGAGAGCACCAGACGGAAGCCCCCGGAGGGCCGCGGATGCACGTGGAGCACGAGGTCGAGATCCGACCAGTGCTCGGGAACGGACTCGCCGGGCGGGGTGTCGTCGACCACCGGGGCGTCCCCGGGGCTCTCGTGGATGATCAGGCCGGCGGAGCAGACCGGGGGCCGCACCGCGGCATCGACGGGATCCGTGAGTTCGGCGATCCGGAGCAGCGGCAGGTCGGCGTGGTCCAGTGCGGTCAGGAGCGCGCGGTGCGCCCCGGCCGGGTCGCCGACCGGTACGACCACGGGGAGCAGGTCCACGGCGCGCCCGACCAGGCGGGCTTCGGTGAGCACCGACCGGTGGGAGACCGGCAGGCCGATCACGGCGGCGCGCCGCTCGGCCGAGGCGCGGGCCACGGGCCGGGCCAGGGCGGCCAGGTACACGGCGGTGGGGGTCATCCCCGACTCCCGGCAGAATTCCGCGAGCCTCGTCCGGGAGGCCGCCGGGACCTCCAGCTGGGCGCCGTGGTTGCGGAACTCGCGCCCTGCGGGGCGGCGCAGGGCGAACGGATCGGCCGCGGCACCGGCCAGGACATCCGCCCAGTAGTGCTCCAGTTCGGCGCTCCGGGCCCGTCGGCGCTCCCGCCGGGAGCCGACGTAGCCGCTGTACCGGGGGGCGGGTTCCGGCAGGGGCTCACCGGCCAGCAGGCCGAGGAGTTCCTCGCCGAGGATGCCGACGGAGGCACCGTCACCCCGGTTGCGGGCCAGGCGCAGCAGCAGGTGGCGGACCGTGCCGTCCGCGCCCGCCAGCAGGGTTGCCTGCAGGGCCGGAACGCCGTTCGGCACGCTCCGGTCGGACACCCCGGGCTGCCAGTGCACGAGCTCCGGCGGGTCCGGGAGGGCCTCCGTGACACAGGGCTGCCAGTCCTCCTCCACCGGCGCCCCGGGGAGCGGGGCCAACGCCTCGTGCCGGTCCACCAGGAGTCGTACGGCCTTCTCGACCTCGTCCGGGCCGGCCGGACGGGGCAGCGCCAGCAGGGAGGAGATCGGCGGGGTGAGGCGGCCGAGCACCCGCTCCTGCCGGAGCACGTGGAGCTGCTCGGTGCCGAGCCCGTCCTCGGTCCCGGGGCCCGGGTCCCCGGGGGCGGCGGCCGGTGCGGGCGGGTGCAGCAGCCGGGTCACGGCCGCGGCGAGGTCCGAGGCCCTGGGGTTGCCGAGCACGGTGCGCACCGGGACCTCGACCCGGAGCCGCCGGGTCAGCTCGGCCGCGATGCGGGCCCCTCCCAGGGATGCCCCGCCCAGTTCGTACAGGTGGTCCTCGGGCGCGGCGGCGGGCAGGTCCAGCGCGGCGGCGAAGGCCTCCAGCACGGCGGTGGCCACCGGATCCGCCGGCACCGGGCCGGGCCGCGGACCCGCCCGCCGTTCCAGCGCGAGCTCCGCCAGGGCCCGGCGGTCCGCCTTGCCGTTCGCCGTGAGCGGCAGGGCCGGCAGGACCCGTACCTCGGCGGGGACCATGTGCGCGGGCAGGTGCTCCGCGAGGTGGCCCCGGACCGCTTCCGGATCGGGCCCGGGACCGGACTCGGGCCCGCCCGTGACGAAGCCGACCAGCCGGTTGACGCGTACGCCGACCACAACGGCGGCGGCCTCCCGCACCCGGTCGGCGGAGCGCAGCCACCGGTCGACCTCTTCGAGTTCCACCCGGTGCCCGCGCACCTTCACCTGGTGGTCCGCCCGGCCGAGGAAGGTCAGGCTGCCGGCGGCGTTCCAGCGCACCCGGTCGCCGGTCCGGTACATCCGCGCCCCGGGCGGGCCGTCCGGCTCGGGCAGGAACCGGTCCGCGGTCTCCGCCGGGCGTCCGGCGTACCCGCGGGCGACTCCGGCGCCGCCGACGTACAGTTCGCCCGGCGACCCGGTGGGCACCGGACGCAGGGCGCCGTCGAGAACGTGCAGCCGGACGCCGGAGAGGGGACGGCCCAGCGGAACGGTGCCGCGCCCCGCACCCGCGGTGCGGCAGGCGTGGGAGGCCGCGTCGATGCAGGCCTCCGACGGGCCGTACTGGTTGTGCAGTTCGCCCCGCCCGAGCCGCAGGTAGCGCTCCGCCTGCGCCGTGGGCAGCGCCTCCCCGCCGCAGAAGACCACGCGCGCCGGAAGCCGGCGGAGGTCGTCGTCGGTCAGGGCGGCCAGCAGCGAGGGCACCAGGTCCACCACGGTCGCGGAGTGGGCCAGGGCCGCGTCCACGAGGTCGCCCGGACGGGCCCCCGGGTCGATGTCCGGGAAGACCACGGCGGCTCCCGCCGCGAGCGGGCCGAAGCACTGCCAGAAGGAGGGGTCGAAGGCGAGCGGAATGGTCTGGAGCACCCGGTCGGGTGCCCCGAGTCCGAAGGTGTCCCGCCGCCAGGCGAGTTCGTTCGCCAGGGCCCCGTGGGACACCTGCACGCACTTCGGCGCGCCCGTCGTACCGGAGGTGAACACCGCGTACGCGAGATCGCCCCCGCGGACCGCCGCGGCAGGGGGCACCGGCCCGGCGGCGGCCCCGGTGACCTCCCGCAGCGGTAGCGCCGTCAGGCCGGGCAGGTCCGGCACGCTGCTCGCGCCCTCGTACACCAGGAACCGGACGTCCGCGCCGAGCAGCGTCTCCAGCAGCCGCGCCGGAGGGTCCTCGGCGCGTACCGGCAGGGTCCAGCCGCCGAGCCGCCACACAGCCAGGGTCAGGGCCAGGTAGTCGGCGCCCGGCCGCGTCCGGAGGGCCACGGAGGTCCCGGGACGCACCCCCGCCGCATGCAGGGCGCCGGCGTGCCGCTCCGCGCGGTCCGCCAGCTCCCGGTAGCCGGTCTCCCGCCCCGCCGCGTCCACAACGGCGACGGCGTCCGGGCTCCTTTCGGCCCACCGGGCGAAGGCCGCGTACGGCAGCGGGGCGGCGGGGGCCGGGGCGGTGGCCCGGACGACCGAGGCCGCGAACGCGCGGTCCGCGTCCTCCCTCGGATCGACGGCGGCCAGCGGGCGGTCGGGGGCGGCGAGCACGGCCCGCAGGCACCGCCGGTAGGCCCGCGCGAGGCGGGCGAGGCCCTCGCCGGTGTACCGCTCCGGCGATCCGGTGAGCCGGCCCGTCATCCGGCCGCCCCGTACTTCGAGCTGGACCGTCAGGTCGCCCTGACTGCCCTGGACCCGGACCGGCACCTGCGCCACAGCGAGCGGCCCGCACGCACCCGGGGGGTCGATCTCGCCGGTGAGCACGAACGTGACGGCGGGCATGTCCGCGCCCGACCCGGGGGCCAGTGCGGGGACGGGGTGGTCGGACCCCTCCAGCAGGGCCTCCGTGGTCCGCTCCACCAATTCGCCGAAGGTCTGCCCCGGGCCGACGTGCAGCACCAGCGGCATGGTCGAGACGAAGGCCCCGAACGCGCGGTCGAAACGCTCGGTCGTCCGGTTGGCGGTGGGCACGCCCACCGGCACGGCGCGGACCCCGGTGAGCAGGTGCCAGCTCGCGGCGAACGCGGCGAGCCACACGGCGTGCGGAGTGCTCCCCGTGCGCCGGGCCAGGGCATGGACGGCCCGCGGCAGCCCTTCCGGCAGGTCCAGCTCCGCGCAGGGTGCGGCTTCCCCGGCCGCCGGGGCGCTGTACCGGGCGAAGGGCAGCTCGGGCCGGTCGCTCAGGTGCGCGTGCTGCCGTCCCCAGTAGGCGGCGTACCGGGCGAGTTCGGCCGCGCCTTCGGCACTCTGCTCCCAGCGGACGTAGTCCAGGTGCCACACCTGGGCCGCCGGCCCGGGGAGCGCCGGTGCGCCCTCGGCCCGGTAGGCGTCCAGGAGTTCACCGGTCAGGATGTTGAGCGACCACCCGTCGCACACCGCGTGGTGCAGCGTGAGGACGAGAACGTGCTCCCCGGGTGCGACGACGAGGAGCAGGGCCCGGACGTAAGGCGGGTGCTCGAAGGGGAAGGGCCGCCCGGCCTCCCGGGCGAGGGACTCGTCGAGCCCGGCGGCTCCACCGGTCGACGGCCGGATCTCCAGCGGGATGTGGGCGGGGCCGTCGAAGCGCTGCCGCGGCGCTCCGCCCTCCTGGACGATCCGGGCGCGCAGCGCCAGGTGCCGTTCGGCGAGCAGCCGCAGACAGGCCCGCAGCCGTTCGGTGTCCAGCGGTCCGGTGAACCTCAGGGCGAGAGGCACGGTGTACGCCGGCGAACCGGCCGGTGCGGACTGTTCCGCGAGCCATATGCGGTACTGGGTCAGCGACAGCGCATGGCTGCCGGAGGGGACGGCCCGGGGCGGTCCCGGGGCGGCGGGCGGTTCCGGGACCTGGCCGGCACGCCGCCCGGCGAGGCGGGCCGCGAGCGCGGCGCGTTGGGCCGGGGTGAGCCGGTCCAGGGGGGAGGGGGTCATCGGTTCTCCTGGGACTCGCCGAGGATCTGCTCGACCAGCAGACGCTCGGCCAGGGCGATGTGGGCGCCGAGGGTCCGTGCCGTCAGCAGATCGCGTACGGACACCTCGATGCCGAAGGCGCGGCCCATGGCTCGGGCGAGCCGGGCCGTGGAGAGGGAGTCCCCTCCGAGGTCGAAGAAGTCGGCCTCCCCGGACAGCGGCACCTCGCCGAGCTGCCCGTACCAGAGGTCCCGGACCACATCGGCGGGCTCGGCCGGTTCCTCCGGTGCCTGGTCGCCGGGTTCGGGTGCGACATACGGTGCCTCGGCCTGCGGTGCCTCGGCCTGCGGTGCCTCGGCCTGCGGGGCCTCGGCCTGAGGGGCCTCGGCCTGAGGGGCCGCGTCCTGAGGGGCCGCGTCCTGCGGGGCCGCGGGGTGCGTGCCGGCCGGGCGCGGCCACCGCGGGCCGCGGAAAGGGTAGCCGGGCAGCCGGACACGGCGGCCGCGCGGCAGGACCCGGGTGAGATCCACGGGCAGGCCCGCACCCCAGAGCTCCCCGAGGGCGGCGAGCACCGGGCCCCCGCCGGGATCGGCGGAGCCGGCCGGGCAGAGCGGCACGGAGGGAATCCCGGCCGCTTCGGCGAACGCGCTGAGCACCCGGCCGGGCCCCACTTCCACCGCCCGGACGCCGGGGAATCCGGCCCGTACGGCCGCCAGGGCCTGGGCGAAACGCACGGGGCTGCGGGCGGAGTCCGCGAAATACCCGGCGTCCACCGAGGAACCCGCGGGCACCGGCGCCCCGTTCGCGGCGCGGACCCACACGAGGTCCGCCGGGCCGGTCGCCACCTGTGCGAGCGCGGTGCGCAGACCGGTGACGGCCGGTTCCACGAGTGCGCTGTGGAACGCCCGGTCGGTGCGCAGCACGCGGGCCGGCACCTGGCCGGCGATCCGCTCGTGAAAGGCGTGCACGGCCTCGGCCCGGCCCGCGAGGACGGTGTCGGTCCAGGTGTTGACCGCCGCCACGCTCAACTCGGCGGAGTGCGCGGAGATCAGCTGCGCGGCTTCCGCCTCCGAGCACGCCAGCGAGATCATGGCCCCCGCTCCGCACTCCTGCATCAGGGCGCCTCGGCGCTCCACGATCCGGGCCGCCGCGTCGAGAGTCAGCGTGCCCGCCAGGCAGGCGGCGCCGAGTTCGCCGAGGCTGTGGCCCAGGAGGACGGACGGGGCGAGTCCGGTCTGCCGGAGCGCGGCCGCGGCGGCGTACTCGACGGCGAACAGCGCCGGCTGGGCCAGCCGGGTCTGCGCCAGCCGCTCACGGGGGAACCCCGGGTCGCGCAGCGCCCGTTCCACCTCCTCCGCCGTGACCTCGGAGAACGTGTCCAGGCAGGCCGCCAGGGCCTGGCCGAATCCGGGCAGCGCCGCCTCGAAGGGCAGGGCCATCCCGGGGACCTGGGTGCCCTGGCCGGGGAGGAGGAAGACCAGCGGGGTGGCCTTCGGGGCCGCTGTGGTGTTCGGTGCGGCGGGGTCCCGCAGCCGGGCGGCGATCTCGGCCCGGGTCGCGCCCACCGCCGTGAAGCGGTGGGTGAGGGCCGCCCGGCCGGCCAGCGTGCCGCTGACGCCGGCGAGCGCGGCCGGCTCCGCGCCCGGGGTGTCGTGGGAGACGGCCGTCAGATGGTCCGCGAGCCGCGCCCGCATCCGTACGAGAGCGTCCTCGTCGGCGGCCGACAGCGCCACCAGATGCCGGCCCGGCCGGTTGCCTTCAGGTACCCGGTCCGCCCGTTCGGCCGCTGCGGGCCGCGGCGCCTGCTCGACGACGACATGGGCGTTGGTGCCGCCGACGCCGAAGGAGCTCACGGCGGCCCGCCTGGGCTCCGGCCCCCGCCACGGCTCGGCGGCCGGCGGCAGCCGAAGCGGGGAACTCTCCTGCTCCAGCAGGGGGTTGGGCTCGCCGAGGCCCGGAACGGCGGGCACCCGGCCGTGCTGGAGCACGAGCAGCGCCTTGACCAGGCCCGCCAGGCCCGAGGCGGTGTCGAGGTGGCCGGTCGCGCCCTTGAGCGCGCCGACCGCGATCGACCCCGGGGCGGCGCCGAGGGAGCGGTAGGCGGCCGAGGCCGCCGACCACTCGATGGGGTCGCCGATCAGGGTCCCGGTGCCGTGGGCCTCCAGGTAGCCGATGGACGACGCGTCGACGCCGGCCGAGGCCACGGCCGAGCGGATCACCTGCTCCTGGCCCTGGGCCGAGGGGGCGAGGAACCCCGCCTTGGCGTTCCCGTCGTTGTTCACCGCGGAGCCGAGGATCACTCCGTGCACGGGCGGGTGTCCGTCCGCCGCTTCCTCGTAGCGCCGCAGCACGATCGCGACGACCCCCGAACCGCTCAGCGTGCCGTCGGCGGCCGAGTCGAAGGGACGGCACCGGCCGGCGGCGGACATCACGCCCCCCGGCATGTGCAGATGGCCGGTCTGGGGCCCGTTCGCGGACGCGGCCAGGACCAGGGCCTGGCCGCACTCGCCGTTGTTGAGCGCCTGGGCGGCGAGGTGGACCGCCACCAGGGAGGAGGAGCACGCGGTCAGCACGCTCAGCGCGGGTCCGGTGAGGCCCAGCCGGTAGGAGATGCGGGTGGCCAGGAAGTCGCGCTCGTTGGCGAGGACGGCCTCCTCCAGCTCCGGGGGCTCCAGGTGCTCCGCCGCCAGCAGGTCGCGCAGGTGGTCGCTGCGGCCGGCCGAGGCGTACACGCCGGTGCGCAGCGGGTCGCCCTTGCCGAAGGGGTGGCCGGCGTCCTCCAGGGCCGTCCACGCGCACTCCAGCAGCAGGCGCTGCTGCGGGTCGAGCAGTCGCGCCTCGCGGGGGCTGATCCCGAAGAAGGCGTGGTCGAAGCGGTCGGAGTCGTGCAGCCGCCCGTACACGGGCACATAGTCGGGGTCGTCGGCCCGGTGCGCGGGGACACCCGCGTCCAGGAGTTCCTCCCGCCGGAACCGGCGGGTGAGGACGCGGCCGGCGCCGAGGGCCTCCCAGAGCTCCGCGATGTCCGCGGCTCCCGGGAACCGGCCCGACATACCGGTGACGGCGATGTCCAGCGAGCGGTCACGGCTCATCGGCCTGCCTCCTCGGTACGGCGGTCACGGAGCCGGCGGGCGGCCGCGGCCCTGTTCGCACGGCGGTCGGCGGCGTCCAGGGGCGGTGCGGCCCCGGTCACCGCCGCGGGTTCGGCCCCGGCCTCGGCCCCGGCCGTACGGTCGGCCAGCCGGGTGGCGGTGTCCGCGACGGTGCCGTGGCGGAACAGGTCGAGGAGGGGGATCCGGACGCCGGTCCGCCGGTGGAGTGCCTCCTGGAGGGCGGGGACCAGCAGCGAATGGCCACCGAGGTCGAAGAAGTTCACGTCCTCCGGCACGTCGGTGATGCCGAGCACCTCGCTCCAGGCGGCGGCGACCTCCGCGTGCCGGGACCGCCCGGGCCGGCTCCCGGCGGCCGCCGGAGCGGCCTGGCCCGGAGCGGGCACCGGAGCCGGCACCGGTGCGGCCGCCCGCTCCTCCAGGGCGCGGCGGTCGATCTTCCCGTTGGCGGTGCGGGGCAGCCGGTCCACGACGTGGACGACACCCGGGACCATGAAGGCCGGCAGGGTCGCGGCGACCGTCCGGCGGACCTGGCCGGACGACGCCGGACGGCCGGTCAGGAAGGCCACCAGCGTGGTCGCGTCACGCGCCACGACGGCCGCGTCCTCGACCCCGTCGACCGCGCGGAGCGCCTCCTCGACCTCCCCGGGCTGGATCCGGTGGCCGCGCACCTTGATCTGGTCGTCCGTCCGGCCGAGGAAGACCAGCGTGCCGTCCTCGCCCCGCCGGACGCGGTCGCCGGTGCGGTACATCCTCGCCCCCGGCTCCCCGGCGAAGGGGTCGGGCAGGAAGACCGCGGCCGTGGCCGCGGGCCGGCCGAGATAGCCCCGGCCCACACCCGGCCCCCCGACGTGGAGTTCGCCCTGGGCGCCCGGAGGTGCCGGTCGCAGCGCGTGGTCGAGGACGTAGAGGCGGTAACCGGGGACGGGGCCGCCGATGCCGATCGGCCCCGGCTCGTGGTAGCGCCGGAAACTGGACCACACCGAGACCTCGGTCGGCCCGTACTCGTTGACCAGCGGCACCTGGGGGAGCAGGCCGAAATGTCTGTACGGGAGCTGCTCCGGCAGCGGCTCGCCCGCCACGACCACCTCGCGGAGGGTGCGGAGCGCCCCGGCGCCGGCGCGTTCGGCCGTGCGCAGCAGCACGCTGTGCAGGGAGGGGACGCAGAGCAGGTGGGTCACCTGGTGCCGCTCGACGAGTCCGATCAGCCGCTCGGGGTCGCGTACCTCGTCCTCGTCGGCCACGACCAGCCGTCCCCCGGCGGTGAGGGTTCCCCACAGGCCCGCCGCCGACGAGTCGAAGGCGAGCGGCGACACCAGCAGGAACACGGGGCGGCCGGGGTAGACCTCGCGGCGGGCGGCGGTCGAGGCGGCGAGGGAACCGTGTTCGATCACCACGCCCTTGGGTTCGCCGGTCGAACCGGAGGTGTAGATGACATAGGCCTGGTCCTGTTCGCGCAGGACCGCGGGGGCGTACCGGCCGTCGTGGCCGGCCCGTTCCGGGTCGACCACGGTGGCCCCCAGCCGGCGGGCCCGGACCGCGCAGTCACCGGTGGCGAGGACGGCGGTGGCCCCGCTGTCCCGCAACGCCTTCGCGAGCCGCGCATCCGGGTGTCCGGGATCGAGCGGTACGTAGGCGGCTCCGGCGAAGACCGCGCCGAGCACGGCCACCACCATGGACGTGGAACGCCGGGCCAGCACCGCCACCCGGTCGCCGCGGCGCACTCCCTCCTCGGCGAGGCGCGCCGCCGCGGCGAGAGCGGCGGACCGCAGCGCGCCGTAGGTGAGCGCGTCCTCGCCGGACACGACGGCGATCCGCTCCGGTTCCCGGAGCGCGATCCCGGCCACCAGGTCGCCGACGAGCCGGTCCCGACCGGACGGCCGTGCTCCGTCCCCCTCCCGCGGGCCCCGGGGTCCGGTGGCAGCCGCGAGGGGCGGTGCGGCGGGCAGGGCCGAGTCCGAGGCGAGCCGCAGCAGTGCCTCGTACACCTGGTCGGCGACCTGGGCCGCCTGTCCCCGCTGCCAGCGGTCGGTCCGGTAGTTGATGCCGAGGTGGGCGCCGTCGGCGGTCTGGCGGAGCATGACCTCCAGGTCGTACTTGGCCACCGTTGCGGGGATGTCCACCGGCGTCCAGCCGCGGCCGGGGGCGGCGGCGTCGGCCGGGGTCAGCGGCTCGTAGTCGACGAGGACTTGGAAGAGGGGGGCGCCGCCGGGTTCGGAGCGCAGCTTCAGGTGCCGGACCAGTTCGTTGAACGGCAGCCGGCGGTGTTCGTGGGCCCGCAGCAGCGCCTCGTGGGTGGCGGAGATCAACGCGTCGCCGGTGAGGGAGGGGCCGAAGCGCAGCCGTACCGGCACCGGGTTGACGAACAGCCCCACGACGTCGTCGAAGCCGGGCGGCCGGACGTCCATCGTGGTCCCGACGAGCACGTCTCCCGCGGCCCCGTAGCGGTCGGCGGTCAGCGCGAAGGCGGCCATGGCCAGCACCAGCGGAGTGGTCCGCCGGGCGCGGGCCGTCTCCTGGAGGAGCTTCCAGGCGGCCCCGTCCAGGGCGTGGCCCACACTGGCGCCCCGCCGGTCGCGCAGCGCCGGTTCCGGGGTGCCGAAGTCGATCGGCGGCGCCGTCGACACCTGCGCGAGCTCGGCGGCCCAGAACTCCCGCGACCGGTTCGCCTCGGCGGCGGCCGGCTCGCGGGCCTCGGTGCACCGGCGGCCGGGTACGGGGAGCGCGCGTCCGGCGAGGTGGAGGGCGAGCCGCTCGTTGATCAACTGGATGGAGTGCCGGTCGAGGACGATGTGGTGCGCGGTGAACAGCAGTACGTGTTCGCCCTCGGGCAGGCTCAGCGCCTCCAGCCGGATCAGCGGTTCCCCGAAGGGGTCGAAGGCGCGGTCGGCCGCCTCGTCGAGCACGCCGGCCAGCTCCTCCGGCCCGAGGGTCCGCCGGTGTACGGGGAACCGCGCGGCGGGCCACTCGGCGCGCACCGGGTTCCCGTCGGCTTCCGTGACGCGGAGCCGCAGTTCGTCGTGTGCCGTCACGACCTCCAGCCAGGCCCGGTCCAGGGCCTCCGCGGCCGGCTCGGCCGCCGGGCGGAGCGCCCAGAAGACGGTGAACTCGTTGCTCGACGGAGCGGCCCGGTGCAGCAGCAGGAGGCGTCGCTGCGCGTCGGAGAGCCGGGGCGGACCGGCCTCGCCGGCGGGGGCCGGGGTGGCGGCTTCCGCGTCGGATTCCGGTCCGGCTTCCCGCGCCGCCGTATTGCGCAGCTGGTGCCGGAGGCCGAACGGGGTGGGGTCGCGGAGGAAGGAGGCGAGGTCGATCTCCGCCGCGCAGAGGCGGTTGAGGGCGGCGACCGTACGCGCCGCGTCCAGGGAACTCCCGCCGCATTCGAAGAAGTTGTCGTCCTCGGCCCCCGGGGGAAGGCCGGTCGCCTCCTGCCACAACCGGGCGACCGGATCGGCCCCGGGCCCGGCCGGCCGCTCCGCGGCGGGCCGCGGCAGGGCCTGTTCGTCCAGTTTGCCGTTGGGGGTCATCGGGAACGCCGCGACCACGGTGATGTGGGTGGGTACGGCCGCCGGCGGCAGGTGCTCGGCCGCGAGGGCACGGATCCGTCGGGGGGCGGGCGGGGTCCGGGGGTCCGCGGGGACGACGTACGCCCGCAGGCCGGAGGCGTTCGTGGCCGCACCGCGCGCGACGTAGGCGTCACGTACCCCGGGGGCCCGCCTCAGGACCTCCTCCACCTCGTAGGGGTCCACCCGCTGGCCGCGCACCTTCAGCTGGTGGTCCACGCGCTGCAGATAGTCGAGCCGGCCCTCGGCGGTGAGCCGCACCCGGTCACCGGTGCGGTACATGCGGCCGCCGGGCTCGGAGGTGAAGGGGTCGGGCAGGAACCGGTCCGCGGTCAGGCCGGGCTTGCCGATGTAACCGCGGCTGACCTGCGGCCCGCCGATGTAGAGCTCGCCGGCGACCCCGGGCGGGACCGGGCGCAGGGTGGGACCCAGTACATAGGCCGAGGTTCCCTCGACGGGGCGGCCGATGCTCGGGCTGTCCTGCTCCTCGAAGCCGCAGGCGGTGACGACGATGGTCTCGGTCGGCCCGTAGGAGTTGGTGGTCCGCACGCCGAGTTCGCGCAGCAGTCCCCAGGTGGCGTGGTCGACCGCCTCACCGGCCAGTTCGATCTCTACCCTGCCCCGGCCGAGGGTCTGCTCGAAGCCGAACTGCCGCATCGCGCCGAGCATCGACGGGGTGATGCTGAGGAAGTCCACGCCGTGGCGCTCGGTCCAGGACACGAGGGCCTGCGGGTCGCGGTAGACCGCGTCCTCCGCCACCACCAGGCAGCTTCCGCGGAACAGGTACAGCAGCTGGTGGAAGAAGACGTCGAAGGAGACCGCGCAGGTCAGGCCGGCCCGGGAGACCCGCAGACCGGCCGGCTGGGCCTCGAACATGGTGGCGAGCACACCCTGGTCGACCATGACCCCCTTGGGCTGCCCCGTGGTTCCGGAGGTGTGGATGACGTAGGCCAGGGCGCGGGGGTGGTGGACCGCGGCGCCGGGGGGCAGTTCCTCGCCGGGAGCCGGCGGCCGGGTGTCCGCCTCGGGGGCCAGGTCCACCACTTCGGGATGTCCGGGCAACCGGTGCCGCAGGCCGGGGCTGCGCAGCAGCAGGCGCGTCCGGGCGTCGGCGACCACGTGGGCCAGGCGGGAGTCGGGGTGCAGGGGGTCCAGCAGGACGACGTGGCCGCCGAGTTGCCAGACAGCCAGTACCGAGGCGACCAGGGGGATGCCCCGCTCGGCCAGGACGGCGACGGGGGTTCCGGGGGCTGCCCCGTGGTCGCGCAGGGTGGCGGCCAGCCGGGCCACGGCGTTGCCGAGTTCGCCGAAGTCGGCCGTCGTGGACCGGTGGGCGACGGCCGGCCGGCCGGGTGAGGTCCGGACCAGGTCCGCGAAGCGTTCCATGAGAGGCCGGGCCGGGCTGTTCCGCGGGGGCGCGAGCAGCAGGGAGACCTCCGGCTCGCCGTCCGCTGCCGTGCCCGTGCCCGTGTCCGCGTCGGCCAGGGCGAGAGTGAGTTCGGGGTCGCGGGCGATCCGCAGGAGGATCCGCCGGTACGTGTCCAGGAGCCGGGCGGCGCCCTCGCCCGTGGTGCTGCCGGAGGTGCGGCGGGTGAGGACGACGGCACCCGCGTCCGGCCGCAGGTGCAGATCGAATTCCAGGTCGAACCGGGCGAGCCGGCTGTCGTCGTCGTCCAGGGCGAGCACGTCGACGCCGGGCAGTTCGGGGTCCGGCAGGCGGCCGTGGGCCTGGAAGCAGACGGCGGTTCCGGAGGCCGCGGGGTCGAAGAGGTCGGAAACCTCCCGGATCGGTTCCGCCGAGTGGGCCAGCGCCTCCGACACCGTCCGGCGGACGGCCTCGACCAGTTCACCGCCCGAGGACCCGGGGACCCAGCGCTGACGCAGCGGCACCATCCGGGCCAGGCAGGCGACCAGGCCCATGTTCGCGGGGGTTCTGGCGGCGAACGGGGTGGCGACCATGGCATCGCAGGGGCTGCCGTGGACGGCGAGCGTCGCGTAGAGCGCGGCCAGACCGATCAGGTGCGGGGTGGCCCGCAGCCTGCGCGCCGCGCCGCGGATCAGCGCGGTCTCGTCCGGGCCGAGCGGCAGGCGGAGGGTGTGGGCCCGGCAGGTTCGCGGCCCGGCTCCGGGCGGCAGGGCCTCGGGCCAGCGCGCGTCGGCCAGTTGCTGCGGCCAGTAACCGGTCGCGGGGGCGGTCTCCGCCGCGGCCGGCAGCGGTGCCGGGACCGCCGGCACGGGGGCCGCGGACGGCATGGCGCCGCCTTCCGCCACATGCGCGTAACGAGCGCTGATTTCACGGATCAGGGTTTCCAGGGCCACGCCGTCGCAAGCCACATGGTGCACGAGCAGGGAGAGCAGGTGGTGCCGGGGGCCGCGGCGCAGCAGGCTCACGCGGACCAGGCAGTCGCGGGACAGATCGAACCGGTGGGTGCCGGCCCGCCGCTGCCACCCGGCCGTGCCGGCGTCCTTCGCCTCCCCGGTCTCCTCGTCGAAGCTCCAGGCGGGGACGGCCTCGCCGACGCTCCATGACGGTACGTCACCTTCCGTCAGGCGGCGGGCGAAGACCGGATGGCGGCGTACCACGTCCTCCACGGCACGGCGCAGAGAGCGCACGTCGAGCTCCCCGTGCATTTCCCACAGCCGGTGGAGGTTGAAGGCCTCGGACTCCTTCTTGCTGATGAGCCAGATGCCGAACTCGGGCAGGGTGAGCGGGGTGCGGGCCGCGTCGGCCTCGGGCATGGATCGTCCTTTCATACGGGCCGGGCGCGATCAGGGCGGTGTCCGGTGGCCTGCGCCTCGCGACGCCATTCGGCAAGGAGTTCCGGATAGTGCGGATCGAGGAAGAAGTGGCCTCCTGAGAGCACCCGGACCGAGGTTTTGCCGGTGCCGAGTTCCGCCCAGCCGGCCGCGGCCGGAGCGCCGACGAGCGGGTCCTCCTGCCCCAGCAGCACGGTGAGGGGGACGTCGATCTTCGCGCCGGCGAACCGGTAGCGCCGGATCATCCGCAGATCGGCCTGCAGCGTGGTGGCCGCGATGCGCAGCAGCTCCGGGTGGTCGAAGACCTCTTGCGCCGCCCCTCGCAGCTCGCGCAGTACGCCGACGGGGTCCGCGGTCTCCAGACGGTGGCCGGCGGCGCCGGACGGGGCTTCGCTCCCGGCCACCACGAGCCGCATCGGGCGCGGTTCCCCAGCCGCGACGAGGCGGGTCGTCACCTCGTAGGCGAGCAGCCCTCCCATGCTGTGGCCGAGCATGACGTAGGGGACCCGGGTTTCCCGCAGGCGGACCGAGAGGGCCTCGGCGATGTGGTCGGCGATCCGGTCCGGGTCCCGCGGCTCCTGTTCGGCGATACGGGACTCCCGGCCGGGCAGCAGGACACAGGTGCAGAGGGTCGCCGGGCCGACGGCCCGGCGCAGGGCGGAGAAGGACCCGGAGGCACCGCCGGCCGGGGGGAAGCACACCACGTGGAGCTCGGGCACCGGGTGGGCCGGAACGGTGGTCCGCAGCCAGGTGCCGGCGGTGGACGCCGGGGACGCGGCCGGGGAGCCGTGGGGTGACGCGGGCATGTGGTGGCCGCCTTCCTGGTGTGAGCGGGTGTTCCGGCAGGACGCGCGGGACCGCGCGGCCGGTGCGGTCGGACGGGAGGTCAGCGGGCCGGCGCCTCGGCCCGCCCCGCGACGACGGCTGCCGCGGCCGCCCTCCGGATTCCGGCATGGTCGAGCTTTCCGTTGCCCCCGAGGGGCAGCGTGGCGAGCCAGAGACAGGCCGTCGGCACCATGTACTCCGGCAGGAGGGTCCTGAGGTGCTCCACGATCACCGGCTCCGGCTGCTCGGTACCGGTCAGTACGGCGGCCAGGCAGGGTGAGCCGTCGCGGTCCACCACCACGGCCACGGCTTCGAGCACGGCCGGGTGCCGACGCAGGGCCGCCTCGATGTCGCCCAGTTCGATCCGGTAGCCGCTCAGCTTGATCTGCCGGTCCAGACGGCCGAGGTGGACCAGGCGGCCGTGCTCCAGCCGTACCCGGTCGCCCGTCCGGTACCAGTGCTCGGCGGTGGGCACTCTCCCCGTGAAGGGGGTGGCGGCCCCTGCGGTGAAGCTCAGGAAGCGGCCGGTGTTGTCTGCGGGGTCCAGATAACCGCCGAAGCGCTGTACGCCGCGGAGGCAGAGCTCGCCGTCCTCGGCCGGGTGTCCGTCCTCGTCGAGGACGAGGTGCTCCAGCGCGGGGTAGACCTCTCCGATGGGCACGGTGCCGTTGCTCGGCTCCGGCCACTCCCGCTCGTCCTCGGGGAGCCGGTACTCGGCGCAGGCGACGGTGACCTCCGTCGGGCCGTACACGTTGTCGATGACGCTGTACGGCGCCGCTTCCCGCCAGGCGCATGCCTGTTCAAGGGTGAGCTGTTCCCCGATGAACTGGCTGTGCCGCAGGCCGGGCATCGTGCCCGCCGGGATCGCCCCGATGCGCTGGGCGAGGGAGACCACGGAGGGCACCGAGAACCAGTGGGTGATGCGGTGCCGGTTGACGTATCGGGCCGGCAGGAGCAGTTCGCGTCCTTCGGGCACCACGAGCGCGGCGCCCGCGCCCCAGGCGCAGAAGAGGTCGAAGACCGACGGGTCGAAGGTGAGCTCGAAGGTGTGGGAGAGCCGGCTGTCCGCTGTCACCCGGTGGCGCGCGACGGCGTGGCGTACATAGGCGAGAGCGTTGCGGTGCGTGATCGGGACACCCTTGGGCTGTCCGGTCGAGCCCGAGGTGAAGAGCAGGTAGGCATCCCTGTCCGGGCCCGCCGCGCCCGGCAGGGGCCGCAGGGGCTCTGCGGGCTCGGGCAGGTCCAGCAGGCCGGCACAGGGCGTGCCGTGCTCGGCCCACTCCGGCGGCGGTGAGACGCCGAGTGCCAGGGGGACCGAGGCCGAGGCCATGATGGCGGCCGCGCGGAACGCCGGGGTCGCCGGGCCGATGGGGACGACGACGCAGCCGGCCCGCAGGATGCCGAGGTAGGCGGCGTAGGTCTGAAGGTGCCGGACCGCGTACAGGGCCACGCGCTGACCCGGCCGGACACCGCGCCCGAGAAGTTCGGAGGCGACCGCGTCGGCCCGTGCCGCGAGTTCCCGGTACGTCAGCGACATCCGGCCCTGCTCGACGGCCACCCGGTCCGGGTGCTGTCCGGCGGACTCGGTGAAGAGTCCCGCGAGGTCGTCTGCCCCGTCGGCTGCTGTCATGCTCGCCTGCCCCCCGGTGGCTTTCCTTGGGCCCGCCGGCTCGGCGCGAAGCGCTGGAGCCAGGGATCGTTCTCCAGACCGTCGGCGGCGAACAGCCCGGCGATGCCCCGCACGACCTGCGCGACCGTCGCGTCCATCTCCTCCGCCGTCCCGAAGCGCACGGTGACGTTGGCCGCGCGGAATCCCGTGTCACCGCGGGCCGCGCCGAACTCGGCCGTCTCGTCCACGCCGACGACTCCCGGCAGCGCGCGCAGGTCGGCGCGGGCCACGCGAGAGGCGACGGTGCCCTCCTGGTGCGGGAACGGGACGAACAGCCCCATCATGAACCCGTCCCGGCCGAGCTCCGCCGACTGCTCCACCAGCCGGTCCGCGGGCCCCTCCCCGAGGGCCAGGGCCAGGGCGGCACGCACCAGGTCCGGGCCGCCCAAGGGGCGGAGCAGGCGGGTCAGATGCCCTCCCACCCGGCCGTTGACCTCGATCACCTCGACGTCCGCGGGCGTGACCCGGAGTTCGGTGTGGGTGACGCGGTACCGGGTGCCGAGGGCGTCGAGCGCCTCGCCGGTCCGCTTGAGGACCAGGCCGCGAACCTCCGCGGGCAGCCGGCTGGGCACAATGTCCCCAGTGACCCGGACGCTGTCCGACCCCTCGGTCCCGGCCCGGCTCCGGATGTTCACCGGTGCCTTGTCGAAGACCGCGCAGTGCAGCCTGCGGGTCGACGTGCTGATGGTCTCGACGGAGACGAAGTCAGCCAGCCAGGGAACACCGGAGGGATGCACGGACGGCGGGATCAGGCCCTCCAGCAGCAGTCCCTCCCAGGAGGTCCGGTGCGCGAGCACGTGGTGCACATCGCCCGGGCCGTGGACGAAGGTCACGCCCTGTCCGCCGACCGCCCGCCGGGGTTTGAGCACGGCGGGCAGGCGGACTTCCCGCAGCGCCCGGCGGAATCCGTCCCTGGAGTCGACCGGCGCGAACCGCAGCGAGGAGAGCCCGGCCCGCTCGAAGGCGTGCCGCTGGCCGAGTTTGTCCCAGGGCCGGTCGGTGGCCGGCGCACCCGGCAGGTCCAGCGCGGTGAGCAGACGGTCCGTGAAGTCGAGCTCGTCGTCGTGGAAGGTGGTCAGTCCGCCCAGCCCGAGGCCCGCGACCGACGCGACCGTACCGCTCTCGGAGAGGAGGTGCACCGGGAGCATCGCCCTGGCCAGGTGCACGAGTTCCGGGTGCTCCTCGGCGACCGGGCGGCGAAACAGCAGGACCGGGCGGCAGACGCCCTGGGCCGCCCGGTAGATCTCCCGGAGACCCGCGGCTCCGTACGGTCGGTGCACCACCCCCACCAGCGGCAGGGAGGCGTCGCCCGCGGGCGCGGTCACCACGCCACCCCGGACTCCGGACGGGCGGCCGAGGCCGATGTGCCGCAGGCGGTGATGACGGCCTGCAGGGTCCCTTCGATAAACAGGGCCTCAAGAGGGAATTCAATGCCCAGCCGACTTTCCAGGCGTTTGACCAGCCGGGCCGCCTGCATGGAATTTCCCCCGAGCTCGAAGAAATCGTCTTCCGGTTCGGACCGGTGAATGTCGAGAACTGCGCACCATTCCTGGCGGACGGCTCTTTCGAGGTCATCGCGATCGGAGCTCATGTCATCCCTTCAACGCACTCCGGAATCGGATCTGTCCGAATGGGCCGCCTCGAACACGGAATGTGCGAGCGGCTCCCAGGCAGGGCCCGGAAGCAATCGCGCCCCCTCGACGGAATGGACGCGCACCGGCCCTGTCGTGACGGCGGACCAGGCCTCGGCCGCTGCCCGGTCGAGTACCGGATCCGCGGTGGCGAAGAATGCGTCGACCCGCAGGGGCAGGGGCTCGCGCCGCGGAAGGCGGGCAGCGGTGTCCGCCAGCCGCAGATCGGCCGCGATGGCCGGTTCGAGCATGGGGAAGACGACCGGATCGTCCAGTACGTCGTCCGGCATGACACCGGTCCGCCGCATCTCGGCGCGCACATCGGTGACGGCCGGACCCTGGTCGCCGTGGCCGGGCGGCTCGCCGGCCACCAGCAGCCCGGCGGGCCCTTCCCGGCCGTCCCGCCGGAGCCGGTGGGCCACTTCGAGAGCGAGCAGCGCCCCGAAGCAATGGCCGAAGAAGACATAGGGCCGACCCGTGTCCAGCTCGGCGGCGATGTCCTCGACAAGCGGTTCCAGCGCTTCCGGCGGAGGTTCCCGCATCCGGTCCTCACGGCCCGCGAGCCGCACCGCTTCGAGTGCGAGGCCGCCCGGCACCGTTCGGGACCAGGTGCGAAACGGAACCGCGCCGGCGCCGGCCCACGGAAAACAGACCAAAGTGAGAAGAGGATCTCCTGCCGCCTTGAGGCGTACCACGTTACGTCCCACGAGCAGACTTTCCTCTCAACCTTGAGCCGGCGTTTACGGGTTCTCCGGGACGACGACGAACGGTTCCGAACTTGAATCCAAGCGGCGGTCTGAGGCGCAAGTCGTGTCAGATTTTCACAGCACCCGGATATTGCGCAACCCCTTGACGGACCGGCTCGCAGCTTCGTCAAATCCGCCAACCCCGGGGCCTCGGGCCCTCTTTGTGGTGGACGTTCGGATTCCGCTCGGGGCCGATCACCGCCCCTGATCGAATCCACACCGCGAAATCGGCCATCAACAAGCAAGATTCAGTCATTCGAACGCGCTCGGCGGCTGGATTCGGCCCCTCACGCCCAGCCGGTGCGACAGTTGCACGGCATCGCGCGAGGTTTTCAGACCAGGAGCACAGACCGTGAACGAGCAACACCTCCTCCGTATCGTCGCCGACGTGCTGAAGGCGCCGCACGTCACGATGGCGGACAGCTTCCACGACCTCGGCGGCACCTCTCTGCAGGCCATGCGGATCTGCGCCCGGATCGGGACGGAACTGGGTGTCCGGATCGCCCCGGAGCGCCTGTTCGAGAACGACACCCTGGCCGAGGCCCTGTCCGCGGGCGAGGCCTGACCGTGCGCCGCCCCGTTACCGCCGATCCGCGGCTCATCCACGAAGCGGTCGCCGGACGGGCGCGGTCGCACCCGTCCGCCGTCGCGGTCGTCCACCGGGGCGAGCGCGTCGACTACGCCGCGCTCGACGCCGCCGCGGAGGTCTACGCCCGTTCCCTGCGTGCGGCGGGTGTGGGACCCGGCGCCACTGTGCCCGTCCTGCTCCCTCGCTCCGCCCGGCTGGTGGCCGTACTGCTCGCCGTGCTCAAGTGCGGTGCCGCGTACGCCGCCCTGGACCACCGGTGGCCGCCGGACCGCATCAACCGCATCACCGCCGTGCTGCGGTCCCCGGTCATGGCGGCCGAGACGGGAGCACCGGGGAACCTGCCCCGCTGGACCGTTCCCGAGGAGTCGCCCGGGCCGCCCGAACGGCGCCGCGGGGCCACGCCGTCGGCCCGTCCGCCCCTGCCGGTCGAAGCCTCCCGGGCCGCCACCGTCTTCTTCACGTCCGGCAGTTCCGGCGCCCCCAAGAAGGTCCTCTCCCCGCACCGTGCGACCACTCGTCTCTTCCGGGAAGCCGGATGGGCGGACTTCGGGCCCGGCCGAGTGGTGCTGCAAGCCGCCCCCGTCTCCTGGGACGCCTTCAGCCTGGAGCTCTGGGGTCCGCTGACCACAGGCGGCACCTCGGTCATCGCCGACACGGACTACCTCCTCCCCGACACCCTCGCCGAACTCGTCGGCGCCGTCGGGGTGGACACGGTCTGGCTGACCTCCTCGCTGTTCAACCTCCTCGTCGACGAGGAGGATCCGCGCAGGCCCTGCTTCACCGGTCTGCGCCAGGTCCTGACCGGCGGTGAACGGCTCTCGCCCGGCCACGTGGCCCGCTTCCTGGCCCGGTACCCGGAGATCACCCTGATCAACGGGTACGGGCCGGTGGAGAACTGCGTGTTCGCCACCACGCACCGGGTCACCCCGGCGGACTGCGCCGCCCCGGGAGGCATCCCCATAGGCCTCCCGGTACCCGGCACCTCAGTGCACATCCTGGCCGGGGAACAGGTCCTCCCCCCGGGCACCGTGGGCGAGATATGCCTGGCCGGTGAGGGCCTGGCCGTCGGCTACCTCGATGACGCCGACGCCACGGCGGCCGCCTTCCCCACCATCGTCCTCGACGGGGCACCGGTGCGCGTGTACCGGACGGGAGACCTGGGCCTGCTGGACCCCGGCGGCGTACTGCACTTCCGCGGCCGCACCGACCTCCAGGTCAAGATCTCCGGACACCGCGTCGAACCGGGCGAGATCGAGAGCGCCGCCCGCCGTATCCCCGGTGTCCGGGAAGCCGCCGTGGTGGCCGTTCCCGCTCCGGGCGGCGGACACGACCGGCTCGCCATGTTCTACACCGCGGACGCCTCCACCGACCCCGCTCCTCCGTCGGTACGCCGCGCCCTTGCCGACCGGCTGCCCCGCTACCTCGTGCCGCACAGCGTCCACCGCCGTGCGGCCCTGCCGACCACGGCCACCGGCAAGCTCGACCGCGGCAGCCTGCTCGCCTCCCTGGGCCCCGTCCCGCCGCCTGCCCGGAAGGCGCCCTCCCGTTGACACCCGCCCCGGATCCGGCCGGCCCGCCGGCTCCCGACTACCCGATGTCGTTCGAGCAGGAGTCGATCTGGCTCAACGACCAGTTCCAGGACGGTCCGTCCCGGTACGTCGAGTCCTGGGCCTACCGGTTGCGCGGTGCCCGCGTCGACCCCGCTGCCGTCCAGCGGGCCCTCACCGGGATCGTGACCCGGCACGAGGCCCTGCGCAGCCGCCTCGCCCTCGTCGGCGGCGAGCCGCGGCAGACGGTGCTGGCGCCGCCGGCCCGGGTGGATCTGGACATCCGGTGGGTGGACCCGCCGCAGCTGGACGCCGCCGCCGCGGTGGCGGCGGCCCGGCCGGTGGCCCCGGGCCAGGGTCCGCTGCCGCGGGCCACCCTGCTGCGACTCGCCGAGGACGACGCCGTCCTCGTGGTGGCGCTCCACCACGCGGTGATCGACGGCTGGTGCTTCAGCCTGCTGGACACCGAGTTCAGCGCCCACTACCGTGCCGCGCTGGACGGGACGGATCCCGGCCTGCCGGACCTTCCGCTGCAGTTCGGCCCGTACGCCCTGGAGCAGCGCCGGACGTACGGCGAGACCCGCGCGGACTGCCTGGCGTACTGGCGGGAGACCCTGCGCGGCGCCCCGCCGGAGTCCTCCCTCCCCGCGGACCGGCCCCGGCCCCCGGTGTTCGGCACGGCCGGTGACCGGATCGAGTTCACGCTGGACGCCGCGATCGGGGCCGGGGTCCGCGACCTCGCCCGCAGGACGCGGAGCACCTCGTTCACGGTCCTGGCCGCGGCACTGACCGCGCTGGTCTCCCGGCTCTCCGGGCAGGACGACGTGGTGCTCGGCACCCCCGTCTCCCGTCGGGACGAGGAGGCGCTCGAACCGATGATCGCCTGTCTGACCGACGTCCTGCCGCTGCGTCTGCGCGTACCGGCCGGCCTCTCCTTCGCCGGGCTGATCACCCGGGCCAAGGACCAGGTGTGGGGCGCGGTGCGGCACCGCGGCGTCCCCTGCTCCCATCTGGTCCGCGAACTGGGTACGGAGCGCACGCCGAGCCGTTTTCCGCTCTTCCAGGTGGTCTTCGGGCTCGACGACGCCCCGGAGCCCGCGCTGGACCTCCCCGGGATCACCGCCGAGCGGCTGTACCTCCACCCGGGCACCGCCAAGTACGACGTCTTCCTGCACCTGGTGCCCGAGCGGGGTGGGTTCCGCGGATTCCTGGAGTTCTCCACCGACCTGTTCGACCGCGCCACCGCCCGGCGCCTGGCGGAGCGGCTGCGGACCCTGCTGGCCGATGCCCTGGTCCGCCCCGACCAGCCGGTCCAGGAACTGGACGTACTGCCCGCCGACGAGCGCCGGCTGCTCCTCGGCGCCTGGTCGCGGGGGCCGTCCCTGACCGGGCCGCGGCCGCTCGCGCACGAGTCCTTCGCCGCGCAGGCCGCCCGCACGCCCGACGCGCGGGCGGTGGTGCACGGGGACCGGGTTCTCACCTACGCCGAGCTGGACCGGGCGGCGGAGGCGGTGGCCGGGCACCTGGTGGCGCGGGGCACCCACGGGACTCCGGTGGGCGTCTGCCTGCCGCGCTGCCCGGAGCTGGCGGTCGCGGTGCTGGGCGTGCTCAAGGCGGGCAGCGGCTGTCTGCCCCTCGACCCCGCCCTCCCCGCCGACCGGATCGCCGGCATGGCGGCCGACAGCGGCATCCGGGTCGCGCTGGTCCAGCCGGACCTGGCCCGGCTCCTGCCGCCGGGAGTGGAGGCGGTGCCGGTGCCCCCGGACGCGCCCCCGGCAGCGCCGACGGCCCGGCTGCCCGTCGTGGCGCCCGAGGACCGGGCCTACCTGATCTACACCTCCGGCTCGACCGGCCGCCCCAAGGGGGTGGTCATGCCGCACCGGTCCCTGGCCAACCTGCTGGCCTGGCAGCGAGAACGCTCCCCGGCGGGTCCCGGCACCCGGACGCTCCAGTTCGCGTCGCCCGGCTTCGACGTCGCCTTCCAGGAACTGTTCAGCACCTGGGCCTCCGGCGGCACCCTCGTCATGACCGACGACGAGGCCCGTCGCGACCCGGCCCGTCTCCTCGACCTGCTGGCGGCCGAGCGGATCGAGCGGGTGTTCCTGCCGTTCGTGGCCCTCCAGCAGCTCGCCGACTACGCCTGCGCCACCGGGCGTTCGGCCGCGACCCTCCGGGAGGTCATCACCGCGGGCGAGCAACTCCACGCCACACCCGCCCTCCGGGAGTTCTTCCGTTCCCTGGCTCCCCACGCAGTGCTGGAGAACCAGTACGGGCCGTCCGAGACCCATGTGGTCACCGCGGAACGCCTGGGCTCCGACCCGGCCGCCTGGCCCGGGCTGCCTCCCATCGGCCGTCCCGTGCCCGGGGCCCGGGTACTGCTGCTGGACGACCGGCAGCGGCTCTGTCCCGTGGGCACGGCCGGGGAGATCTGTGTCGGAGGCCGGGCCGTGGCCACCGGGTACGTGGGGGACCCGGAGCTGACCGCGCGGAAGTTCGTGCCGGACCCCTTCCGCCCGTCCGCCGTCCTCTACCGCACCGGCGACCTGGCCCGGCATCTGCCGGACGGGCGGATCCAGTTCCTGGGCCGGCGCGACGAACAGGTCAAGATCCGCGGATACCGGGTGGAGACCGGGGAGGTGGCCGCTGCGGTCCGGGCCGTGCCCGGAGTGGCCGACGCCGTGGTGGTGGCCCGGACCGCCGCCCCTCCGGGCGGGACCCGCCTGGTCGCCTACTACCTGCCGGGCGACGGGGCCGCCCCGGAACCGGAGCTGCTGCGCCGCGCGGTGGCGCGGCGGCTCCCGGACCCCATGGTGCCCGCCGTGTGGGTGCCGCTGGAGCGGTTTCCACTCACGGCAAGCGGCAAGCTGGACCGGGCCGCGCTGCCGCCGCCCGATGCCCTGGGAACGGAGCCGGACGGCAGGTTCCGGGCACCGAGGACCCCCTCGGAGCGGCGGATCGCGGAAGTGTGGCAGGAACTGCTCGGGGGCGTCCGGGTGGGTGTGCACGACGACTTCTTCGCCCTGGGCGGGCACTCCCTGCTCGCCACCCGCCTGGTGCTGAGACTCCGTCAGGAGATGGGCGTGGAGATCCCGCTCGGAGCGCTGGCCCTGACCCCGACCGTGGCGGGGCTCGCCGAGTTCGCCGAGTCCACCGAGCGCGGCATCCGGGGCGCGGCCTTCGACCCGGGGGCCGACACCGAGCTGCCCGCCGACATCCTTCCGGCCGCCGAAACGATTCGGGTGGCGGCGGATCCCCAGGACGTGCTGGTGACCGGAGCCACCGGCTTCCTCGGCGCGTTCACCGTCCGCGCCCTGCTCGACCGCACCCGGGCCCGGGTGCACTGCCTGGTGCGCGGCGCGGACCGGAAACGGGCGGCCGCCCGGCTGCGTTCCGCCATGACGGGCTACGGCATCTGGGACGAGTCCTGCGAACGGAGGATTTCCGTCATCCCCGGTGATCTGGCGGAGACCCGCCTGGGCCTGTCCGGTGCCGCCTTCGACGAACTGGCCCGCAGGGTGGACTCCGTGTACCACGTCGGGGCGGCGGTGAACCTCGTATCCCCGTACGAGCGACTCAAGGCGGCCACGGTGGACGGCACGGCGCGGATCCTGCGGCTGGCGGCCCGGCACCGCAGTGTGCCGGTGCACCACGTGTCCACCGTGGGTGTGTTCACGGGCCATGCCGACCTGCCGGTCGGCCCCGAGCACCCGACCGGTCCACCCGGCGCCCTGGAGCACGGCTACACCCGGAGCAAGTGGGTCGCCGAACAACTCGTCGCGGCCGCCCGGGCCCGGTCCCTGCCGGTCACCGTCCACCGGCCGACCCGGATCACCGGCCACAGCCGCACGGGCGCCTGCCAGACCGGTGACTACCTGTGGCTGATCCTCAAGGGCTGCGTCCAGGCCCAGGCCGCCCCCGCCCGCGTGGACACCGCCTTCGACCTGGTGCCCGTGGACTACGTCGCCGAAGCCGTCGTCGAGCTGTCCCTGCGGCCCGGGGCCGCGGGCCGGACCTTCCACCTGGCCGCCGGACGGCTGTCGCGGCTGGACACCGCGCTGGACCGGCTGCGCGCCCTGGGCCACCGGCTGCCGGGCATCGATCCGGACGAGTGGTTGCGCCGGATCGGCGAGGACCCGGACAACGCGGCGTTCCCGCTCCTCGCCACGCTGACCGCGGAGCTCACCGGCGGCGGTTCCGAAGGACGCCTCTCCTTCGACGGCTCCGCCACCGACGCCGCCCTGGCCGGTTCCGGTGTGGTCCGTCCGGAGGACGAAGAGAAGCTGTTTGCCCTCTGCGTCGACCACTTCACCCGTATCCGGTGGCTGCCGGAGCCCGGCGGGTAGGGCGGGGCCTGCGGCAAGGCGACGCCGGACCTCCGCCACCGCCCGTGGTCCGTCCGGGGGTGAGGGGAGGACAAGGAGCGGCAGCGGACGTACGGGAAGCCGGTCGGCCCCGTATCTCCCGGGCCGGTCCCCCAGGCCCGTGCGAAGGCCCTTTCCGTTCGTCTCCGCAGCCGGCCGGTGACGGGTTGTCTCCAGGGCTTTTCGGGGTTCAGTCGACGCTCGTTGACCACTGTCCCAAGACATCACCGCCGACCACGCACGCTCCCGGCGAGCGAGACATCGAGGAGCGTGCGTCCGTGGCGGCCCATTCGCCGGCCCCGTGCGGCAACCCACCGCCGTAGATCCTCAGGCGGTCAGCGGGGGAGTGGCCGCCCTCAGGGATCCCGTCCCAGGGCGTCGTTACGAGGTGCTGGACGCCTCCTGAAGGGCGATCTCGCGGACGGCCGCGTACGGTGTCGCGCCTTGGCAGCCCTGGTTGCAGTCCGCGACACCGCTCCTCCTGGAAGGCTGCACTCCGAGTGAATCAATATGTGTGCCCGCGAGGTGAGAGTTTGCTGGGCCATGTAGTGAGAGTTTTTGCCGCGATGGGCAAAAGGGAATTATGTGGCGTGCGCAGGACGTTCCAGCGTGCTACTGTCGATCTCAGTTGCAGTTGTGGTTCCCAAAACTTCAAGTGCCCCCATTCGGTTCCGGCCGGATGGGAGCGCTTTTGTATTTCCGGTCATTTTCCGGGCGGGGTAATCATCGCGGCGACACGGCATCCGCGCAGTGCGGATTCCGATGTACTGCCCCAAAGGAGATATGACATGGCTGCTGGTACCGTGAAGTGGTTCAACGCGGAAAAGGGCTTCGGCTTCATCGAGCAGGACGGTGGCGGCGCTGACGTGTTCGCCCACTACTCGAACATCGCCGCCCAGGGCTTCCGTGAGCTGCTCGAAGGCCAGAAGGTGACCTTCGACATCGCGCAGGGCCAGAAGGGCCCGACGGCCGAGAACATCGTTCCGGCCTGACGCTGACTTTGTAGCCGGGGCCCGCATCCTTCGGGGTGCGGGCCCCGGCTGCGTGCATTTCCCGCGGCGTTTCAACCTGCGGGACGACGCGGAGGAATCCGCAGTCTCACCACACGCGGCTCTCCCTTCGGGGAGGCGGCCGATCCTGAAGAGCTGCACCGCAGTCGACGCCTGGACTCCACGTCCCCACCGCGTCTTTACTTCAGCACCTGCGCCCGAGTGGATTTTCGCCGGCCAGATGTGCTTTCTCTTTCCATCGGTCCATACTTGTAATTCTTCATGCCGCTCATCGCTGCGGGAATTCCTTGATATGTGCCACATCGAGGAAAGGTTCCCCATGAACCGTACCCGTACGAACGACCGCTCCGCCCGCACCCGTGAGGGCGGTACCGACGCCGGAAAGGGCGGCAGCCGCTTCGGCTCGCCGGCACCGCGCCGTTCCGGCGGGTCCGCCCGTTCCGGCGGTTACGGCCGTCGGCCCGCCGTCCAGGGTGAGTTCGCGCTCCCCAGGACGATCACTCCCGCGCTGCCCGCCGTCGAGGGCTTCGCCGATCTCGACATGCCCGAGCAGCTACTGGCCGAACTCGGCAGGCAGGGCGTGACCGCACCGTTCCCGATCCAGGGCGCGACGCTGCCGAACTCCCTGGCGGGCCGTGACGTCCTGGGCCGCGGACGCACCGGCTCCGGCAAGACCCTCGCCTTCGGCCTCGCCCTGCTGGCCCGCACCGCTGGACAGCGGGCTGAGCCCCGCCAGCCGCTGGGGCTGATCCTCGTACCGACGCGTGAGCTGGCGCAGCAGGTGACCGACGCGCTCACTCCCTACGCCCGCTCCGTCAGGCTGCGGCTGGCCACGGTGGTGGGCGGGATGTCGATCGGCAAGCAGGCCGGCGCGCTCCGAGGCGGGGCCGAGGTCGTCGTCGCGACCCCGGGCCGGCTCAAGGACCTCATCGACCGTGGCGACTGCCGGCTGAACCAGGTGGGCATCACGGTGCTGGACGAGGCCGACCAGATGGCTGACATGGGGTTCATGCCGCAGGTCACCGCGCTGCTCGACCAGGTGCGTCCGGAGGGGCAGCGGATGCTGTTCTCCGCCACCTTGGACCGTAACGTCGACCTGCTGGTGCGCCGCTACCTGACCGACCCCGTCGTGCATTCGGTCGACCCGTCGGCCGGTGCGGTCACGACGATGGAGCACCATGTCCTGCACGTCCAGGGCGCCGACAAGCACGCCGCCACGACCGAGATCGCCGCCCGTGACGGCCGCGTGATCATGTTCCTGGACACCAAGCACGCCGTCGACCGGCTGACCCAGGACCTGCTCAACAGCGGGGTACGGGCCGCCGCGCTGCACGGCGGCAAGTCGCAGCCGCAGCGCACCCGGACGCTGGCGCAGTTCAAGACGGGGCACGTCAGTGTGCTGGTGGCGACCAATGTCGCGGCGCGCGGCATCCACGTCGACCATCTCGACCTCGTCGTCAACGTCGACCCGCCGACCGACCACAAGGACTACCTCCACCGCGGCGGCCGTACCGCTCGCGCCGGCGAGTCCGGCAGCGTCGTCACCCTGGTCACACCGAACCAGCGCCGCGACATGGTCCGCCTCATGTCGGACGCCGGAATCCGGCCGCAGACCACCCAGATCCGCTCGGGCGACGAGGCCCTGAGCCGGATCACCGGAGCCCAGGCCCCGTCCGGCATCCCGGTCGTCATCACCGCACCGGTGGCCGAACGCCCCAAGCGCGGCGCCTCCTCCCGGAGCCGACGCCGCCCCTCTTCGGCGACCCGGCGCACCCCCGTACGCCAGTCCGCCTTCGACGCGGCGGCCTAAGCCTTCGTGATCAGGAAACTGACCCATCTCTGTAGGAGGCACCTTTTGACGCTGGTTCAGATGCGGCTCCGCCCGGCGGGCGCCATCCCCGTGCACAGGGCGGTGGTCGAGGTCATGGACGCGGCCGGGCCGCAGGTCTGCGACGACATGAGCGTCGAGGTGGCGCTGGCCGTCATGGCCGCCGCACGCACGGGACGGCTGGCCGTCTGCGACCGGGACGGTCAGTGCACCGGCCTGGTCACCCAGGCCGAACTCGCCGCGGTCCGTGACAGCTCCGCCTACACGGACCGCGTCCGCCTGCGCGACATCCTCGGCGACCACGGATCCCTCACCTCACCCGTGACCCCTGCTTCCGAAGCCGAGCACGCGATGCGCTCTCTCCGGCTCGGTGCCCCGCCGGTGGCCGACGAGCAAGGCTGCGCCCCGGGCATCCTCGCTCTCTCCCGCTGAACCGCATCACCCCTGGTCGGACCGTTCCCCCCTTCTCCCTGTGAGGCCACATGCGCTGCGTCATTGCCCGCTTCCCCTTCGAGCTCACCAAGAGCGGTGTGCTGGAATCGATGAAGGGCGTCAAGCCCGAACCGGGCGTCGGCGAATCCGTGATCATCGGCCGCCGCCACTACCCCTTCAAGCAGGTCGGCCAGGTCATCACCCGCCAGGACCGACGTGATTTCAGCGCCGCCGAAGTCCTCCGGGCCATGACTCAGCTCGGCTTCACCTGCCGCACCCTCCCCACGGCCGCGCCCGTACGCATCCTCAGCCCGCTCCAGCAAGCTTCCGGGATGCTCGGCGCCCCCGTATCCGTCTGACCGGGGGAACAGAGCACGAGTCGGCACCTGACAGCGGTGTGGGCCCGACCGGCGCGCGTAGAACGCCCCTCAGGCGCTGGCCGCCGCCGAGGCGGCGTTCCGCGATCTCGCCGGGCGTACGGGCACGGCGGAGGCGGTGCTCCGGCGGTACGTCGAACCGGGTCCCGTGCTTCGGGTTGGAGAC